>JBBSKY010000118.1:0-3051 GCA_038255915.1 Acidimicrobiales bacterium | reverse complement strand
GGGTTCCTCGTCAATGAGGTGGCCGGTGCTCTGAGGGACGTGTTCGCCCAGCTGGCTCAGGGTGCGGCTCAGATCCTGAGGGCGGTTGGGTTCCTCGTCAATGAGGTGGCCGGTGCTCTCAAGGATGTCTTTGTGCAGCTGGCTCAGGGTGCGGCTCAGATCCTGAGGGCGGTTGGGTTCCTCGTCAATGAGGTGGCCGGTGCTCTCAAGGATGTCTTTGTGCAGCTCGCCCAGGGCGCGGCGGCGATCCTTCAGGCCGTCGGGTTCGTGGTCAACGAGATCCTGGATGCGATGAGGACCACCTTCGCTCTGTTGACCGACGCGGCGGCCGGGGTGTTGAAGGCTCTCGGCTATGCCGCCGACACGGTGATGGACGCCCTCAAGACCGTCTATGCGGTGGTAGCGCAGGTGGCGGCCGATGCCCTGACCGCAGCGGGCTACGCGCTCGACGCCATCGCCCAGGCGCTGGCGACCATCTACAACCTGGGCTCGGACATCGTTGAGGGGATCCTGGAGGCGGCCGGTTGGGCGGCTGACGCCATCAGCGATGTGCTCGACGCCCTGGAGGACTTCTTCTGCGGCATCTTCGGATGCTGAGAGGTCCGGGGGCGAGAGCACCAGGAGCCAGATGACCCGCTGAAGCACTCGAGGAACACAGGCGCAAGGCCCGATCGCTTCGGCGACCGGGCCTTGCCCTTGCCGGTCCGATCACTCAGAAGCCCGGCGGCGCAGCAGATCGGCTCGGGTTAGGTTGCAGCGGTCGTGGTCACCGTCCCCTACCGCTTCGAGACCACGGCCAGCTCGGCGGCCGTGCGGGCCGAGCACGAGGGCTTGGCCGACGGTGAGGAGAGCGGTCAGGTCGTGACCGTCGCCGGCCGGCTCATGCTGCGGCGGGAGCAGGGCAAGCTGGCCTTCGGGGCGCTGCGGGACTGGACGGGGGAGGTGCAGCTGTTCGCCGGCTCGGCCTGGACCGACGACTTCGCCGGGTTCACCGGCCTGGCCCTCGGCACCTGGATCGGGGTCGAGGGTGAGGTGGTCAAGACCCGTCGGGGCGAGCTGAGCGTGAAGGTGGCTCGCTGGCAGGTGCTGGCCGAGTCCCGCCGCGGCTTCGGCGACAAGTGGCGGGGGGTGAGCGACCCCGAGGTTCGGCTGCGCCAGCGCGAGGTCGACCTGTGGGCCAACGAGGGCGTGCGCGACCGGATGCTGGCCCGCAGCAAGGCCCTCTCGCTCACCCGGCGCTGGCTCGAGGACCAGCGCTTCGTCGAGGTCGAGACCCCGGTGTTCCACCCGGTGCCAGGGGGTGCCGCGGCCCGGCCGTTCACCACCCACCACAACGCCCTCGACATCGAGCTGTTCCTGCGCATCGCCCCCGAGCTGTACCTCAAGCGGCTCGTGGTGGGCGGCTTCGAGCGGGTCTTCGAGATCGCCCGGGTGTTCCGCAACGAAGGCCTCTCCACCCGCCACAACCCCGAGTTCACGATGCTCGAGGTGTACGCCGCCTACTGCGACTACGGCGACATGATGCGCCTCACCGAGGACCTGGTGGCCCACCTGGCCACCGAGCTTTCGGGCACCACCACGCTCACCTACGCCGGCCGCCACCTCGATCTCACGCCGCCCTGGCGGCGGGCCACCCTGGTCGAGCTGGTGGCCGAGCACACCGGCGTGCAGGTCGATGTCGAGATGGACCTGGGCGAGCTGCGTGGCATCTGCGACGACCACGACGTCCACTGGAAGGAGTCCTACGGCCAGGGCAAGCTGATCCTCGAGCTGTACGAGAAGACGACCGAGAGCCAGCTGTGGGGGCCCGTCTTCGTGTGCGACTACCCGAAGGAGGTGTCGCCCCTGGCCCGGGACCACCGCAGCCAGCCCGGGATGGTCGAGCGCTTCGAGGGCATCGTCGCCGGCCGCGAGCTGTGCAACGCCTTCTCCGAGCTGGTCGACCCCGACGAGCAGCGGCTCCGCTTCGAGGACCAAGCCCGCCAGGGGGCCGAGGGCGACGACGAGGCCATGGCCGTCGACGAGCCCTACCTGCGTGCCCTCGAGCACGGCCTGCCTCCCACCGGCGGTTTGGGCATCGGCATGGACCGCCTGGTCATGCTGCTCACCGGCGCCGAGTCGATCCGCGACGTCCTGCTCTTCCCGACACTGCGCCCCGAGGTGTTCGGGGGCTCGCCCGACCCCGTCCCCGAGCCGCCCGCCTGATCGACGGGGCCGTGGCCGGTAGTCCACCGGCCGGCCCGCTCCCCGGTCCCTGCTCGCCGAGGGCTAGGAGACCTCGTCGAGGAGGCGGTGGCCCAGGGTGGCGAGCGCATCGCGGGCCGGGCCCGGCGGAAGGGGCTCGAGGAACGCCGCCGCCTCGTCGGCCAGCTGGCGACCGGCGGTGATGGCCCGGGCCACGCCGTCGGTCGCGCGCACCAGGCCCAGGGCCTTGTCGCGGGTGGCGCCGTCGATCGGGCCGCCCAGCAGGTCACCCAGCTCGGGCCCCACCTCGCCGTCGGCTAAGGCGTGGAGGACAGGCAGGGTGTAGACGCCCTCCACCATGTCGTGGCCGGCGGGCTTGCCCAGCTGCTCCTCGGTGCGCACCAGATCTGCGATGTCGTCGTAGACCTGGAAGGTGGAGCCGAAGGCGTACCCGAAGGCGGTGAGCCCGTCGGCCTGTCCCTCGGTGGCCCCCCCGACCAGCCCGCCGATGCGGCAGGCGGCCGACATGAGCGCGGCGGTCTTCCCGGCGATCGAGCGGAGGTACTGGTCCTCGCTGCGGTGCACCGAGAAGGCGGTGGACAGCTCCAGCACCTGGCCCTCGCACATGCGCACCAGCGTGCGGGCCAGCACCCCCGAGACCTCGCCACCCAGGTCGGTGGCGATCTCGGAGGCCTTCCCGAGCAGGAAGTCGCCGGCCAGGATGGCCACCAGGTTGCCCCACTTGGCGTTGGCCGAGGGGACGCCCCGCCGGGTGTCGGCGTCGTCCATCACGTCGTCGTGGTACAGCGATCCGAGGTGCATCAGCTCACAGGCCACGCCGCCGAGCACCACGGCGTCGGTGGCCCC
>JBBSKY010000117.1:0-3471 GCA_038255915.1 Acidimicrobiales bacterium | reverse complement strand
GGAGGCGGCACCACAGGAGGCGGCACCACAGGCGGCGGCACCACAACCGGAGGCGGCACCACAGGAGGCGGCACCACAGGAGGCGGCACCACAGGAGGCGGCACCACAGGCGGCGGCACCACAGGCGGCGGCACCACAGGCGGCGGCACCACAGGCGGCGGCACCACAACCGGAGGCGGCACCACCGGCGGCGGCACCACAGGCGGCACCACAACCGGCGGCGGCACCACCACAGGCGGCGGCACCACCACAGGCGGCGGCACCACCACAGGCGGCGGCACCACAACCGGCGGCGGCACCACCACAGGCGGCGGCTCAACCGGCGGAGGTGCCACGGCTCCGCAAGTCCCCCCCGTGATCGTGTTGTTGTCGAGGGTGACCGCACCGTTCTGGGCCAACGCTCTCCCATCGACGGTGGCGCCGGTGCCTAGCGAGATCGACGTCTTCGCCAAGATGTTGCCGGCAAAAGAGCTGCCCGCTCCCAGCGTCGCCGAGCTCCCAACCTGCCAGTAGACGTTGCAGGCGTCGGCACCGTTGATGAGGAGCACTTCGCTGCCGACTGCCGTTACCAGGGTGCTGCCGCCCGCCCCTGTCAGGAAGATGAACTCGGGGTCTGCCTCGTTGTTGCCGTCAAGGGTGAGGGTCCCCGTGATCTGGAGGGTGGGCGAGCAGTAGACGCCCGGTAGCAGCGTGGTCCCGCCGAGCTCGACGTTCACCGCGGTGCAGGTATTTTCCTGGCCCACCAGGCTGTTGTAGGCGGTGACCAGGTCGACCTTTGCCTGCTCGGCAGCCTCATCGGTCAAGTGCAGGTTTCCGGTCAGCACGACGCAGTTGGGTGGCGCAGGGGCCGTGCATGGTGCGAACCCCGTCACCGACGGCCCAGGGTGCAGACCGACGTCCCCGTCGATGGTGCTGACCCCGGTGTTCGTGATGGTCGAGCCCGCGAGGATCGCGAAGTCCGCTGCCGTGCCGAGCCGCTCAAGAGCCGCTGCGGCCACGGCGACGGTCCTCAGTGAGCGGTCGACTTTCATCAGGACGGGGAGCATGGCCGGACTGGCTTCCGTCAGATCCGTCGAGGCGGTGCCCACCTTTTCAACCGGGGCCGCCTCCTGGGGAGGATCAGACGCCGTGGCCGTGGGCGTGGTCACGGGATCCGTCAGCGCGAACCTCCGGCCGTCCTTTGATGCGACGGCTTCGGTCTGCTCCACCAGCTTTGGCTCCGTGGCCAGCTTCGGCTTCTTTGACGTCGACACCCTCGTAGGGGCAGGTGGGGCATCCGAGGGCTCAGGGGCCCCCTCGGCCGTCGTCTCCGACGGCTCGGCGATCTTCGGCGCAGCTGACTTCGGCCTCGCCGCCGCCGCCTTCGGCTTCTTCGCTGCGGCCTTCGCCTTCGCAGCGGTCGTCTCGCTGGTCACCGTCGTCTCTAGCGGTGTCGGGCTCTCGGCCGAGGCCTGGCCGGCGAAGCCGCCCAGCACCAGGAACATCGGCAGGATCAGCCCCCCAGCGACAAGAGCTCGCCTTTTGAAGGGCCGTGGAGAACTGCGGCCGGTACGGGTGGGATCTGCGCGACGAGATGTCACTAGGGGCTGCCTCTCACTGATTGGGGGGGCGGTTCCTGGCCAAGCTCGAAGTGCCCGCCGGAAGCAGGTCAGCAACCCGGTTCGGAGTGGCCGCCGACGATGCGCTGGGTTCGCTGGAGCCCACGAACGATGATACCTCGCAAGGGCCCGCCTGTAAAGATTTCCTGCATTCCGCAACAGGTGTAGCGGTGGGCACGTCAGGGGCCGACAACAAGACTTGAGAGTCGTGGCCCCGCCTGACCTGCCGGAGCCTCGAGCGTCCCTAGACCGTCTGATTGCCCCCTCTCGACCCCCCTTCTTGGGGCCACTCCGAGATGAGGCGCCAGGTTCGACGGTCGTGCAGCAGCGTCGCCTTGCCCGCCTCGTCGTGACCGCCGCCCTGGTGCTGCTCTGACCGTTGCTGCCGCTGGCTGCGGAGGCGGTGCCACGGCTGGCGACGGCATCACCAGCCCGCCCAGCACAAGCGGCACCTGAGCGTCGGGCTGCCTACCAGGACCTCAGCCGGCGCGCTGCCGGCGGCATCAACCACCGCCGCCGGCTGAAGCGCCAGCGTTCCGGCTGCGAGGGCGGGGCGACGGGCACATCGGTCACAGCTCGAGGCCATGTGGCGTCCACGGCGGCGACGATGGCGGCAAGCACGGCTGGTTCGACCTCAGCGCTTCCCGCCGTTGACCGGCCCTCACGGTCGATCCGTCCTGTCCCGCCGGCTGCCTCGGGGCCCGCACCTGGGCTCACAGGGGCATGTTGCCGTGCTTGCGCTTGGGGAGCTCCTCGCGCTTGGTGCGCAGGAAGGCCAGCGAGCGGACCAGCACCCGGCGGGTGTCGGCCGGGTCGATGACGTCGTCGACGTAGCCCCGCTCGGCCGCCTCGTAGGGGTTGGCGTGGCGCTCGGTGTAGGCCTCGATCAGCTCGGCCCGGCGGGCGGCCGGGTCGGCGGCCTCGGCCAGCTCGCGGCGGTGGACGATCTCGACGGCCCCGCTCGGGCCCATCACGGCCAGCTCGGCCGACGGCCAGGCGTAGGCCAGGTCGCAGCCGATCGACTTGGAGTTCATCACCACGTAGGCCCCGCCGTAGGCCTTGCGGGTGATCACCTGGATGCGGGGCACCGTCGCCTCGCAGTAGGCGTAGAGCAGTTTGGCTCCGTGGCGGATGATGCCGCCCTGTTCCTGGGCCGTTCCGGGCAGGAAGCCGGGGACGTCGACGAAGGTGACCAGGGGGATGTTGAAGGCGTCGCAGGTGCGGACGAAGCGGGCCGCCTTCTCACTGGCCTCGATGTCGAGGACGCCGGCCAGGTGGAGGGGCTGGTTCCCCACGATCCCGACGGGGCGGCCGTCGATCCGGGCGAAGGCGCACACGATGTTGCGGGCCCAGTGGCGGGCGTACTCGAGGAGCGTGCCGTCGTCCACCACCGACGCCACCACCTTCTTCATGTCGTAGCCCTGGTCGGGGCTGGCCGGCATCAGGTCGGTGAGCTCAGGGCAGCGACGCTCCGGGTCGTCGTCGCTGGCCAGGGTGGGCGGCTCCTCGAGGTTGTTCGCCGGGAGGTAGGCGAGAAGGGTTCTGATCCCGTCGAGGCAGGCCTTGTCGTCGGGCTCGACGAAGGTGCACACGCCCGACTTGGTGGCGTGGGTCATGGCCCCACCCAGCTCCTCCTGGGTGACGTTCTCCCCCGTCACCGTCCGCACCACGTCGGGGCCGGTGATGAACATGTACGAGGTCTGGTCGACCATGGAGATGAAGTCGGTCATGATCGGGCTGTAGACGGCCCCGCCCGCGCAGGGGCCCATGATCGCCGAGATCTGGGGCACCACCCCCGAGGCCTGCACGTTGCGGTGGAAGATGCCGCCGTAGGAGGCGAGCGAGACCACGCCCTCCTGGATGCGGGCGCCGG
>JBBSKY010000116.1:0-3671 GCA_038255915.1 Acidimicrobiales bacterium | reverse complement strand
GACCAAGGCCAAGAAGGTGACCAAGGCCAAGAAGGTGACCACGGCCAAGAAGCTTGTCGGGGCCGGCGCCGCCCCACCGAAGGCCACCAGTGCGGCCAAGGCCACCAAGGCCACCAAGGTCGTCTCGGCACGCGGCGCCTCCACCCGCCCGTCAAAGGTCGGGACGACCAGGGGCGGCCGGGCCCGACCGATCGAGGCAGAGGCGCCTCAGGCCCCGACCAAGGCCGTCAGCGGGCGCCGGACGAAGGCGGCCAAGGCGGCACCGGTGTCGGCACCCGAGGCGACCGAGGCGACACCGGCGCCCGAGGCGGCGCCCACCCCGCCCACCCCGGCGGCCCGCGCCCCCAGGGCGGCCAAGGCCAGGGCGGCCAAGGCCAGGGCGGCGGCGCCCGCCGACCGCCCCACCGCCCGGCCCAAGGTGGGGACCAGGAGGGCGGGCCCAGGCAGGCTGGCCCCCGCCCGCCCTCCCGTCGAGGCCGAGCCGGCCGACGAGCGCGACCTCCCGCGGCCCGCCGAGGCGCCGGCCGAGCCCATCGTCGCCGAGGTTCCCGACAGCGACGCCGGGACCACACCGGATCCCTCCGCCACGGTGGAGGTGCCGGTGGTGGAGCCGGAGCCCGGGGGTGGCGGCCGGGCCGCCAGGGCGGCCCGGGCCGGCACCCGGTCGGTGGCGGGCACCCGTTCCCGGCGGAGGTGATGCCTCGGCCCGGTGGGGCCGCGGCCGAGCCCCGGGTTACAGCGGCGCCCCGATGCGCCCCGATGCGCCCCCGGCGGCGGCGACCCGTGCGCCGGTGTTGGCGGACAACCCGAGGTAACCTCGGCTGCGGCCGAGCGACCTCGTTCGAGCCCGACGAACCTTGGAGGCAGCGCCATGTGCTTGGGGATCCCCGGCCAGATCGTGGAGATCATCGACCCCGTCCAGCACCGCGCCATGGTCTCGGTCGACGGGGTCCGGCGCGAGGTCAACGTCGGCCTGCTGCTGACCGACGCCAAGCTGCGCATCGAGGTCGGCGACTGGGTCCTGGTCCACGTCGGCTTCGCCATGGAGAAGATCGACGAGGAGGAGGCCAACCGCCACCTCGGCTACATCAAGGAGATGGGCGACCTCTTCGACGAGGAGCTGGAGAGCTTCGTCGAGACCCGTCCGATCTAGGGCGGCGGTCTCCCGTGGAGCGTTACCCCCTCGTCTGGGCCCACGGACTGTGCAGTTCGATGGCGCACGAGGACGAGCTCGGCCTGTTCCCCTGCTCGGAGCTGGGCGACGCGCTGCCGGTCGTGCGCTACGACGCCCGGGGCCACGGCGGCAGCAGCGGCGGGTACCAGGAGCGCTGCTACCGCTGGTCGGCGATGGTCGACGACATGTTGCGGGCCGCTGAGGGGCCGTTCGTGGCGGCCGGGACCGGGATGGGCGTGGCCACCGCCCTCTACGCCGCCCTGCGGGCGCCTCGCCGGGTGGCCGCCCTGGTGCTGGTGCTGCCGCCGCCGGCCTGGGACGACCGGGCCAGGGTCACGGCCCTCTACGAGGCCGACGCCGACCTGGCCGAGACCAGCGGGCTGCGGCGCCTGGCCGAGGAGGTGCGGCGCCGGCCGCTGTCCCCCCTCCTGGCCCAGGTCCGGGCCGACGCCCGCGAGATCGAGGCCCGTCACCTGCAGGCCATGGACCCTAAGCTCCTCGTGCCGCTGCTGCGGGCCGCGGCCCGCTCCGACCTGCCCCGCCCCGAGGAGGCCCGCTCGATCATCGTCCCGACCCTGCTGCTGGCCTGGGAGGGCGACCCCTCCCACCCGGTGGCCACGGCCCAGGCGCTGGCCGACGCTATGGTCCAGTCCGACCTGCGGATCGCCAAGGACCTGGCCGCCACCAAGGCCTGGCCCTCGGACATCGAGGAGTTCCTCGCCAACGCCATGTGAGCGGATCTGCCGATTCGCCGTTTTCGCGTCGCAGAGGGTTCACCGAGGCCGTTGACGGGAAGTCTCGGTGCGGTATCACCAACCTCGAGGGGAGACTCGCTGTGGAGCTGATCTGGTTCATCATCGTCCTGTTGGTGGTCGGTCTGATCGTCGGAGCGATCGCCCGCCTGCTCGTGCCCGGCCGTGACCCGATGGGCCTCCTCGGCACCGCCGTGCTCGGGATCGTCGGCTCGTTCATCGGCGGCTTCCTGGGCTACATCCTGTTCGGCCGCGACGCTGCGGACGGCGCCCTGCAGCCGGCCCAGTTCCTCGGGTCGCTGATCGGTGCGGTGATCGCCCTGCTGGTGTGGCGGGCCGTCAACAACCGTGGCGGCCGTCGCAGCTTCACCTGATCCTCCCAAAGTTGCACCCGACGAGGGGCGTCCCGCCGGCGCCCCTCGTCACGCGGTACGCCCCGGGTCCTAAAGGGCCCGGTGGCGGCCGTAGGCGACGCCGAGGAACCGCTCGACGGCCTGCACGGCGTGCCGGGTGCGGGTCGAGGACAGCACGTCGAAGGCGTGGTGGGCGCCGGCTAGCTCGGCGTAGACGACGGGGGCCAGCGACTCGGCCCGCAGCCGGTGGGCGAAGCGGCGGGCCTGCTCGACCGGGGCCAGCACGTCGCGGTCGCCGTGGAGCAGGAACATCGGCGGGGCGCCGGCGTGGGCCCGCTCGATAGGCGACGCGTCCACGAAGAGATGGCGGCAGTCACCGAAGCTGCGCTGGACGACGTCGTGCTCGAGGAACCGAAGCATGTCGGGCCGCACGCCCTGGGTGCCGGTCCAGTCGTAGACCCCGTAGAAGCTGACCGCGGCCTGCACTGCGGTGTCGGCGTCCTCGAAGCCGGGTTGGAACGCCGGGTCGCCGGCGGTGAGGGCCAGGAGCGAGCTGAGGTGGCCGCCGGCCGAGCCGCCGGTCACGGCCACGAAGCCGGGGTCGCCCCCGTGGTCGGCGATGTGGTCCTTCACCCACCGCAGCGCCCGCTTCAGGTCGACCAGGTGGTCGGGCCAGCGGGAGCGGGGCGACAGCCGATAGTTCACGGCCACGCCGATCCAGCCCCGCTCGACCAGGTGGGACAGCAGCGGGTAGGCCTGGCCGGTCTTGCTGCCCCACACCCAGGCGCCGCCGTGGACCTGAAGGATGACCGGCGCCGGCCGGTCCGGGGGCAGGTCGGGGCGGGCCCACACGTCCAGCTGGTTGCGCCGGCCGTGGGGGCCGTAGGGCACGTCCTCGTGGCGGAGGGCCCGGCGCCGGGAGGTGAACGTGGCCAGGAGGACCGGCACCCGGCTCACCTTCTGCGACCCCTCCTCAGGCCGGGGGGCCAGCACGATCTCGTCGTGGTAGGCGGGGCCGAGGCCCTGGAGGAGCGCCGCCTCCAGCTGGGGGCCGGCCCGGCGGGCCTCCCGGTGCAGGGCCACGGCGGCGGCGGAGGTGGCCACGGTCAGGCCGAGCCCGAGCCGGCCCCGTCCCGTCGCCAGGCCGCTGCGGGCGGCCAGGCCCGTGGCCACCAGGCCGTGGGCGGAGGCGTGAATCAGGGGGATCTCCGAGGTGACCGCCCCGGCGGCGAACGATGCGAACGAGGCCGTCCCCCTCGTGGCCAGCGGGTGCAGGGCGTTCGCAGCGGCGAGGGCGCCCACGGCCCCTGCGGCCAGCAGCTTGGTGGGTGCGTCCACGCCGAGCATCTTGACCGTGTTTCCCGCCGGTGCATCGTCGCTCGCTCTCCGCCT
>JBBSKY010000115.1:0-3902 GCA_038255915.1 Acidimicrobiales bacterium | reverse complement strand
GCCGCGGCTACGGGTTCCACTCCGCCAAAGCCGCCCTCGCTCTCGTCATGCTCGCCGCCGGACCCATCACCCTCACCCTGCCCCACGAGCAGCCCGCCACCTGAAACGCTTCACTCACCCACACGAGCGTCAGGAGAGCCAAGAATCTGACCACCGAAAACGGCCGTTTGGTCAGGTTTCTGTAAAGGGGGCCGTGGTACCACGGCCGCATGCAACCCGTCTGCCGACCCCGTGGCTGTGGCCGCTGTCGGCTCCTTCGAGGCCCGGCAGCGCGAGCTGTGGAGGTGCGGGGTGGCTGAGCTTCCCGACTTCTTGACGGTGCGGGAGGTGGCGGAGGTCTTCCGGATCAGCCGGACCACCGCCTACAAGGAGGTGCAGCGCTTCCTCGTCGCCGGCGGTCGTGAGGGCATCCCCGTGCTCCTGGTCGGCGGCCAGAAGCGCATCCCGAGGCAGAAGCTGGAGCCCCTGGCCGGCGGGCCCATCCACATCCCGGCGGCCAACGCTGGTCCCTGCGAGCTGCCTGCCGTCTTCGACCTGCGCGAGCGCCGGCCGGCCAAGCCCAGCCGACGCTTCAAGCGCACGACCAGCGGACCGTCCGCCGACTCCCCGATCGACATCGGCTGACGGCACGATGACCGACGACCCGATCCTTCTGTTGACCATGGCCCAGATCACTGACGCACTTGCACTTGGAGTGCGCCGGTTGCCGCGCAACTTCGCTGGGCGGGCGGTCAGGCCGTGTTGAGCCTGGGGAAGCTGGCCGCCGGCCAGCAGGAGTACTACGAGCAGGAGGTGGCACGGGAGCTGGACGAGTACTACTCGGGCGAGAAGGAGGCGCCGGGGCGGTGGATGGGCCAGGCCAGTCGCCGCCTCGGGCTGGAGGGCGAGGTGTGCTCGGTCGAGTTCGACCGGGTGCTGTCCCATCAGGACCCGGCTACGGGGGGCGCCTCTGGCTGACGGTCGGGTGCAGCCGAAGGTGGTCGGTTTCGACGCCACGTTCTCGGCGCCGAAGTCGGTGTCGTTGCTGTACGCGTTGGGGTCGCCGGAGGTGTCGAACGAGACGCGAAACGCCCACGACGCGGCCGTGGCGTCGGCGTTCGGCTTCTACGAGGGCCGCGCCGCGGTCGGACACCGTGGCGCCGGCGGGTGCGTGTCGGTGGCGGGGGAGGGGTTGGCGGGGGCGGCGTTCCGGCACCGGACGTCACGGGCCGGGGATCCGCAGCTGCACACCCACGTGGTGGTGGCGAACCTGGTGCGGGCGGAGGCGGATGGGCGGTGGTCAGCGTTGGACGCCGCCCGGGGCCTGTACCCGTGGGCCCGCCCGGTGGGGCACCTGTACGAGGCGCAGGTGCGGTGGGAGCTCTCCCGCCGGCTGGGGGTGGATTGGGGTCCGGTCCGCAACGGGATCGGCGAGGTGAAGGGCGTGCCCGGGTCGGTGCTGGAAGCGTTCTCGACCCGGCGCCAGCAGATCACGGCGCATATGGAGGCCCGCGGGTTGTCGTCTGCCCGGTCGGCGCAGATCGCCACCTACGCCACCCGCCGCCGCAAGGAGCGCGGGGCGACGGCTCAGTCGCTGTTCGACGGCTGGCAGACCAAGGCGGCCGCGTTGGGCGTTGACGCCCGGTCGCTCGACCGGCTGTTGGGCCACGCCGTCACGGCGCCGCCGGTGGTGGGCTCGCCCGAGGCGGCCAGGCTGTTCGATGCGCTGGCATCCCCAGACGGCGTCACTGCAGCCAGGTCGACGTTCACCTACGGCCGGTTGGTGGAGGCGGTCTGCGACCGGCTCCCGGCCGGTGGCCGGGTGGAGGACGTCCTGGCGTTGGCCGACGGCTTCCTGGCCAGCGAGCACGTGATCGCCCTCGAGGCCGCCGGCGGCCCGATGGCCCGTCGGGCCGACGGCCGCCCGATCCCGGGCCACGGCGGGGAGGGGCGGTGGACGACCCGGGAGATGCTGGCCACCGAGCAGCGCCTCCTCGACGGCGTCGCCCGCCGCCTGGGCGGACAGGCCGGCACCGTGCGGCACGACCAGCTCGAGGCCGTACTCGGCCGCCACGACCTGTTGGCGGAGGAGCAGGTGGCCATGGTCCGCCACCTGTGCGGGTCGGGCAACGGCGTTGATGTGGTCATCGGCGTGGCCGGCGCCGGCAAGACCACTGCGCTGGCCGCATCGGCCGAGGCGTGGCAGCAGGCCGGCTACAGGGTCATCGGGTCGGCGTTGGCCGCCCGCACGGCCCGCCAGCTCCACGAGGCGGCCGGCATGGAGGCTCTGACCATGACCCGCCTGCTGGGCCGCCTGGACCGGGCCGAGCTCGTCCTGGGTGATCGGGACGTGCTGGTGGTCGATGAGGCGGGGATGGTCGGGACCCGCCAGCTGGCTCGCCTCCTCGATCACGCGGGTCGGGGTGGCTCGAAGGTGGTGTTGATCGGTGATCCCCGCCAGCTTCCCGAGCTCGATGCCGGTGGCACCCTCCGTTCTCTTCAGCACCGGACCGGCGCCATCACCCTCACCACCAACCGCCGGCAGACCGAGCCGTGGGAGCGCCAGGCCCTGGCCGCCCTCCGTCACGGCAATCCCACTCACGCTCTCGTCGCCTACCAGGCCCACGGCTGCGTCCACGTCGCCGGCGGCCCGGCGGACTTGCGGCAGGAGCTGGTGGCCGCCTGGGCTCACGACAGGCTCAGCGGTGAGGCGCTGATGTTGGCTGGCACCAGAGCCGAGGTCGACGACCTCAACCGCCGAGCCCGGGCCGTCCTTCAGCATGCCGGCGAGGTCGGCCCCGACCAGATCGTCCTCGGCGGCCGCCCCTTCGCCATCGGTGACACGGTCCTCGCCCTCCACAACGACCCGCGGACAGGCCTGCTCAACGGGACCCGGGCTCGCCTCCAGGCCATCGATGGCCACCGCCACGTCCTAGTCCTTAACACCGGAGGAGCCACGGTCGGGATGCCGTTCCGCTAGGCCGAGGACGGGCACCTGACCCATGGCTACGCCATGACCATCCACAAGGCTCAGGGCGCCACCGTCGACTCCTGCCGGGTCGTGGTCGGCGACGCCATGAATCGCGAGCAGCTCTACACCGCCCTCAGCCGCGGGCGAGCCGAGAACCACCTGTACCTCGAGGACCCCGACCGGCGTCTCCTCGACCGTCACGCCCGGGAGCTCACCCCGACCGCCGATCAGGTCCTGCAAGCCGCCGTCGCCCGCAGCGGCGCCCAGCAGCTCGCCGCAGAGCATGATGGCGACCGGCGCATCCCCCTGTCGGTCCTTCGAGCCGAACAAGACCGTCTGCGCCACGCGATCGCCGGCCAGCCCCCCGGACCCACGGCCTGAACTGGAGGTGCTGGCCGAAGAACGTCGAGCCGTCCGACACCTCCTCGCCGGTGCCAAGGCCGCCAGAGACGACAGCCAGAGGCAGCTCAACGGCCTGGGGCCCATGGGTCGGCTCCTCCACCGAGACCGCCGTGCCGACCTCGAGCAGCGACTCGACAGCCTGAACGGTCGCATCGACCAGCACACCCACCGGCTGTCACAGCTCCAGCACCGGCGAGACCACCTTCAACCCGGGCTGGCCCGGTGGCGGGACTGGCACGCCGACCACAAGCCCGACCTCAACCGCCTCACCGAGCTCAACGTCCACATCGGCGTGGCCGAAGCCGTCCAGCACGCCAGGTTCATCCAGCCAGGCCGAAAGCGCACTCCAATCCTCGAGGTGGAGGCGCCGGACATGGATCTCGGCTGGTGAGCGCGATCGCGCCGGCCGCGTCGCCGGCCCAGGCTCGATGATGCGGCGGCGCCCGACCTTCGCCGCCCGCTTGCCCGGCCCACAATGAGCTGAGTCGCCAGTCGAGTCGTCGCCGCTGAGATCGGAGTTATCGGGCGCTTCACCCACGCATATCGCCGG
>JBBSKY010000114.1:0-4018 GCA_038255915.1 Acidimicrobiales bacterium | reverse complement strand
CCGCCCACCACCAGCTTCGGCTCGGCCCGGGCCCTGGTGGTCACCGGGCGGGCCGACGGCTGGCTCAACGTCCTGCTGCCCACCCGCCCCAACGGCTCCTCCGGTTGGATCAGGGCCGACGGCGTCCCGGTGCGGACCGTGACCGTCGAGGTGCGGGTCGACCTGTCCGAGCGCAGCCTCGACGTGCTCCAGTCTGGCCAGCCCGTGCTCCAAAGCGCCGTGGCCATCGGCACCGCCGCGACCCCCACGCCACTGGGCCGGTTCTTCGTGGTCGACAAGGTCGACACCGAATCGTCGACCTCGTCCTACGGGCCCTTCGCCCTGGGCCTGTCCGGTCACTCCGACGTGCTCGAACAGTTCGGCGGCGGCGACGGCCAGATCGCCATCCACGGCACCAACGCCCCGCAGAGCATCGGCACCGCCGCCTCCAACGGCTGCCTCCGGGTGCCGAACGACGTGGTCACCCGGCTGGCCGACCTGCTCCCCCTCGGGACGCCCGTCCTGGTCGTGGAATGATCCAGATCGTGCGGGATGGGGCGCTCGGTGACGCCGCGCTGGTGGCCGCCGCGCTGGCCGGCGACGGCGGCGCCTTCGCCTCCTTGTTCGACGGCTGGTTCGACCGGTGCTTTGACGTGGCCTTCCGCATCGTGCGCAACCGTGACGTGGCCGCCGAGGTGGCCCAGGAGGTCTTCCTGGCCGCCTGGCGGGACCTCGCCGCCCTCCGGGACCATGCCGCCTTCGGGGGCTGGGTGCTGCGGGCCTCCCGCAACCGGGCCCTGAACCGCCTGGAGAAGGAGCGTCGGTCGGTGGCCCTGGGTGACGAGGCGACGACGACGGCGGTGGACGCGGCGGCGGCGTCGCCCGACGCCGCGGCTGTCGCCCTGTCGGGGACGGGCGCCGACCTGCTCTGGGCGGCCACAGCCGCCCTGGGTGAGCGCGACGCCAGCATCCTCGACCTCCACCTCCGCCACGGCCTGGCCGCTCCCGAGCTGGCCGAGACGCTGGGCATCACCGCCAACAACGCCCACCAGCTGCTCTTCCGCCTGAAGGCCAAGCTGGGCGACGCCATCCGCAGCTTCGTCCTCTGGCACGACGGCCGCCCCTCCTGCCCCGAGCTGCAGGACGTCCTGCACCGGGCGGGCCTGGCCGCCTTCGGCCCCGAGGCGGCCAAGCTCGCCCAGCGCCACGTCGAGGCCTGCGAGCGGTGCGGCGAGCGCCAGCGCCTGGCCCTGGCCCCCGAGGTGCTGTTCGCCGGCGTGCCCCTGGTGCTCGCTGGGCCGACGCTGCGGACCAGGGTCATCAGCGCTCTGCGGGAAGAGGGCGTGCCGGTCGGGGAGGAACCGCCGGTCCACCCGGCGGACCCGGGTGGTCCCCCGAAGACCGGCGCTCCCGCAGCCGGCGCCGCCGAGGCGCCCGAGCCGCGGCGAGCCCGCCGCCGCGGTGTCCTCGCCGCCCTGGTCCTCGCCCTGCTGCTGGTCGGCGGGGCACTGCTGGCCCAGCGGAAGGATCAGCCCGAACCGCTCCTCGACCTGCCGGTCCTGGCCTCGGTCGAGTCCCTCCCCTCCACGACCGCCTCCACCGAGGGGCCGGGCACGACCGCCGCCACCCCAACCACCGACGTGCCGCCTGGGGCCACGACGGCACCTCCTCGCAGGGCGCGCCCCACCGGCACGACGGTCGCCACCACCGCCACCACCGCCGAGACCACCAACACCACCCGCCCGACCACGAGGACGACCGTTCCGGCCGTGACCCGGCCGATCGTGCCCTGAGCCTGGGGCGGGCCGGGGTGGCAGAGACCTGGTCGGTCCGGTTGGCGAGGGCGCCGCCGGAGGTGGTTGGCAAGCCGACGACATGGGCATTCTTCGCGGAGCCCGACTACTCAGACGTCGGGCTGAAGGAGGTCACGCACATGCTCAATCTCAAGCCACGTCCTCACGACGTCGACACGGGCGGCGATGTTCCGACCTCGTCTCGCTCGGTGGCCTCGCCCGACGTCGCCGCTTGGCGGTCGCTCGCCGCCGGGGTCGTCATCCTGATCGGCGGCGTGGGCGCTCTGGTCTACGGGCTGGCCCGGGGCGAGCTCGTCTATGTGCTCGGGACGATCGGGCTCACCCTGTTCGTCGCCGGTCTGGTGGACGGCACCGGCCCCCGCTACCGAGGTGCAGGGGTGGCGCTCCTCAGCGTCTTCGTCAGCGCCAGGCTGCTGGATCGCCTCCCGGATTTCTTCCAGCGGGGTGTGGCCTACGGGGCGCTGATGGCGGCCTTCGGCATCTATGTGATCGTGCGGCAGTGGTCGCGCTACCGCGCTTCGGAGGCGGGCGAGACACGATCGGCACAGACCTCGCGCTGATCCTCCCCCAGAAGATGGAGGAGGGGCGTGCCCTGCGACGCGTTCGGCCTGGGTGGTGGAGTGCGGTCAGGCCGACGCGATCAGCTCAGCGAGCAGGGCGGCGCGCTCCGGCATCGCCGAGATGACCACGTGCTCGGTCTCAGCGTGGGCGCCGCCGCCCACCGGGCCCAGGCCGTCGAGGGTGGGGCAGCCTGCGGCAGCGGTGAAGTTGCCGTCGGAGCCGCCGCCCACGGTGACGCCGGCCAGCGGCGCCAGCCCCAGCGACGCCGCCAGCGACTGCGCCTGCGCCCACAGGCCAGCCGAGCTGGTCTCGGGCATCGGCGGGCGGTTGGGCCCTCCCTGCACCTCCAACCGGCAGCCGGGCACGTCGGCGGCCAGCGCCAGCATCGCTGCGTGCACCCGGCCGGCCTCGCCAGGCCGGGCCACCCGCACGTCGACCTCGACCCGGGCTTCGGCCGGCACCACGTTGGTGGCCGTGCCCGCCGCCGCCATGGTGGGCGTGACCGTGGTGCCGATTCCGGGCCGGCCGAGCGGGGCGAGGGCCAGGACCAGGTGGGCGGCCTGAACCAGGGCGTTGGCCCCCTTCTCCGGCTCCAGGCCGGCGTGGGCGCTGCGCCCGGTGACGACCAGGGTGTACATCCCCGTTCCCTTGCGGCCCAGCTTCAGGGCGCCGCCGTCGGCCGACGGCTCGCACACCAGCGCGGCCCGAGCCCGACGGGCGCCCTCCTCGACCAGGTGACGAGAGGTCTGCGAGCCGAGCTCCTCGTCGGTGGTGAGCAGGATCTCGACCCCGTCGAGGTCGGAGACGGTGGTGAGGGCGTGCAGCGCCTGCACAACGCCGGCCTTCATGTCGAAGCAGCCGGGCCCGGTGACCACCCCGTCATCCACCCGGAAGGGCCGGCGGGCCAGGGTGCCCAGGGGCCACACCGTGTCGAGGTGGCCCACCAGCAGCACCCGGCCGATGGCCCCGAAGCGCCAGCGCAGGTGGGCCCGCCCGTCGACCTCCAGCAGCTCCGGAGGCTGGCCCAGCAGGCGGAGGCCGAGCGCCGCGGTGCGGTCGACCACCTCCCGGCACGCGGCCAGGTCGTCCGAGGGCGACTCGACCTCGACGAGTGAGGCCAGGTCGTCGACCATGGCCGGCAGCCGTGACGCCAGGTGTGCCAACCGGTCCACCGCCTGAGCCTGGCACAGGCGCAGCGGTTGCCAAAGGCCGCAGGGCGTGGGATGATGAAGGGGTCATGTGCCGCAGCCTCCGCCTCCTCGTAGTACTCAGAAGCGAGCGCTAGGCCGTCACGCCCACCCCGTCGACGCCTCTCAAGCGCTCCGCCTGCCTCCCCGCCGGGGAGGCTTTTCTCTGCCCGCAGACACCCAAGCCGACCGCATGCCTTCGCTTTAGGACACAGGAGAACCAAGGTGCAGCTCACCGGGGCCCAGGCCCTCATCAAGAGCCTCGAGATGGAGGGCGTCGAGGTGGCGTTCGGCCTGCCCGGCGGGTGCATCCTGCCCGCCTACGACCCCATCCTGGAGTCGACGCTGCGCCACATCCTGGTGCGCCACGAGCAGGGCGCCGGCCACATGGCCGAGGGCTACGCCCACGTCACCGGCCGCCCCGGCGTGTGCATCGTCACCAGCGGCCCGGCGGCCACCAACCTGGTGACCCCGCTG
>JBBSKY010000113.1:0-4126 GCA_038255915.1 Acidimicrobiales bacterium | reverse complement strand
CCGACGACCCGGTCGAGCTGGGCGGTGGGGACCATCCCGGCCTCGTCGACGATCACCAGCTGGCCCCGCTCGACCTGCCAGCCCGGTGTGCCCCGGGCGTTCTCGTGGAGCCATTTGGCGATGTTCTCGGCCCGGTTCCCTGACGCGTCGGCCAGCACCTGGGCGGCGTTCTGCGACAGGGCCAGGCCGAGGACCGGGCCGACGTCGGTCTGCCAGGCGGCGGCGATCGCCGCGGTGGTGTGGGTCTTCCCGGTCCCGGCCGGCCCGACGACCACATCAAGGCGGCGGCCCGAGGCGAGGACGTGGCGGGCGGCGGCGGCCTGGTCGACGCCCAGGCCCCGACGGTCGACCTGCACGTCGATCGTCCCGGGCGAGACGACGGGGGCTCCTTGGGTGCGGGCGGTGGCCACCAGGCGGCCTTCGGCCATGAGGGCCTCACCGGCGGCGTAGCGGACGGCCAGGTGCCGCTGATGTTCGGAGCGGCCGTCACTGGCCCGGCGCAGCTGCTCGGGCGCCTCGGCCACCGCCGGTGCGGTCAACGCGACGGCCCCTCCGCCGGGGCGCAGGGCCAGGTCGACGAGCCGGTCGACCCGGACTTTCAGGTCCTGCTCAGCAGCCGGCCGGTTCGGTTCGCGGCGGGCCAGCCGTTCGACCTGGCGGGTCAGATCAGCCCGGGTCCAGGTGGCCTTGCGGTCGGCGACCCGGGCCAGGGCCCGCTCGGCCAGCTCGAACGGCGCACGCATGTCCAAGGTGCCGTCGTGGGCGGCCCGGCCGACACCGAACGTGGCGAGCCGGGCCGCCTCGGAACGCTGCACCCCGGCGTCCCGCAAGGTCAGTCGCACCCTGCTCTCAAGCGGGCCGAGGGTCCCGTCGTCGTCGGCGCCGCTGAGCTTGTCCTGGGCGGCGAGCACGATGTCGGCGAGCGACATGTCGACGCCGTCGACGGTGTGCCGCTGGTCCAGGGCGGCCTCCCACTGGCGGGCCAGGCCCACGTTCCCGAAGCCCCGTTCGCGGGCTTCCCAGCGGTCCAGGGCGTCACCGACCGTCTCGCCGTGCCCCTTCGCCGGGCGGGTCTCCAACGTGGCGAACTCACTCAGCCGGGCCCGCACGAAAGGGGTGGCCGGGTGGCCGTGCCGCTCCTCGTACTCGGCGAGCAGCGGGGCCAGTCGGGCCTCGACGGCCCGGCGTCGGCTGGAGAACTTGGCGATCACCTCATCGGAGATCCCCTCGATCTCCCGCACCTCATCATCAGGCCGGCGGAACTCATGCACCACCCCGAGAGACCGTTCCAACGCCGTCTCCCGAGCCAGGTCGTACATGCCGCCGGCCGCGGCCGCCGCCGCGAACACCTCACCGCTGTCCAAGGTCCGCCACACCCCGTCCTTGGTGCAGCGGACCCGGTTGAGGACCGCGACGTGGGTGTGCATCTGCGGGTCGCCGTCCCTCGATTGGCGGTGGTCGAACGCGGCGGCCACGAACCCGTCCGCGTCGACCTGGCGAACCCCGTTGGGCCCGGTCCGGGAGAAGCACGCCTCGGCTTCCAAGTACTCGAGCGCGGCCCGGACCCCCTCATGGTGGGCGGCCCACACCTTCTCCCGGGCCTCCTCGTCGGGGGCTGCAGCCCACAGCACACTCCACGACTTCGGCGGCGAGAACGTCAGGTCGAACCCGGCCACCGCGGTCCGCTCCCCCCCTTTGCGGATCCGGTGCTCGCTCCGCTCCCACTCCTCAGCATCACCCCCAGGGTTCGCGGCCCGGGCCTCGGCCAACCGGTCGGGAATCGTCTTGTACACCGGGAACGCCGGGCCCAACGGGACCGGGTTGTCGGGGGTGGCGGCGGGGTGCATCCCCTGGCCGTACATGAGCGCCATCTGCTCCGGCCGCACGACACCCTCCAGGTCGAGCAGGCCGGCGCCGCTGCCCAACCACTGGCCGGGCCGCTCGCCGATCTCCTCGACGCCGCGGACGTAGTAGTCCTCGGCGCCGGTGGCCACCTCCTCGGTCAGGTACTGGTAGCCGGTCCCGGCTGAGATCGTGCCGACGCTGAGCATCAGCCGGGCAACCTAGCCCACCCGACATCATCAAGATGCCAGGGTGTGTACCTCAAACACGACAAGCAGCCTGTGAGCGAAGCGAGCAGACGACAGCCGTCGTGCCGGCGCCGGCGGGTGGAGCGTGACAGCGGCGCCGACGGTCGATACCGTGGCCGTCGATGACCAGTGCGGCCAGCGCCACAAGCCAAGCCAGACAGCAACGGCTACGGGCCCGACTCGTCGGCCGGGCACGGCTCATCGACGCCTACCAGCAGACCTGCAAGCGGGTCACCGCAGCCGAGGAGCAGGCGGCCACCGTGACGGGCGACCGGGTCCGAACGGGCGCAGCCCAGGCCACGATCCGACGCCGTCGAACCGAACGGGCGACGGCGCTGGTCGCCCTGGCCAGACTGGTCGGCGACGACGAGCTGACCGGCCAGCTGGTCGGCGTGGCCGCCAGCCAGGTCCGCACCGCACGGCGCACAGCCGGCGGACTCCGCGGAGGCACAACCGGCCACCAGCGGACCGCCGGGTCCACGACGAAGGGAGTGGCCGATGGCTCGTGAGCTTGACCTCAGCGACAAGGCCGTCGAGCTGATGGCGTTCCTGTCCTTGAAGCGCGACCAGGCCGGCGACGCCGCCGCCGTCGTGTGGCCGAACGAGACCCCGGCACGCGCCGCCCAGCTGCTCGATCGGACCGTCCGCGAGATCAACGCCACCGTCGCCCTGGCCACCGGAACCTCCCGCCCGGTGATCGGCGACGCCCGCTCCCCCGCCGGCACCGGGCCGGCCCCCAGAGTCAGCGTCGAGGTCCTCGGCCGGCCCCGCGTCATGGTCTACGACGACGACGAGCCGATGGCCAAAGACCGGATCTAGCGGCACCCCTCACCCACGCGACCCCGTCGTCAATGTCTGTTGACATCAGGCGTCGGGTCAACTACTGTTGACGCATGGCTACTGATGCGTCGACGTTCGATCCGGTCCGCTCAGCCGAGGTGCTGTTCCTGCCCTTGGCCGATCCTGAACGGCGCCACGCCGACCCGCTCCGGGCGCTGACCGCGGCCCGTGACCTGGAGATGATCTTGGGCTCGGGCCGCGAGTTCGCTGTCCTGGAGGCCCGCCGGGCCGGGCACTCCTGGGCTGAGATCGGCGAGCGGGTGGGCCTGACCAAGCAGGGCGCCCAGCAACGCTGGGGGCCCTTCGTCTCCGCCATGGGCGCAGCTGCTGAGGACTGACAACGCACCCCTCCCCCCGCGACCTTGGCCGACGGGCGCTAGGCCGTGGTGGGGCCGGACCCACCACCCCGCCTACGGCGCGAGCCCCGTGCTGTCGGGTGGCTGGCCTGGTCGAGCGCACCCGGTTCGCCGGTGGCGGGGAGGTGGTCGCGGCCGCCGGCGGGGAAGGGGACCACGGTGGCCAGTTGCCCGTCGCTGTTGGGGGCCAGTGGGTCTTCCTCGCCGAAGACGACGGCCAGGGCCTGCTCGGCGATGAGGACGGCGCCTCGTGCCATCTCCACCGCCTTGGTCGCCGTGCGCTGAGCGTCCTCGAGCAGGGCCCGGTCGCTGAGCGCCGCCGTCCGGTCGTCGGCTTGGGGCCGAGGATCCTCGACGGGCGGCCAGGGGACCTCCACGGCCCGCCAACCCGGCCGCTCGAGGACGGGCGGCGGTGAGCTGGCCAGGTAGGGCGGCCGGCCCCGGCCGATCCGCTCCAACGCTCCCCGGTCGAGGATTAGGCCGTCCTGGTGGCGGAGCACGGCCGGGCGCAGCGCGCTGATCCGCCGGTGGAGGCTTGGGTAGTTGGGGCGTCGGCCGGCGTGCACGTTCAGGTCCTCGACCGTGCGGGGCAGGAACACACACCCGGGGGCGTCGGGAAGCTCGACGCCGATCCAGGAGGCCTGGCCGAGCAGCCACCGGGCCAGCCCCGGTCTGCTCCCGGGGATCCGGTCCGACCCGGGCGGCATCGGCTCGGGGGGCAGCTCGCCGGCGCCGACCATGACCGGAACGGTAGGGCACCCCAACCACCCGGGCGGGGACCTGAGCAGGGCCCCGCTGCGTGCCCTCAGCCGGCTCAGACGGCCCCGGGTGCGCCCATGG
>JBBSKY010000112.1:0-4191 GCA_038255915.1 Acidimicrobiales bacterium | reverse complement strand
GGCGTCGAGGCCGACGAGGTAGCGGTCCTTCGGGTTGCGGGCGTCGAGGGCGCCGGCCACCGTCCTGGCCACCTGGTCGGGGTGGCCCATGAAGGGCTGGTAGCGCCGCATCAGGCCGGCAAGGCGCTCGTGGGCCTGCTGGTAGCTGCTGTCGTCGCGCCCGGTCATGGCGCTCTGGGCCTCGTCGAAGATGTCGGTGCGGAACCCGCCCGGCTCGACCAGGACCACGGCGATCGCCTCCCGGGCCACCTCCATGCGCAGGGCGTCGCTGGCCCCCTCGAGACCATGCTTGGCCGCCTGGTACCACCCGGTCAGGGGGGTCGAGGCCCGGCCGTAGATGCTGGAGATGTTCACGATCCGGCCCCGCTCCTGGGTGCGCATGCCGGGCAGGGCCAGCCGGGCCAGGCGCATCGGGGCGATAAGCATCGTCTCCAGGACCTCCCGGGCCTCGTCGTCGCCCACGTCCTCGATGGCTCCCATCCGACCGCTGCCGGCGTTGTTGACCAGGCCGAACAGGGGCCCCACGTCCTCGACGACCTTGGCGCACCGGTCGGCGTCGGTCACGTCGAGCAGGACGTGCTCCACCCCCACCCCCGCCTCGGCGGCCGCCTTGTGCAGGAGGTCGGCCTTCTCCTCGGAGCGGACGGTGCCGACCGTGGCGTAGCCCCGCCGGGCCACCTCGAGGGCGGTGGCCAGGCCGAGCCCGCTGTTCGCTCCGGTCACCAGGACGGTCCGTGTGGTCATGACCGGTACCCTTACCCACCCGGTGCGCAACTTCGCCGACGATCTCGCCACCCTGGCCGGGCGCCTCAAGGAGGCCGAGGACTATCTCGGCCTCGAACAGCTGCGCGCCCGGCTGGCCGACCTCGAGCAGCAGGTGGGCGCCCCCGACCTGTGGGACGACCAGGACCGGGGCCGGCGGGTCTCGGGCGAGTACGCCGAGGTGAAGGGCGACCTGGACGTGCTCGAGTCGTTGCGGGCCCGCTTCGAAGACGTCGAGGTGCTGCACGAGATGGCGCGAGAGGTCGACGACGACACCCAGGAGCCCGAGATCGGGGCCGAGATGGTGGGGCTGTCCATCGCCCTCAACGAGCTGGAGCTGCGCAGCCTGTTCACGGGCGACCACGACCAGCACGACGCCGTCCTTTCGATCAGCGCCAAGGACGGCGGCACCGATGCCCAGGACTGGGCCGAGATGCTGGAGCGGATGTACCTGCGCTGGGCCGAGCGCCGGGGCTTCACCGTGGAGCCGGTCGACCGGTCGGAGGGGACCGAGGCGGGCATCCTGTCGACCGAGGTCATCGTGCGGGGCCGCTACGCCTACGGCCTGCTCACCAGCGAGAAGGGCGTGCACCGCCTGGTGCGCAACAGCCCCTTCGACTCCCAGCACCGCCGCCAGACCTCGTTCGCCCTGGTCCAGGTGGTCCCCTTCCTCGAGGACGCCCTGAAGGTGGTGGACATCGATGACAAGGACATCCGCCTCGACACCTTCCGCTCGTCGGGGGCCGGCGGCCAGCACGTCAACAAGACCAGCTCGGCCATCCGCATCACCCACTTCCCGAGCGGGATCGTGGTGCAGTGCCAGGACGAGCGGTCCCAGCTGCAGAACAAGGAGCGGGCCTTCCAGCTGCTCGCCGTCAAGCTGCTGGAGCTGCGGGAGGAGGAGCGGCGCCAGGAGCTGGCCCGGCTGAACGGCGAGGTCACCAAGACCCAGGCGTGGGGCAGCCAGATCCGCAACTACGTCACCAGCCAGTACAACATGGTGAAGGACGACCGCACCAAGCACGAGACCTCCAACGTCCAGGCCGTGTTCGACGGCGACCTCGACGACTTCATGGAGGCCTACCTGCGCTGGCGCCGGGCGGGGACCTGAGCCAGCCGGGGATGCCCTGGGATCGGGAGGGGGCGCTGGTAGCCTGGCCGGGTCCCGGGCAGCCGACGCGGCCGCCCTGCACCCCCTTGCCCATGATCCGACTCGAGAACGTCACCAAGACCTACAAGAACGGCACCGTTGCGCTCCGGGGCATGTCGGTCGACATCGCCAAGGGCGAGTTCGTCTTCCTGGTGGGCTCCTCCGGCTCCGGCAAGTCCACCTTCCTGCGGCTGGTCACCATGGAGGAGGGCCCGGAGGTCGGCCAGATCTGGGTGGCCGGCAAGGACCTCTCCACGCTCACCCCGTGGAAGGTGCCGTTCCTGCGCCGCAACGTCGGCTGCATCTACCAGGACTTCAAGCTGCTCCCGAACAAGACGGTGGCCGAGAACGTGGCCTTCGCCCTCGAGGTCATCGGGCGGCCCAAGTCCATCGTGCGCACCCAGGTGCCCCAGATCCTCGATCTGGTCGGCCTGGGCAAGAAGTCCGAGAACCTGCCCACCGAGCTGTCGGGCGGCGAGCAGCAGCGGGTGTCGATCGCCCGCGCCTTTGTGAACCGGCCGCTGATCCTGCTGGCCGACGAGCCCACCGGCAACCTCGACCCCACCACCACCATCGGCATCATGCGCCTCCTCGACCGCATCAACAGGACGGGCACCACCGTGGTCATGGCGACCCACGACCAGGGCATCGTCGACCAGATGCGCCGCCGGGTCATCGAGCTCGACCGGGGCACCGTCATCCGCGACCAGGCCCGCGGCGTGTACGGCTACGACGCCAGCGTCGGGAACTAGGAGAACCGCTTCCCATGCCCCTTTCCTCCAGCTACGTCGCCCGGGAGACCGCGACCAACCTCAGCCGCAACGGCCTGATGAGCGTGGCGGCCATCGTCACCATCGCCGTCGGCCTCCTCTTCTTCGGCTCGGCCATCATGTGGCAGCAGGGGGTCGACCGCCAGACCGCCCGGTGGCGGGGCGGGATCGAGCTCAGCGTCTTCATGCAGCCGTCGGCGGCCGACCAGCAGGTGGACGCCGTACGTCAGGAGCTGGAGAGCGCCCCCGAGGTGAAGCGGGCCTCGTTCGTCGACAAGCCGGCGGCCTACTCCGAGATGAAGCAGCTGTTCGCCAGCCAGCCCGAGGTCGTCGAGGCCGTCGGCGAGCAGGACGCCCCCCCGTCCTTCCGGGTCGTGCCCAACAAGGCCGAGCAGGTCGAGGACGTCGGGGCCCGATTCAAGGACAAGCCGGGCGTCCTCAGCGTGGTCTACGCCAAGGAGACGGTCGACGTGCTCATCAAGAGCACGGCCAAGAAGCGCAACCTCTCCCTTGGGGTGGCCTTCCTGGCCGGCGCCTCGGCCCTCCTGGTCATCCTGAACACGGTTCGCATGGCCATCTTCAGCCGCCGGCGCGAGGTGGCCATCATGAAGCTGGTGGGTGCCACGAACTGGTTCATCCGCGTCCCGTTCATGCTCGAGGGCATGGTGCAGGGCATCCTCGGGGCCGCCGCCGCCTTCGTGCTCATCTTCGTGGCCCGCGACCAGATCATGAGCTTTGTGAACGACGCCGCCATCAACCAGTTCACCAACCTCTACGCCACCACCGGCGAGGTGGTGAAGACCGGCATCCTGCTGCTCCTGGTCGGCGCCGGCATGGGAGCGGTCAGCTCGGCCATCGCTGTGCGGCGATTCTTGGACGTATAGCCGCCGCTCACTCGGTCGCTGCGCTCCCTCCGTTCGGGCGGGTTTCGTGGTCGGCCTTCGGCCGGCTGACTGCTTTGTCACGGCGGGCGAGCAAGCTCGCCTTTTCGCCGCCTGACGAGGGGGCTCCGCAAGCTCCGCCCCCCCGAGCCCCCCCGAAAAGCGGGACCTCTGCGTCCTCTGGCCCACTGGCCCTGTGGTTGAGGGTGAGGGTTTGATCCGCTACTTGGTGAGGCCGGTGCAGGGGCGGAGGGCTTCCCAGGATCTTGAGGCGGCTTCGGCTTGGGGGCCGGTGAGGGGGCGGGGGAGCTGGTTGACCAGGCGGGCCGGGGACCAGCGGTAGCTGTCGATGTCGCGGCCGGTGACGGTGACGGTCAGGATTCCGGTCTCGGTGCCGGGGCCGCTGTCGCTGTAGAAGACGAAGTTGCCGAGGCCGTAGGCTACGAAGGCGCGGCCCAGCCGTCCGGCCCCCTGGAGGCGGTGGGCTTGACCGCCCACGATCACGTCGGCTCCGGCCTCGACCAGGGTGCGGGCCAGGACAGGTTGGGCCTCGTTGGGACAGGTCTGGCCCTCGGTGCCCCAGTGCAGGAACACCACCACCGTGTCGGCCTGGGCCCGGGCCGACCGG
>JBBSKY010000111.1:0-4270 GCA_038255915.1 Acidimicrobiales bacterium | reverse complement strand
GGGGTCATCTGAGTAACGGCGTCAAAGTGGCCAACAAGTGTTCCACTAACACGGGTTAGAGGTCGGTAGTGCGCGACAGGGGTCGAGGAGAGGCGTGTCAAGGTTGATGCAGGGCGTCGTCTAGATCGGCGAGCACTGCTCGGCTTCGTTCGCTGAGGGGCTCGTCTCCGAAGACCTGCCCTGTGATTCGGATGACCTCCTCGGGACTGGAGGCACCGACGAGGCGGGCCAGGGCGAGGATGTCGGCGATGTCGCTTTGGCGGGCGGCGCGGACCTTCATGGCCAGGAGGTGGCGGGGGGAGGCGGCGATGACGGTGAGTCCGGGGCGGTCCAGGACCGTTGTGGCGTCAGCGTCGTGCCCGCTGGGCAGGTACGAGGTGGCCTGTTCGTTGAGCCACCAGGGCGGGAGTCCCAGCTCGGCGGCCACCGTCCGTGCCTCGGCCACGACGGAGCCGTGATGGTCTCTGATGGCCGTGTCGAGGTCCATGGTGGCGTCCCGGGTGTTGTGGGCGAGGACCATGGCTCCGCCGCCGAAGAGGTACAGCTCGGCGTGGACTCCGCGGCGGTGAAGGTGTTGGGCGAGGCGTTCGAGGGCGTCTTCGAGCTGGCGGCGGCTCAGGAGCGGTCCGTTCATGCCCGGGCGAGGTCGTAGGGGTCGATCAGCACCCCATGCCGTCGCATCTCGGGGGGCGCGTTGTCGGCGGCCAGCCGTCGCAGTGAGGCCAGCCTGTGCGGGCTCCAGGGCTGGCCGAGTGTGCGCTCAGGCTTGGCCACCCAGGTTGGTGCGGGGTAGCTGTCCCGGGCTGCGAGCCATTCGGTGATGCCGGCGAGGAGTGCGTCCCAGCGGGCGTCGCCGGTGCCGGGGGGCTCGGCCTCGACGAGTGTTCGGTGACCGGTTACCGGTTCGTGCTCGTACTCCTCGAGGAACTCGAGCAGCAGCAGCCACCGGCGGTCGGCGTCAGGTTCTTCGGCGAGGTAGGCGGCCAGGTGCTGGATGGTCATGGGGGTGAAGGTGGTCATGTTCGGGAGTACCTGCCTTGGGTCATGGGTGGCGGAGGGGTCGGCGGGAGCGGTTGAGGACGCCGGCGATGTCGAAGACCATCGTCCCGTAGGGGTTGATGGCCTCGAAGTGGGAGAAGCTCAGGTGGGCCTTGGCCTGGTCGCTGACCGGGTGGCCGTCGGCCTCCTCGGCGTCGATGGCGTCTTCGAGGTAGCCGGTGGTCGACAGGACGCAGGCGTTGACGGCCAGGGTGTGGCAGTGGGCCTGGGTTGTCTGGTCGTCGTGGTGGGGGTAGCGGACGGCGCCCCGGTTGGCGAAGAAGATGAAGCGCCGTAGGTCGTTGGTGGCTTCGCCCCGGTTGAGCTGGCGGCCGATCCGTCGGCGGAAGGCTTCGTCGGTGAACCACCGGAGGGCGTGGAGGGTACGCAGGAGCTTGCCGTACTCCAGCATGGCCTTGGCCAGGGGGTGCTGGCGGGAGCCGGCCTGGAGCTTGGCGATGAGCAACGCGGCCGAGACGTGGCCGAGCTTGAGCGAGCCGCCGATGCGGAGCAGGTCGTCCCAGTGCTCGGCGATGAGGTCGACCTGGGCGTGGTACTCGAGCAGCGGGCCCGCCTGCGGCCACCGCTGGTAGTGACTTGGCGGATGGGGCCGCCACAGGTGTGCGTCGGTCAGCTTGGCGATGCGGGGTGACAGTCGGAGGCCGACGAGGCCGAAGAGAGCGAAGGTGGCCAGGGTCTGGCCGTGGCTGTCGGTGGTGTGCTCGCTGATCGGCAGCTCAGTGGTGTTGCCCAGGATCTCGTCCAGGGTGAAGGTGGCGTCGCGCTCGGTGGAGACGATGATCTGGGTGCCGTAGGTGGAGTACTGGTCGGAGATGTGGGTGTAGCTGGTCAAGCCCTCGTGGATGAAGTAGCGGGACAGGGCTCGCCCGGTGAGCGACTTGCCTCGCATGGGCATCCGCAGGCCGTCCGAGGAGGACAGGGTGCCGCCGCCTTGGGCGGCCGCCAGGGCATGGCGGTGATGGGCGTTGACGATGGCGGCGTTGGCTGCTCGGAGCGTCTCCTCCCGGAGGTACCACTGGATGGTCCAGTCGATCGTGTCGGCGGGGATGCCGGTGAGCTCGGCCATGCGAGTGGACCCGAAGTTGCAGGCCAGCGATAGGACGGCGGCGTAGAGGTTGCGGCGGTGCTCCAACTCGCCATGTCGGGGGCTGGCCCCGCCGGCGTGGGTGAGGTGGGTGGAGAAGCCGCTCTCCCGGTCGACCTCGATGAGCAGCTCGGTCAGGGGCACCCTTGGGAGGCGGGCGACTACGGCGTTGCGCTGCGCCAGGATCTCCGGGTCGATGGCCTCGGCGGCCAGGGCCTTGAGGTGGAGCTGGCCGTCGGCGTCGATGCTGACCGGGCCGTCGGGCTCGGCGAGGATGGCTTCGAGGTCGTCGAGGTAGCCGCTCATCTCCTCGTCGATGGCGGCCAGGCGCTCGGCGAAGGTGGACGGCATGCCGGTGAGTTCGAGGACCTCAGCTCGTTGGGCGGGCCAGGCCTCGACGGCGATGAGGTAGGTGGCAGGGTCTGCGTAGCGCCGGGACCCCTTGACCCAGATCTCGCCCGAGCGAAGGCCGCCCTGGAGGGCGAACAGGACGCACAGCTCCCAGTAGTGCTTGTACAGGTTCTGGTCGCCGGCGGATTGGGCTGCGTCGAGGTAGGGGCGCCACCGGGTGGGGACGAAGTCGACCGCGGCGTCGGCGGGGACGTGCCGTCGGCCGGTGGCGTTCATGGCCTGCAGGAGGGCGACGGCGTCGAGGGTCTCGCTGGGCGACACGCTGGCGGCGAAGGTCAGGGCGCCCAGCACCTGGGGGGCGAAGGAACGGATGTGGGAGAACCGGGCCTCCATGAGCTCCAGGTGACCGCCGTCGCGGGGAAGGCGCTCGTCGTCGCTGCGTGCCGCCCCGGCCAACCGCTCGGGCCCCAGTCGGCGCACCCCGGCGCCCACGGCGGCGTCGTCGAGGTCGGCGTCGAGCACCACGTCGAGGATGTCATCGAGCAGGGCCAGGCGGCCCACGTCGGAGCGGACCGCCTCGGCCTGGCGCTCCGCCACCCGGTCACGGGCGTTGCCGTCGGTGTTGGCCAGGACCAGGTCGAACAGGCGCACGATCTCGTCGACGATCTCGGTGTGGGCGGCCGCCACCGCGGCAAGGAGGATGGGATGGCGACGCTCAGGGGCCATCCGTCGCAACGCCCGGGGCGTCGATCGACGGGCCACGGTGGCCAGCTGGCGGAGACGTTCGGGCGGGATGGCGTTGAGGTCGAGGCGATCGGCGCCCAAGCTCTCCAGGAAGGCCAGCTTGGCCACCTCCAGCTTCACCCACTCGGGCGACGCCGAGGTGGCGCCGTCGTTCAGCCACACCAGGCGGGCCACGCCCAGCTCGGGGTCGGTGGCCACCAGGGCGTCGAGCTCGTCGCAGCGCTCTGGCCACAGCTCAGGTTCCAGGCGGCGGCGGATCTCCTCATGGGCGGTGATCCGAGCCGTGGACACCGTCCGCATGAGCCGGTCCATACCGGGCCGGACGACCCGGTCGGTGCGGAGCTGCTGAAGCGCCTGGCGGAACAGGACCGAGGGGGTGTCATGCTCCAAGGCCCGGGCCGTCAGCCAGTCCCCGAGCGCCTTCCACTCGCCGGGCCCGCACGCCCGCCAGCCGGCCTGCTCCACGACCTCGGCAACATGGCGGCGGCGGGTCCGTCCGTCGACCTCTCGGGTGTAGCGGGCAAAGGTCGGCGCAGCGACGCCGATCTGCTCGGCCACGAACACCACGACCTCACGGGGCGTGCCACCCAGGTCGGAGGGCACGAAGCCCAGGTAGCCCAGCCCGCACAACTGCACGGCTAGGCCGATGCGCTCTGCGGCACCCCGGTGGGAACGAAGCCAGCGGCGATCCTCGACCGACAGCATGAAATGGGCGACCAGGTCGCTGCGGGCCACCTCGGGAGGCCAGGCGGAGAGCTGCTCCGCCTCCTCATCGGACAACGCCTTGCCGGGCACCGCTCGCCGATCCGTCAGATCTCGACCAGCACCGCTTCGACCGCCGCGTCCTTGTCGGCCTGGGACGGCAGGCTGTACCGCCGGGTGGTGTCCAGCCGGCGGTGCCCTGCGATCTCGGCCACCAGGACGACGTCGGCCCCCGAACGGATCAGGTTGGTCACGAACGTGTGGCGAAGGATGTGGGCCGAAAGCTCCAACTTGGCCTCGGTGGCCAACCGGCGGACGACCAAGTCCACG
>JBBSKY010000110.1:0-4749 GCA_038255915.1 Acidimicrobiales bacterium | reverse complement strand
GTCCGGCCCCACCACGGCCTAACGCCCGTCGGCCGGGGCCCGGGGGAGGGGTGCGTGTCAGTCCTCGGCGGCTGCGCCCATGGCCGAGACGAACGGCCCCCAGCGTTGCTGGGCGCCCTGCTTGGACAGGCCCAGCCGCTCACCGATCTCAGCCCAGGAATGCCCGGCCCGGCGAGCCTCCAGGACAGCCCACTCGCGGCCCGAGCCCAAGATCATCTCCAGGTCACGCGCCGCGCTCAGCGCCCGCAGAGGGTCGGCGTGGCGCCGTTCAGGATCGGCCAAGGGCAGGAACAGCACCTCAGCTGACCGGACCGGATCGAACGTCGACGCACCAGCAGCCATGCGTCAACAGTAGTTGACCCGACGCCTGGTGTCAACAGGCGTTGACGACGGGTCCGGGGGGTGAGGGGTGCCGCTACCTCCGGTCTCTGGCCATCGGCTCGTCGTCGTCGTAGACCATGACGCGGGGCCGGCCGAGGACCTCGACGCTAACTCTGGGGGCCGGCCCGGTGCCGGCGGGGGAGCGGGCGTCGCCGATCACCGGGCGGGAGGTTCCGGTGGCCAGGGCGACGGTGGCGTTGATCTCGCGGACGGTCCGCTCGAGCAGCTGGGCGGCGCGGGCCGGGGTCTCGTCGGGCCACAGGGCGGCGGCGGCGTCGCCGGCCTGGTCGCGCTTCAAGGACAGGAACGCCATCAGCTCGACGGCCTTGTCGGTGAGGTCAAGCTCACGGGCCATCAGCGGCTCCCTTCGTCGTGGATCCGGTGGTCCGCTGGTGGCCGGTTGTGCCTCCGCGGAGTCCGCCGGTTGTGCGCCGTGCGGTGCGGACTTGGCTGGCGGCCAGCCCGACGAGCTGGCCGGTGAGGTCGTCGTCGCCGACCAGTCTGGCCAGCGCGACCAACGCCACCGCCCGTTCGGTTCGACGCCGCCGGATCGTGGCCTGAGCTGCGTCCGTTCGGACCCGGTCGCCCGCCGTCGTGGCCGCCTGCTCCTCGGCTGCGGTGACCCGCTGGCAGGTCTGCTGGTAGGCGTCGATGAGCCGTGCCCGGTCAACGAGACGGGCCCGTAGCTGTTGCTGTCTGGCCTGGTTTGTGGCGCTGGCTGCGCTGGTCATCGACGGCCACGGTATCGACCGGCGGCCCGGCTGTCACGGTTCACCTGTCGGCGCCGGCACGACGCTGTCGTCTGCTCGCTTCGCTCGCAGGCTGCTTGTCGTGTTTGAGATGCACACCCTGGCATCTTGATGATGTCGGGTGGGCTAGGTTGCCCGGCTGATGCTCAGCGTCGGCACGATCTCGGCCGGGACCGGCTACCAGTACCTGACCGAGGAGGTGGCCACCGGCGCCGAGGACTACTACGTCCGCGGCGTCGAGGAGATCGGCGAGCGGCCCGGGGTGTGGATGGGCAGCGGCGCCGAGCTGCTCGACCTGGAGGGTGTCGTGCGACCGGAGCAGATGGCGCTCATGTACGGCCAGGGGATGCACCCCGCCGCCACCCCCGACAACCCGGTGCCACTCGGCCCAGCCTTCCCGGTCTACAAGACGATTCCTGACCGGTTGGCCGAGGCCCGCGCCGCGAACCCTGGGGTCGACGCTGAGGAGTGGGAGCGGATCGAGCACCGGATCCGCAAGGGGGGGGAGCGGACCGCGGTGGCCGGGTTCGACCTGACGTTCTCGCCGCCGAAGTCGTGGAGTGTGCTGTGGGCGGCAGCCCCTGACGAGGAGGCCCGGGAGAAGGTGTGGGCCGCCCACCATGAGGGGGTCCGGGCCGCGCTCGAGTACTTGGAAGCCGAGGCGTGCTTCTCCCGGGTCGGGCACAACGGTGTCCGCCAGGTCGACGCGGACGGGTTCGTGGCCGCAGCTTTCGATCACCGCCAATCGAGGGACGGTGACCCGCAGATGCACACTCACGTCGCGGTCCTCAACCGGGTCCGCTGCACCAAGGACGGCGTGTGGCGGACCCTTGACAGCGGTGAGGTGTTCGCGGCGGCGGCCGCGGCCGGTGGCATGTACGACCTGGCCCGGGAGACGGCGTTGGAACGGTCCCTCGGGGTGGTGCATGAGTTCCGGCGGCCCGATGATGAGGTGCGTGAGATCGAGGGGATCTCCGATGAGGTGATCGCCAAGTTCTCGAGTCGACGCCGGGCCGTGGAGGCCCGCCTGGCCCCGATGCTGGACGCCTACGAGGAGCGGCATGGCCATCCGGCCACCCCGTTCGTGCGGGCCCGGCTGAGCGAGTTCGCCACGTTGGAGACCCGCCCGGCCAAGGGGCACGGGGAGACGGTCGGTGACGCCCTGGCCCGCTGGGAAGCCCGCGAACGGGGCTTCGGGAACGTGGGCCTGGCCAAGCATTGGGAGGCGGCCCTGGACCAGCGGCACACCGTCGACGGCGTCGACATGTCGCTCGGCGACGTCGTGCTCGCCGCCCAGGACAAGCTCACCGTCGGCGATGACGACGGGACCCTCGGCCCGCTCGAGAACAGGGTGCGACTGACCTTGCGGGACGCCGGGGTGAAGCGCTCCGAGGCGGCCCGGCTCGCCGAGTTCGGTGTCGATCGGGCCGCCCACGACGGCAGCCTCGACATGCGTGGGCCGTTCGAGCTGGCCGAGCGGGCCGTGGCCCGGGTCGCCGACCGCAAGGCCACCTGGACGCGGGCCGATCTGACCCGTCAGGTTGAACGGCTGGCCCGCCGCGAACCGAACCGGCCAGCTGCTGAGCAGGACCTGAAAGGCCGGGTCGACCGGCTCGTCGACCTGGCCCTGCGCCCCGGGGGAGGGGCGGTGGCGTTGACCGCACCGCCGTTGGTCGAGGCGCCCGAGCAGCTGCGCCGGGCCAGTGACGGCCGCTCCGAACACCAGCGGCACCTGGCCGTCCGCTACGCGGCGGGTGAGGCCCTCATGGCCGAAGGACGCCTGGTGGCCACCGCCCGCACCCAAGGCGCCCCCGTCGTGTCGCCGGGCACGATCGACGTGCAGGTCGACCGTCGGGGCCTCGGCGTTGACCAGGCGGCCGCCGCCCGCCATGTCCTCGCCTCGGGCCGCCGCCTTGATGTGGTCGTCGGCCCGGCCGGGACCGGGAAGACCCACACCACCGCGGCGATCGCCGCCGCCTGGCAGACCGACGTCGGCCCGGTCCTCGGCCTGGCCCTGTCGCAGAACGCGGCCCAGGTGTTGGCCGACGCGTCAGGGAACCGGGCCGAGAACATCACCAAATGGCTCCTCGAGAACGCCCGGGGCACTCCGGGCTGGCAGGTCGCCCCCGGGCAGCTGGTGATCGTCGACGAGGCCGGGATGGTCCCCACCGCCCAGCTCGACCGGGTCGTCGGGACCGTCGCCGCCGCCGGCGGGAAAGTCCTCCTCGTCGGCGACCCGGAGCAGCTGGCCGCTCCCGGCGCCGGCGGCGCCATGCGTCTGGTCGTCGCCGATGTCGGCGCCGCCCACCTCGATGAGGTGCGACGGTTCGGCTCCCCATGGGAAGGGCCGGCCAGCCTGCGCCTCCGGGCCGGTGACCCCGACGCGCTCGTCGACTACGACCGCCGGGCCCGGATCACAGGCGGCACCGTCGAAGAGATGCAGGAGGCCGCCTACCAGGGGTGGCTGGCCGACAGCCTGTCCGGGAAGGCCAGCCTGCTGATGGCCGCCACCAACGAGCAGGCCGCGGAGCTGGTGAGCAGGGCCCGGGTCGATCTGGTCCGGGCCGGCCGGGTGACCGAGGACGGTCTGGTGCTGGCTGATGGGAACCGGGCCGGGGTCGGTGACCGGATCGTGACCCGCAGCAACGACCGCCGCCTCGGTGAGCGGGGCGGGATGGTCGCCAACCGTGACGAGTGGACCGTGCAAGCCGTCGGCGCCGACGGTTCCCTCCAGGTCCGCCGCTACGACGACCCGAACCGGGCCGGGGTGCATGAGCTGCCGCCCGCCTACGTGGCCGAGCATGTGCAGCTGGCCTACGCCTCCACGGTGCACGGCGCCCAGGGCCGCACCGTCGACACCGCCCACAGCCTCCTCACCGAACGGTCGGGCCGTGACGGCCTGTACGTCGGCCTCACCCGGGGCCGGGAGGGGAACTGGGCGTACGTCGTTTGCGAACGTAACCCCGGGCCCGACGAAGAGCGTGTGGCCGGGGACCCGGTGGCCACCCTGGCCCAGGTGCTGGCCAACGACGAGCCGGCCCTGGCCGCCACCCAGGTCCTACGGGACGAGCACGACCGGGCCGAGTCGCTCCACACCCTCTACCCGCAGTGGAAAGACACCCTCGACGAGCACGCCCGCACCCGATGGGCCGCCGCCGCCACCGACACCGCCGGCCCCACGGTCGGCCCGCGGATCGTGGAGTCGCCGGCGTGGCCGACCCTGGTCGCCCGCCTGGACACGATCGACGCCGCCGGCGTCGACGCCGAGCAGGCGGTCGCCGAGGCGATCGGCGAACGGGAGCTGGCCGGGGCGATCGACCCGGCCGCCGTGGTGCACTGGCGGCTCGAGAAGGCCATGCGCCACGTCGACCAGGCCACCGAGCTGCCAGCGGCCGTGCTCGAGCGGGCCTCGTTCGTCGATGCCACCCCGGGCCAGGCCGGGGCGGCCGAGGTGCAGGCCCTCGTCGGCTACGCCCGTCAGCTGGCCGAGCAGATGGACGAGCGGGTCGAAGCCCTCGCCGAGCGGGCCCTGGCCGACCCGCCGCCCTGGGCCGCCCACCTCGGCCCGGTGCCCGAGGACCCGGCCGCCCGCCTGGAGTGGGCTGACCGGGCCGGGACC
>JBBSKY010000109.1:0-4776 GCA_038255915.1 Acidimicrobiales bacterium | reverse complement strand
CCAGCTGATCGCTCACGCCCGGGCCGGCGACATCTGCATCGCCCTGTCGACCAGCGGCGGATCGAAGAACCTGCTGGTGGCAGCGGCCGAGGCCCGCAAGCGGGGCGTGCTCACCGTGGCCATGGCCGGCTACGACGGGGGTACCCTGGCCCGCAGCCCGTCGGTCGACCACGCCCTGGTGGTGCGGTCCGACAGCGTCCACCGCATCCAGGAGGCCCAGGCTGCCCTGGCCATGCAGCTGTGGCGCACCGTTCAGCTCGAGCTCGCGAGGAAGGCGGCCTGATGGCTGACAACGGCAGTGCCACCCAGGGTCTCAGCGACCACGACAAGGACGAGCGCGAGGCGGCGATGCTCGACCGCATCGAGGCCTTCCGGCGGCGCAAGCCCCGGCTCACCGACGAGGTCATCACCTCGGCGCACGGGGCCGGGGGCAAGTCGTCGGCCGCCCTCATCGAGAACGTGTTCCTGGCCGCCTTCTCCGACGCCGATCGGGGCCCGCAGGCCGACGCCGCCACCCTCACGATGCCGAACGGCGACCGCCTGGCCTTCACCACCGACTCGTTCGTGGTGAAGCCGTACCGCTTCCCCGGCGGGTCGATCGGCCACCTGGCCGTGCACGGCACGGTGAACGACCTGGCCGTCGAGGGGGCCACGCCCCTGTGGCTGTCGGCCGCCTTCGTCATCGAGGAGGGACTCCCGGTGGCCGAGCTGCAGGCTGTGGTGGCCGACATGGCCGAGGCGGCCCGCGACGCCGGGGTCAGCATCGTCACCGGCGACACCAAGGTGGTGGGCCGGGGCGCGGCCGACGCCCTCTACATCACCACCGCCGGGGTTGGCATCATCCCGGCCGACCGCCGGCTGGGCCCCGAGCTGGTGCAGCCGGGCGACGTCGTGCTCGTCTCGGGCACTATCGGCGACCACGGGATGGCCGTGATGCTGGCCCGGGGCGACCTGGCCATCGACGCCGACATCCGCTCGGACTCCGCCCCCCTCGGTGAGCTGATCCGCCTTCTGCTGGCCGCCGCCCCCAACACCCGGTGGATGCGTGACCCCACCCGCGGCGGCGTGGCCACCGTGGCCAACGAGCTGGCTCGAGACGCCGATCTCGGCGTCGTGCTGGACGAGTCGCTGCTGCCGGTGGACCCGGCGGTGCGGGGCGCCTGCGACATGCTGGGCATCGACGAGATGTACGTGGCCAACGAGGGCAAGGTGGTGGCCATCGTGCCCCCCGACGAGGAGGCGGCGGCGCTGGCCGCGATGCGCTCGCACCCCCTCGGACAGCGGGCCGCCCGGGTTGGCGAGATCGTGGGCGACCCGACGGGCATCGTGGTGCTGCGCACCAGCTTCGGCGGCACCCGCATCGTCGACATGCTGGTCGGCGACCCCCTGCCCCGGATCTGCTGAGCGAGGTGCGGGCCCGCCTGCGGGTCACCGGCACGGTGCAGGGGGTGGGCTTCCGGCCCTTCGTCTACCGCCACGCCCGGGCCCTCGGCCTGTCGGGGTTCGTGCGCAACGACAGCGCCGGAGTTCTCATCGAGGTGGAGGGTGGCGACGAGGCAGTGGCCGAGCTCGCTCGCCTGGTGGAGCACGTCCCGCCGCCGCTGGCCCGCGTGGCAGGAGTCACCTCCCAGCCGCTTGACCCGATCGGTGGCAACGGCTTCACCATCGAGGCCAGCGACCACGGCGGGGCCGAGGCGGCGGCGGTGAGCGTCGACACCGCCACCTGCGCAGAGTGCCTGGCCGAGGTCGCCGACCCCGGCGACCGCCGCCACCGCTACCCCTTCACCAACTGCACCAACTGCGGGCCCCGCTACACGATCGTGCTCGGTGTGCCCTACGACCGCCCGGCCACCACGATGGCCGGGTTCGCCATGTGCACGGCGTGCCAGGCCGAGTACGACGACCCCGCCGACCGCCGCTTCCACGCCCAGCCCAACGCCTGCTCGGTGTGCGGGCCCCGCCTGGCGTGGCGCGACCCGTCGGGGGCGGTGCTGGCCGAGGGCGACGCCGCCCTTGACATGACGGTGGCGGCGCTACGGGCCGGGTCGGTGGTGGCGGTGAAGGGCCTGGGCGGCTACCACCTGGCCGCCGACGCCACCAGCGAGGCGGCGGTGGCCGAGCTGCGGCGGCGCAAAGCCAGGGACGACAAGCCGTTCGCAGTGATGGCTGCTGGCGTCGAGGACGCGGCGCGGCTGGTGGTGCTCGACGAGCTGGCCCAGGCGGCCCTCTCCTCGCCCCGCCGGCCCATCGTCCTCGCCCCCCGTCAACCCGACACGGTGGTGGTCGACGCTGTGGCCCCCGGCCTGCCCGAGCTGGGGGTCTTCCTGCCCTACAGCGCCCTGCACCAGCTGCTGCTCGGCGACCTGGGCCGGCCCCTGGTGCTGACCAGCGGGAACCTGAGCGACGACCCCATCGCTCACGCCGACGACGACGCCGTGACCCGGCTGGGGCCGATGGTCGACGGCCTGCTCACCAACGACCGGGCGATCCACATCCGCTGTGACGACTCGGTGGTGCGGTCGCTGCCCGGTCGCACCCAGGTTCTGCGCCGCTCGCGGGGCTACGCCCCCGAGCCGATGCGCCTGCCGGTGCCCACCCCCCGCCACATCCTGGCCGTGGGCGCCGAGCTGAAGAACACCATCGCTGTGGCCCGTGACGGGGTGGTGGTGGCCAGCCACCACATCGGCGACCTCGAGCACCTGGCCACCTACCGGTCGTTCCTGCAGGCGCTCGACCACCTGCCCCGCCTCTACGGCGTGCGGCCCGAGGTGGTGGCCTACGACCTGCACCCCGAGTACCTGTCCACCAAGGTGGCCCTCGAGCTGGGCCTGCCCACCGTCGGCGTCCAGCACCACCACGCCCACGTCGCCTCGTGCCTGGTGGAGCACGGCCGGGTGTCGCCGGTGCTCGGCATCGCCTTCGACGGCACCGGCTACGGCCCCGACGGCACCCTGTGGGGAGGCGAGCTGCTGGTGGCCGACCTGGGCGGCTACGAGCGGGTCGGCCACCTGCGCCCCATCGCCATGCCCGGCGGGGTGGCCGCCATCCGCGAGCCCTGGCGCATGGCCCTGGCCTGGCTGGCCGCGGCCGAGGGCATCGAGGCGGCCATCAACGACCGCCTGGTGCCCGAGGGCCTCGACCCCGCCCACCGGTCGGCCATGGCCGATCTCGTCGCCCGGGGCGCTGGGCCGGTGACCACCAGCATGGGCCGCCTCTTCGACGCCGCGGCGGCGCTGCTCGGGGTGCGGGCCCGGGTCACCTACGAGGCCCAGGCCGCCATCGAGCTGGAGGCGCTGGCCCGCACGGTCCCCCGGTCGGAGGCACCTCGCTACGAAGGGACGGTCCTGGTCGGCGGCGGGGCGCGCCAGGCGCAGGAGATCGTCGGAAGGCCTGCGGCGCAGCTGGATCCAAGGCCGCTCATCGCCAGGCTGCGGGCCGAGCGGGACGCCGGTGTCGCCCCGGCGCTGGTCGCCGCCGGCTTCCACGAGGCGGTGGGGCGGGCCGTCGCCGGGCTAGCCGCCGACCTGGCCGCCCGACGGTCGCTCGACACGGTGGTGCTCACGGGTGGTGTGTTCCAGAACGCCCGGCTGACCGAGGTGGTGTCCGTCGAGCTGGCCGGTGCCGGCCTACGGGTCCTCCTCCATGCCGACGTGCCCTGCGGCGACGGCGGCATCAGCCTGGGTCAGGCCGCCATCGCCGCCGTCTCCTGACGCCGAAACCGACGGCGGCTCCGACCTCAGCGTGACAGCTTGGCCGCCGCCCTGCTTAGCCCGACCAGGGCGGTACTGTTCACGGACATGTACCGGGGGAGGTCCACGTGAAGTTCGTCGACGAGTATCGCGACCCTGCAGCGGCCCGTGTCCTCCTCAAGGTCATCGAGGACCTGACGGGGGACGACGAGTTCAAGTTCATGGAGGTGTGCGGCGGGCACACCCACACCATCTACCGCCACGGGATCGAGCACATCCTGCCCGCCGGCGTGCAGCTGATCCACGGCCCCGGCTGTCCGGTGTGCGTGATCCCGATGGGCCGGGTCGACGACGCCATCGCCGTGGCCGAGCACCCGAACGTCATCTTCACCTCCTTCGGCGACATGATGCGGGTGCCCGGCAGCAAGGGCACCCTGCTCGAGGCCAAGGCCCGGGGCGCCGACGTGCGCTTCGTGTACTCGCCGCTGGATGCCCTGCGCATCGCCGTCGAGAACCCCACCCGCGAGGTGGTGTTCTTCGCCGTCGGCTTCGAGACCACCGCCCCCTCCACCGCCGTCACCGTGCTGCGGGCCAAGGAGATGGGGGTCAGCAACTTCCGGGTCTTCTCCAACCACGTCACCATCGTCCCGCCGCTGAAGGCCATCCTCGACTCGCCCGACCTGCGCCTCGACGGCTTCCTCGGCCCGGGCCACGTGTCCACCGTCGTCGGCAACCGCCCCTACCGCTTCGTGCCCGAGCGCTACGGCAAGCCCGTGGTGACCGCCGGCTTCGAGCCCCTCGACATCCTCGAGACCATCGTGATGCTGCTCCGCCAGATCCGCGAGGGCCGCTGCGAGGTCGAGAACCAGTACAGCCGCATCGTGCGCGAGGAGGGCAACCCCCGCGCCCTCAAGTTGCTGGCCGACGTCTTCGTGCTGCGCCCCCACTTCGAGTGGCGGGGCCTGGGCTTCATCGCCCAGAGCGGCCTGGCCCTGCGCCCCGACCTGTCGGCCTTCGACGCCGAGGTGTACTACGAGGTGCCCGGCGTGCGGGTGGCCGACCCCAAGGCCTGCCAGTGCGGCGAGGT
>JBBSKY010000108.1:0-4844 GCA_038255915.1 Acidimicrobiales bacterium | reverse complement strand
ACCGCCCTGGTCCAGGCCGGGTTCGAGACGCTGGTCGAGGCCGGCTACCAGCCCGAGTCGGCCTACTTCGAGTGCCTCCACGAGCTGAAGCTGATCGTCGACCTCATGTACGAGAACGGCATCGGCGGCATGCGCTTCTCGATCAGCGACACCGCCGAGTACGGCGACCTGACCCGCGGCCCCCGCATCGTGAACGAGACCGTCAAGGCCGAGATGAAGAAGATTCTCGGTGAGATCCAGGACGGCACCTTTGCCAAAGAGTGGGTGGCCGAGGACGAGGCCGGCCGGCCCCGCTACAAGGAGCTCAAGGCCAAGGGCGAAGCCCACCAGATCGAGACGGTCGGCAAGGAGCTGCGCTCGCTGATGCCCTTCATCGCCACCGGCAAGGAACGCCCCCAGGACGTCTCCGGCGGCTGACCTCTGAGAGTGCCCACTTGAGGCCCCCCTGGTGATCAGAAGTGGGCACTCCCGGTGGTCCTCGCTGGCTGGCCTGCTTCCCGCTCCAGCCAGTCCACGGCGAACGCGGTGATCAGGGCCGCCTCGACGAGCACGCTCGGGGCGTCTCCGATCATCCCCTCGACGCCTTGGCCGCTCTCCAGAAAGGCGCGGACGATCGTGCCGAAGTAGTCGTCGTCCAGCCCCTCGACGACCGGGTCGGAGGTGTCGAACTCCTCGACCATCCGCCACTCCACGCCGCCACCGCTGAGGGAGAGGGGCACCTCGTAGCGGATCACCCGCTTGCCGGGGATCTGGGCCAGGTGCTCGGCGTGGTGGAGCAGCGTCATCGAGTCGAGCGGGGCGCCGATCATCAGGACCTTGCCTCCGACGCTGACCAGCTTGGCCAGCGGCGAGCCCTCGCCGTAGCCGTAGTCGAGAGGGTGATCGGCCGTGATCCAATCGGCCCGGGCGCCCAGGGCCGCGACCGACGCCCCCGGGCTCGCACTCCGCCGGGCTCCGGGCCAGGTGCGCAGGAACTCGGGCAGGACCCCGTTGTCCCGCGCCGCCCGCGAGGCGGCGGCGTCGAAGGGCGGCACGTGGGGTCGCCAAGGCTCTGGGACGCAGCCGTCGGGGTCGAGGAGCTCGTCGTAGCGGGCGTCCCAGTCGGTGTAGGCCACCACCGTGCCCCCCGGTGATGTGGCGTCGACCAGCGCACCGATCAGGGCGTCGGGCCCGTTCAGCAACCGCCCGACCCGGCTGACCGCAGCATGGGCCATGACGACGTCTCCGGCGACGACCCCAAGCCGCTCGACATCGTCCCGTAGCCCGGCCCGCGTCCGAAAGGCACTGCCACCCATGCCCCGGACGGTATCGAGCTGCCGGTGTCAGTGACGCCGACTACTTGGTATAGTCGCCGCTTACCAAGTGGAGGAGAGGTGGCATGTCATCGTCAGCGGAGTACCTCGTCTCGAGCAGCGGGCAGATGTCGGTTCCCGCCGCGGTGCGCCGTCGGTGGGGTCTGGCCGAGGGCGGTCGCGTCACCGTCATCGACCTCGGCGACGCCGTAGTGCTGCTCCCGCCCGAAGGGCGCGAGCGCCTCCTGGCTGACGCTCTCACCGCTGAGCAGCACCGGGAGTTCGTCGCCTCCCTTGACGATCCCGACCTCGCCACGACCTGAATGGGAACGATCGTCATCGACGACCACCTGCTCCGCGACGTGCTCACCGGCGAACGACCCAACGACCTTGGCTGTACCGCCACCAGGCTTGCCACCACGGGCCTCTGGCTGTTCCGGCTCAGCAGCTCGTTCGCAGGTCCTCAGGCGACCCGCAAGCTGTCTGCGCCGGTGAGGAGCCTGCCGGCCGGTCAGCAGGAGCGGTTCCGGGCCGAGCTCATAGCCCTGCCCGACACCATCGACGTCCTCCACCTCCGCCAGCTCGCCTGGCCCATGGCCCAGCTGCAGAGCCGCCACCGAACGCTCGGCCACCACCTCTCAGCGGCGATGGCCGAAGCGCTCGCCGCCGCCCACGAGCTGGCAGCCGGCATCGCCGTCTCCCGCCACGACGTGGGACCCGGCCTCGAAGCGGCCGCCGTCCATGACAGGATCGCCTTCCACATCCTCTAGCCGCCGCGGCCTGAGGCCTCCCAGTGTGAGGATCAGCGCAGCGGGTCAACAGGCCTCTTATTCGTCGACAGCGGGGCGTTGGCCGGGGTCGACCGCCGGGACGGCTCGTAGGGTCGATGCTCGTGTCTCGGCGGGGTGTGGTGCTGTTCGCGGCCATGAGCGTGATCTGGGGGATCCCCTACCTGCTCATCAAGGTGGCCGTGCGCGACCTCAGCCCCGACGTGCTGGTCTTCTGCCGGACGGCCATCGGCGCCGTGCTTCTGGTGCCGGTGGCGGCCGCCCGCCATCAGCTGCGGCCGGTGCTGGCCCGGTGGCAGCCGCTGCTGGCCTACACCGTGGCCGAGCTGGCCGGGCCCTGGCTGCTCCTGTCCACCGCCGAGCAGCGCCTCGACAGCTCGCTCACCGCCCTGCTCATCGCCGGCGTGCCGATGGTGGGCGCCGTCCTCGCCTGGTCGCTGGGGGAGCGGGGCGCCCTCGGCCGGCGGGGCCTGGCCGGCCTGGTCGTGGGCCTGGCCGGAGTGGGTGCCCTGGTGGGCTTCGACGTGAGCGGGGGCGACCTGCCCTCGGTGGCCATGATGGTGGTGGTCGCCGTCGGCTACGCCGTCGGGCCGGCGATCTTCGCCCGCCGGCTGCGCGGGGTGCCGCCCCTGGGTGTCGCCGCCGCGTCACTCGGCATCTGCGCCGTCGGCTTTGCACCGTTCGCCGCCCTCCACCTCCCCGACACGGTCCCGTCGACCCGGGTGGTGCTGGCCGTGGCGGTGCTCGGGGTGGTCTGCACGGCGCTGGCCTTCCTGGTGTTCTTCGCCCTCATCGCCGAGCTCGGCCCCGTCCGGGCCATGGTGTTCACCTACGTCAACCCGGCGGTGGCTGTCGTGCTGGGCGTGGTCTTCCTCGGTGAGGGCTTCGGCCCGGCCACCGCGGTCGGGTTCGTGCTGGTCCTGGCCGGCTCGTTCCTGGCCACGAGCGGCCGGCGCACCCCTTCCGGCGCCACCGCCACTGCGGTGGCGGTGGCCGAGCCCTGACCTTCGGGCTAGGCCTGCGGCTGGGGGTCGAGGGCGGCGCCGGTGTAGGTGCACTGGGCGTCCCAGAGGAGGAAGTCCTTCACGCCCAGCTCGTCGGCGGCGTCGAGCTGGGCTCGCACCTCGGTCTCGCCGTAGGTCATGCCCAGGGTGAAGTCCTGGAACCAGGGCACGAGCGCCGACGGAGATCCGTCCATCGCCACCTGGAAGTCGACGAGGGACTTGGTGGTGATGAGGCCCGGCGAGCGGTTCGGCTCGGGGATGCCGTACTCGCCCTTGCCCCAGTGGGACGGGTAGAGCATGGGGGAGAGGAAGTCGGTGTGCTGGGCCAGGCGAGGGATGTCCTGGGCGATCTCCTGCGGGCGAGTGGCGGCGATGCCGTAGACCGAGGCGCCGAGGCGGGCGCCGGCGGCCCGGACCTTGCCCTGGAGCTCGCTGACCTGGGTGACGACGGCGTCCTCGATCGCCTTCTCCTCGCCCTCGCCGTCGGCCAGGCCGGGGAAGACCATCCCGGCCAGGTTGCCGTCCGGACGGCGGATGTAGTCGAGGAGGACGTCGTCGGCCCCGGCCTCGGCGGCCTCCACGGCCAGCGCCGTGGTGTAGTCGCGTACGTCCCGGGAAGCCGAGTTCAAGAAGCCGCCGCCGTAGGCGCCGAAGCGCTCGCCGCCGGGGGTCTGCACCAGGTCGTCACGGCGGCCTGCGTTCCACGAGGCCTCGGCCAGCTTGGGATCGCGCAAGGCCACGATGCGGGCGATGACCCGGCCCCCCCGGCCGTGGATCTCGTCGACGGCGTCCTTCAGGACGAAGCGCTCCTTCAGGGCCCCGATCTCCCGGGCCAGCGGCACCTTGCTGGCGTGGCCGACCTCGCCGCCCTCGTCCTTGACGTCGAGCTGGATGGCGTTGATCCTGCGCTCCTCGAGGAGCGTGAGGATCGGGTCCCGCAGTGCGGGGGTGACCCAGGCCAGCGAGCTCATGTGCACCGCACGGGTGGAGGGCTGGATGGTGGGCACCGGAACCCGCGCCACGCCCTCGTTGCCGGCGGGGTCGGTGGCGGTGAGGATCACCTCGGCTGGCAAGGGAGCCGGCAGCTCGAGCTCGTAGCGCCCGCCGCGCACCTTGACCTCGGTGGCGCCGACCCGCAGCGTCGCCCCCTCCTCGACCGTGCCCTTCACCACGATGCTGCCGCCGCTCTCGACCGGGGTCAGCGGCTCGGCGGAGACGGCGGGGGGCGCAACATCGACCTTGAAGGTGACGGTCCGCGAGCGGGAGGGGCGGAGGAAGCGGCCCACCGAGACCGAGACCGTGTGCCGGCCCTCGCCTAGCGGAGCAGGCCGGGCGACGAGGCGGTCGCCGTCCCGCCTGGCGGTGCCCAGAAGATCGGCACCGTCGACCAGCAGTCGATCGGCGCCCGCGGGCACGCGGATCTCGGGGGCGGAGGCGGCGGCGACGCCCATCAGGCCGTTGCGCAGGCCCTTGATCTCGACCGGCAGCTGGCGGACCAGGCCCAGGGCTGTGGTGGCCACCCACCAGCTTGAGAAGAGGACAGCGACGACCAGGGCCAGCGCCACGATCCGCCGGCGCCGGTAGACCTGCTGCATCCGCGCCCGCTCCCGAGGGCTACGGACTGGAGCCGGGCGGCGGGCCCGGCGCGGCTCGGGGGGACGGAAGTGCGCTCCCCGTGGGGTGGCGCCACGGCTCACCACGGGAGATCCCACGACCGCATCTTCGCACGGGTTCGCGCTTTCGTCCTCATCTGGACGTTT
>JBBSKY010000107.1:0-5002 GCA_038255915.1 Acidimicrobiales bacterium | reverse complement strand
GCCTCGACGGCCGGGTCGGGCTGGGCCGTCGCCGCCGCGTCGGCGCGGCGGCCGGCGAGGGCGGCCGGGAGCAGGGTCACCGCCACCGCGGCCGCGGCCAGCAACCCGCCGCCCCCGAGGGCGACCTGGGCCCCGAAGCGCTGCACGATCCAGCCCACCAGGGGGGCGCCGACCGGGGTGGAGCCCAGGAAGACCAGGGTGTAGAGGGCCATGACCCGGCCCCGCAGCTCGCCGGCGGCCACCAGCTGGATCCGGGCGTTGGCGGTGGAGAAGAAGGCGATCCCGGCGCCGCCGGCCAGGGCCAACAGGGGCAGGACCAGCACCAGCGCGGTGGTCGACGCCGCCGCCGTCAGCAGCAGCCCCGAGGCCAGGCCGGTGACCAGGAGCACCCTGTCGGTCGGTCGGCGGCGGCCGGCCACCACCAGGGCCCCCACCACCGAGCCGAGGGCCATGGTGGCGGTCAGGGCCGAGAACAGGGCCGAGCCGCCGCCGTAGGACCGCTCGGCCAGCACCGGCAGGACGATGGGGAAGTTGAAGGAGAAGAAGGCGACCAGGCCCACCAGCACCAGGGTGCGGCGCAGCACCGGCTCACCCCAGGCGTAGCGCAGGCCCTGGCGCACCTGGCCCCGGCCCGCCCCGGTGCGGGCCGTCGGCCGCAGCTCGGCCACCCGCATCCGCCGATAGGCCTCGATCACGGCCAGGAACGACACGGCGTTGGCCAAAAAGCACCAGCCGCCGCCCACCAGGGCCAGCAGCCCCGCGGCCACGGCCGGCCCCAGGATCCGGCTGGCGTTGAACAGGGCGGAGTTGAGCCCGATCGCGTTCGGCAGCTGCTCGGGGCCCACCAGCTCGTTGACGAAGGACTGGCGGGTGGGGATCTCAACGGCGCTGCCCAACCCGGAGGCGAAGGCCAGGACGGCCAGCAGCCACACCGCCGGCGTGCCGAGGAGGGTGACGGCAGCCAGGGCGGCGGCCACCACCGCGAGGAAGCCGTTGGCGGCGATCAGCAGCCGGCGCTTGTCGAACCGGTCGGCCAGCAGGCCGCCCCACGGCCCGGCCACCAGCATGGGCAGCAGCGACAGGCCGGTGATGACGCCGAGGGCCACCGCCGAGTCGGTGAGGCGGTACACCACCCAGCTGAGCGCCACCATCTGGCAGGCGGTGCCCGACAGCGAGATCAGCTGTCCCAGGTAGAACAGCCGGTAGTTCCGCGTGCGGAACGAGCGGAAGGTGCGGGTGATGGTGGGCATGGCTCTCTGCCCAACACACTTAGCACAGCGAAGTGTTCCTCGCCGTCGCCTTTAGGGGAAGATGCCCCGGGCGGCGATGGCCTCGGCCACCCGCTCGACGGCCAGAGCGAAGGCCGAGCGGCGCAGGCTGACGTCGAGGGTGGCGGCTTTGGCCCACACATCCGCGCTGGCCACCTCCATCGAGCGACGGAGGCGCACGGCGAGCACGTCCTCCTCCCACTGCATGCCCTGGCGGCTCTGGGCCCACTCGAAGTACGAGGCGGTGACGCCGCCGGCGTTGGCCAGGATGTCGGGGACCACGTGGATGCCCCGGTCCTCGAGGACCCGGTCGGCGTCGGGGGTGGTGGGCCCGTTGGCCGCCTCGACCACCACGCGGGCCGCCAGCCGGCCGGCCACGCCCTCATCGATGGCCCCGGCCAGGGCGGCGGGCACGCACAGCTCGGCCGGCACCTCCCACAGGTCGTCGGGGTGCAGCTGGTCGCCTCCGTCGAAGCCGGCCACCGTGCCGGTCGCGCTCACGTGGTCGGCCAGCGCCGCGGTGTCGAGGCCGCCCTGGTTGTAGGTGGCGCCGTCGACGTCGGCCACGGCCACCACCCGCATGCCGGCCGAGGCCAGGAGGAAGGCCAGGGGCCCGCCCACCTTCCCGAAGCCCTGCACCACCGCCCGGCTGCCGACGAAGTCCAGGCCCAGCTCGTTGAACGCGGCCCGGGCGCACACCAGCACCCCGGTGGAGGTGGCCCCGCTGTGGCCCTTGGTGCCGCCCACCGACAGGGGCTTGCCCGTGACCGAGCTGGCCACGTCGGTGCCCTTCAGCATGGCCAGGGTGTCGAGCAGCCAGGCCATGACCCGGCCGTCGGTGTTGATGTCGGGGGCCGGTACGTCGAGGTCGGGACCGAGGAGGGGGGCGATCTCCACGGTGTAGCGGCGGGTCAGCCGCTCGAGCTCCCCGAGCGACAGCCGCCTCGGGTCGCAGGCCACGCCGCCCTTGGCCCCGCCGAAGGGCAGGCTGGCCACGGCGGTCTTCAGCGTCATCCCGGCGGCCAGGGCCGTGACCTCCCGGGCGTTGACGCCGGGGTGGAAGCGGATCCCGCCCTTGCCCGGCCCCCGGGTGGTGTCGTGGTGCACCCGCCAGCCCGTGAACACCTGGAGGTGGCCGTCGTCCATCCGCACCGGCACCGCCACCTCGAGGACCCGCTTGGGGATCCGCAGCTTGGCGTGGATGTCCGGGTCGATGTCGGTGAGGGCGGCGGCGTCGTCGAGGCGCTCCAAGACGGCGTCCCAGGCGTCGGCGGGAGCGCTCACGCGGACGGACGTCTCGGGCGATGGCCGGACGCCATCGCCGGCCTCAGCCGAACTTCTTGGGCTCGACGCCCTCGAGGTAGTGGGTGAACAGGCCGCGGACGATGTCGGCCATGCCGTCGCTTGTGCCGAACGGTTCCAACTCGACGGTGACCTGGTTGCCGTAGACGTGGACGGCAGTCACCCCGCCGTGCTCGAACAGGCGCCGGGCCAGCACGTCGGGGGGCCGGGGACCGGAGCAGTCGTCCAGCGACCGGTAGCGCTCGTGGCCCATGCCGGTGAGCGGACGGTTCACCTCGAAGCGGGTGACACCGGTACGGCCGGTGGGGTTTTCGGTGACGGTGACGGACTGGCCCATCGAGGAACCGAACCTAGACGGTCGGTACGCTGAGCCGCCATGCCGGGGGCCGCCACGACAGAGCGGGTGCCGTGGCGCACGATCCTGGCCGTGCTCTTCGTAGTCCTGGCCTCGGCCTTCGCCGTGGTCACCCTGCAGCGACTGGGCCGGATCATCACCTGGTTCGTGGTCGCCGCCTTCTTCGCCGCCATCCTCACCCCTGCCGTCGACCTCCTCCAGCGCAAGGTGCACCTGCCCCGGGTGCTGGCCACGCTCATCGTCTTCCTCCTCGGGATGGCGGCCATGGCGGGGCTGCTCTACGCCTTCATCCGGCCCCTGGTCGACCAGGCCTATGAGTTCTCCGACAACCTGCCCACCTACGTCGAGGAGGCCAAGGCCGGTCGGGGGCCGGCGGGCGACCTCGTCCAGCGCTACGACCTCGACACCTACCTCGAGCGGAACCAGGACAAGCTGCGGGCCACCATCACCGGGGCCGGCGGGCCGGCGGCCAAGTTCGCCTCCGGCATCTTCAGCACCCTGGCTGCGGTGCTCACCATCCTGGTGCTGATCTTCCTGCTGCTCCTCGAGGGCCCCAAGGTGATGGCCGGGCTGCTCCAGCTCATCCCCCCACGCCACCGCGACCGGGTGCGACGGGTGGCCCGGGACAGCAACCGGGCCATCACCGGCTACATGTTCGGCAACCTGGCCATCAGCGTCATCGCCGGCGTCGCCACCTACCTGGTGCTGTGGCCGCTCGGCGTGCCCTTCCGGGGCGTGCTCGCCCTGTGGGTGGCCTTCGCCGACCTGATCCCGCTGGTCGGGGCCACCCTCGGCGCCGTGGTGGCCACCGCCGTCGCCTTCCTCGACTCTCCCCGCACCGGCGTCATCGTCCTCATCTTCTTCGTCATCTACCAGCAGTTCGAGAACCACGTGCTGCAGGTGTCCATCATGAGCCGCACGGTGGACCTCAACCCCCTGGCCGTGCTGGCCAGCGTGCTGGTCGGCGTCGAGCTGTTCGGGATCATCGGCGCCCTGCTGGCCATCCCGGCCGGCGGCGTCCTCCAGGTCATCTGCCGCGACGTCTACGACACCAACCTCGGGATGCTAAAGGACGAGCCCACCATCGGCGCCGAAGAGGTGCCCATCTCGCAGGTGCAGCACGAGGAGGCGGCCGAGGCGGCGACCGCCGTTGCCGACGGGGACGTCGAGGACCTGCCCCCCGAGCCGGAGCTGACCACCCCCACCCTCGGCCCTCAGGAGCCGCCCCTCGCCGCGCCCGCACCCCAGGGCCCGGTCCCCGGCTCCTGACACCAGGATCACCGGGTGACGCTGCTCGGCCTCCTGACCATCGACTCCTGGACAAGGGCCAGCACCGCTCGCATGACCGCCGGGGTGTCGCCCGCGCCGCTCGGAACCGACGCCGAGGTGTTGGCCTCGATGACGATGGTGCCCTCGGGGAAGGCTTTCCAATAGCAGCCCACGGCCAGGGTGTGGTCGAGGTCGACGACGCCGAGGCTGACGGACTCGAAGAGGCGCTGGTGCACCTCGGCGTCAGGAGGGGGCGTCAGATCGAGGATGCAGCGGCGCACGCCTCCCGACGGAAGGGACGCCACCGAGCCGCGCTCCGCCACCAGCACCACGTGTGACGGGCGGATCTCCAACAGCCGGTCGAGCACCCTGTGGGCGCCGTACGACAGGTCCTCGACGATGACGGTCGCCGGCCAGCCGGAGCCCTGGAACCGGCGCTCGAACCCGATGGCGATGTCGAGGGCGGCGAACCAGGGAAGACCGATGCCCCCGACGAGCACCGGGCCGTCTGCTGTCGTGCTCGCTCCCGAGCCCCAGGAGGTCGGCATCAGTCAAGGGTGCAGCCGCAGGAGTTGACCTCGCGCACGATCGTGCCCAGCCCGGTGTCGATGTGGGTGGTGCACGGCATGCACGGGTCGAAGCTGCGGATGGCGCGGAGGATGTCGACGCCCTTGATGTCCTCGTCGCGCACGCTCTCCAGGATCGGCGTGCCCACCACGGCCTCCTCGTAGGGACCAGGGGTCCCGAAGGGGTCGCGGGGGGCGGCGTTCAGGGTGGAGGGCGTGGTGATCTGGTAGTTGAGGATCTT
>JBBSKY010000106.1:0-5206 GCA_038255915.1 Acidimicrobiales bacterium | reverse complement strand
GTGGAGAGCGCCGAGCGGGTCGCCGACGTGCTCGATGCGCTGCGGGCCGAGCGCTGAGACCGCCGGGTGGTCTGGTACCTCGACACCTCGGCCTTCTTGAAGCTGCTCGTCGCCGAACCGGAGTCCGACGCCCTCCGGGCCTGGCTGGCCGACCAGGGGCCGACCTGGTCGTCGCACCTCCTGCGCACCGAGGCGCTGCGGGCGTCGCTCCGGTTGGGGATCGACCAGCGGGCGGTCGACGAGGCGCTCGAGGCGGTATCGCTGATCCTGCCGGCGGTCTCCACGTTCCTCACCGCCGGCACCGTCCGGCCGCCCACGCTCCGCTCTCTCGACGCCCTCCACCTGGCCTCGGCGCTCGAGCTCGGGGGTGATCTCGAAGGCCTGGTGACCTACGACGTCCGACTGGCCGGAGCCGCGTCCGCCGTGTCCCTCACCGTCGTCGCCCCCGGCACCTCCTGAGGCGTCGCCGCAGCCCCAAACCCCCGGGTACCGTTGTCCCGTGCTGTTCCGGCCCTCCGGACACGTTGATCACCGGCTCGCCCGGCGCCACGTCGTGAACGAGGTCAAGCGCGGTCGGCTGGCTCGCAGCGAGGTCTGCGACGCCCACCCCGAGCTGCTGCGGGCCGCCCGGGGCGTGGGCCAGGTCTCCGACGTCGTGTGCCCGATCTGCGAGGACGTCACCGTCCGCTACCTCACCTACGCCTTCGGCCCCCGCATGCCGGCCCAGGGCAAGCTGGTCGAGACCGAGAAGGAGCTGGCCCGCCTCGACCGGGGCTCGTCCGAGCTGCAGGGCTACACCGTCGAGGCCTGCCCGGCCTGCGGCTGGAACCACCTCCAGCGCAGCTTCGCCATCGGCCGCCGGCCGGCCCGGTCGGTCACCTGACGTGGCGAGGTAGCATTCCGGGCTGGTCCGAAACGGGGGAGTGCCATGGGTGAGTACCAGCTGTCACATCTGTCGGCGCTCGAGGCCGAGGCGATCCACATCTTCCGTGAGGTGGCGGCCGAGTTCGAGCGGCCCGTCCTGCTCTTCTCGGGGGGCAAGGACTCCATCGTCATGCTCCGGGTGGCTGAGAAGGCGTTCTGGCCGGCGGCGCTGCCCTTCCCCCTGATGCACGTCGACACCGGGCACAACTTCGCCGAGGTCCTCGAGTTCCGGGACCGGCGGGTGGCCGAGCTCGGCGCCCGCCTGGTGGTGGCCAGCGTGCAGGAGGGCATCGACAGCGGCCGGATCACCGAGGAGCTGGGGCCCAAGGCGTCGCGCAACCGCCTCCAGACCACCGCCCTGCTCGACGGCATCGCCGCCAACCAGTTCGACGCGGTGTTCGGCGGCGCCCGGCGCGACGAGGAGAAGGCCCGGGCCAAGGAGCGGGTGTTCTCCTACCGCGACGAGTTCGGCCAGTGGGACCCGAAGAACCAGCGGCCCGAGCTGTGGTCGCTGTACAACGGCCGCCACCGCCAGGGTGAGCACTTCCGGATCTTCCCGCTCAGCAACTGGACCGAGCTCGACATCTGGCAGTACATCGAGCAGGAGCACATCGAGATCCCCTCCATCTACTTCTCCCACCGCCGCACCGTCTTCCGCCGCGAGGGGATGCTCCTGGCGCTCACCCACCCCAACGTGCTGCTGGGCGACGAGGAGGCCACCCTGGCCACCGTGCGCTACCGCACCGTGGGCGACGTGTCGTGCACCGGGGCCGTCGAGTCGACGGCGGCCGACCTGGCCTCCATCGTGGCCGAGGTGGCCGCCACCCGCATCACCGAGCGGGGCGCCACCCGGGCCGACGACCAGCGCTCCGAGGCTGCCATGGAAGACCGCAAGAAGGAGGGCTACTTCTGATGGAGATGCTGCGCCTGGCCACCGCCGGGTCCGTCGACGACGGGAAGTCCACCCTCATCGGCCGCCTGCTCTACGACTCCAAGAGCATCTTCGAGGACCAGCTGGCCTCGATCGAGCGCACCTCGGCGCAACGGGGCGAGACCTACACCAACCTGGCCCTGCTCACCGACGGCCTGCGGGCCGAGCGCGAGCAGGGCATCACCATCGACGTGGCCTACCGCTACTTCGCCACGCCCCGCCGCAAGTTCATCATCGCCGACACCCCCGGCCACGTGCAGTACACCCGCAACATGGTCACCGGGGCGTCCACGGCCAACGTGGCCCTGATCCTGGTCGATGCCCGCAAGGGGGTGCTGGAGCAGTCGAGGCGGCACGCCTTCCTGGCCTCGCTGCTGCGGGTGCCCCACCTGGTGCTGTGCGTCAACAAGATGGACCTGGTCGACTGGTCCCTCGACCGCTTCGAGGAGATCCGCGAGGAGTTCCGCGACTTCGCGGCGAAGCTCGACATCGCCGACCTCACCTCGATACCGGTCTCGGCGCTGAACGGCGACAACGTGGTCGACCGCTCGGCCGCCTCGCCCTGGTACGAGGGGTCGTCGCTGCTCCACCACCTCGAGGAGGTGCACATCGCCTCCGACCGCAACCTGATCGACGTCCGCTTCCCGGTGCAGTTCGTGGTGCGCCCCCACCACCCCGACTGGCACGACTACCGGGCCTACGCCGGCACCGTGGCCGGCGGCGTGATGAAGCCGGGCGACGAGGTCGTGGTCCTCCCCTCGGGCCTCACCACCCGCATCGCCTCGATCGACACCCTGGACGGCCCCGTCGACGAGGCGTTCCCCAACATGGCGGTCTCCATCCGCCTCGAGGACGACCTCGACGTCAGCCGGGGCGACATGATCTGCCGGCCCCACAACCAGTCTCATGTCGTCCAGGACGTCAATGCCATGGTGTGCTGGCTGTCCGAGGGGCCCGCCCTTCGCGCTGGTGCCCGCTACGGCATCAAGCACACCACCCGGACGGCCCGGGCTGTGGTCCACGAGCTGGACTACCGGCTCAACGTCAACACCCTCCACCGCGACGAGGGAGCAGACGCCCTGGCCCTGAACGAGATCGGCCGGGTTCGGCTGCGCACCACCGCCCCCCTGTTCGCCGATGAGTACCGCCGCAACCGCACCACGGGCAGCTTCCTCCTCATCGACGAGGCGTCAGGGGCCACCGTCGGCGCCGGGATGATCCTCTAAAGGCCGCCGCTCTCTCGGTCGCTGCGCTCCCTCCGCTCGGGCGGGTCGGATCGTCGGCCTTCGGCCGGCCGCAAGCCTTGTAACGGCGGGCGAGCAAGCTCGCCTTTCGCCGCCTGATGAGGGGGCTCCGCAAGCTCCGCCCCCTCAAGCTCCCCCGGCGAACGGGTGGAGGCTCCAGTGGCGCATAGCGTCGTGGCTTCGTGGTCATCGAAGCAGAGCAGCCGACAAGGGGTCGCCGCCGGCGGCCCCGTTGGGTGCGGCGGTGGGCGGCTCGGGGGTTCCTGGTGGGACTGTTCCTCCTGGTCGTGGGGGTTGGGGCGCTGGCCTGGTATGCCTCGCGGGTGCCGATCCCGCCTGAGGCGCCCTCCATCGGCACCACCGTCATCGCCGCCGCTGACGGCACCCGGCTGGCCTCGCTCGACGGGGGCCAGGACCGCACCCCGGTGGGCCTGGACAAGGTGCCCAAGGTGGTGCGCGACGCCGTCCTGGCCGCTGAGGACCGCAAGTTCTACCAGCACGGGGGCATCGATCCGCTCGGCATCACCCGGGCCATCTGGGCCGACCTGCGCAACCAGGGGGTGCGCCAGGGGGGGTCCACCATCACCCAGCAGTACGTGAAGAACGCCTACGTCGGGGGCGACCGCAGCGCCTCGCGCAAGGGGCGGGAGGCGATCATCGCCGTGAAGCTCGAGCAGCGCCTGTCGAAGGACGAGATCCTCGAGCGCTACCTGAACGCCATCTACCTGGGCCGTGGTGCCTACGGGGTCGAGGCCGGCAGCCGGGCGTGGTTCGGCCGCAGCGTCACCGAGCTCGGCCCGAACGAGGCCACCTACCTGGCCGCCCTGATCCGCAGCCCCGAGACCACGGCGGTCGACAAGGGCGACGGGGCGCTGGCCGAGCAGCGCCGCGAGAGCGTGGTGGCCAACATGCTGCGCAGCGGCACGCTGGATGTCCCGCAGGCCAACCTGGTGCGGGACACCCCGATCCAGACCTACGTGGTGCGCCGGGTCGACCGGCCGTCCACGATCACCAACACCGACATCGGCATGGAGTACGTGATCGACGAGGTGCGGCGCCAGCTGGTCGCCCGCTACACCGAGCGGGTGGCCCTGGGCGGCGGCCTGAAGGTGACCCTGACGATCGACCTCGAGCGCCAGAGGCAGGCCTACGACGCCGTGTACGGGCCGAAGCTGCCCTCGCTGCGCAGGGAGGAGCCGGCCGGGGCCCTGGTCTCGATCGACGAGAAGGGCGACATCGTGGCCCTGGTCGGCGGCCGTGACCACGGGGAGAGCCAGGTCAACCTGGCCTTGGGCAAGCTCGGCGGGGGCAGCGGCCGCCAGCCCGGCTCCACCTTCAAGCCATTCCTGCTGGCCGACATCGTGGAGGAGGGCGGCTCGGTCGAGTCGTCGTTTCCGGCACCCTCGAAGTACGTCTGGAAGGGCGGCGAGGGTGGCGCCGACTACCCGATCGGCAACTACGAGGGCGAGGGCTTCGGAGGCTCGCTGAACCTGGTCGACGCCACCCGGCTGTCGGTGAACACCGTCTACGCCCAGGCTGCCGAGGTGGTGGGCCCGCCGCGCCTGGTCGAGCGGGCGGCCGCACTCGGGATCACCAGCCCCATGGCGCCCAACGCCAGCCTGGTGCTGGGCACGGCTCAGGTCTCGCCGCTCGAGATGGCCTCGGCCTACAGCACCCTGGCCCGGGGCGGCAACCGCATCCCGCCCCGGCTGCTGGGCCAGGTCACCGACGCCAAGGGCGGCTCGGTCAAGGGATCCAAGCAGGACGGCCCGTCGCGGGCGGTGAGCGAGGACACCGCCAAGGTGGTCACCGAGGTGCTGCGCCGGGTGGTGGACAAGGGCACGGGCACCGCGGCCCGCCTCGACCGTCCCGCCGCCGGCAAGACCGGCACCACCAACAACAGCACCGACGCCTGGTTCGTGGGCTACACCGCCAGCCCCCGGCTGACCACTGCGGTGTGGATGGGCTGGCCCGACGACGGCAGCCGGCCCATGGACCGGGTGCGGGGCCGGCCGGTGAGCGGCGGCGGCATCCCCGCCCAGATCTGGGAGAAGTACATGGCGGTGGCCACCCAGGGGGCGCCGCCAGGCGACTTCGACGAGCCGCC
>JBBSKY010000105.1:0-5448 GCA_038255915.1 Acidimicrobiales bacterium | reverse complement strand
GGGCACCTCCCGCATGTAGCCCTCGAGCTGCTCTCGGGTGTGGTCACTCTCGGCCTCGGCGTGGCGGCGCTGGAGGTAGCCGATGACGCCCTCGTACTTCACCGAGTAGGCCCGGTGGCGGCCGTAGCGGTTCTTGTACTCGACCCGCACCTGCTTGGCCCCGGCGCCGTACAGCACCACCTTCTGCTGGGCCTTCGTCAGCCTCCCGAACGGGGTGTCGGTGCGGAACCCGTAGGCGTCGGCCACCGCCTCGAGCACCCGGTTGAAGTACGTCCCCCGGATCCCGGCCCAGGCGGTGATGGCCCCTCCGGCGAGGGAGACGTCGGGGTCGGGGATGACCAGGTCGGGGTCGACCTCGAAGCGGGTGCCCAGCCCGGTGCAGCTGGGGCAGGCGCCGTAGGGCGAGTTGAAGGCGAAGTTGCGGTTGGCCAGCTCGTCGAAGCTGCGGCCGCATGCGGGGCATGACAGGTGCTGGGAGAAGGTGAGGATCTCCTCCTCGGCCTCCTCGCCTTCGCGCGGGACCAGCTGCACCTCGGCGACCCCCTCGGCCAGCTTCAGGGCGGTCTCCAGCGAGTCGGTCAGCCTCCGCTGGATCCCCTCGCGCTGCACCAGACGGTCGACGACGACCTCGATGGTGTGCTGCACGTAGCGGTCGAGCTTGGGCATGTCGGTCTGCGACAGCTCGACGATCTCGCCGTCCACCCGGGCCCGGGCGAAGCCCTGCTTGGCCAGGTCCTCGAGCAGGGCGTCGTACTCGCCCTTGCGTCCCCGCACCACCGGGGCCAGCACCTGGAACCGGGTGCCCTCGGGCAGGGCCAGGACCCGGTCGACGATCTGCTGGGGCGTCTGGCGCTCGATCCGGGTGCCGTCGTCGGGGCAGTAGGGCACGCCGATCTTGGCGAAGAGCAGCCGCAGGTAGTCGTACACCTCGGTGAGGGTGCCGACGGTGGACCGGGGGTTGTTCGACGCCGACTTCTGGTCGATCGAGATAGCCGGTGACAGCCCCTCGATGAAGTCCACGTCCGGCTTGTCGGCCTGGCCCAGGAACTGGCGGGCGTAGGAGGACAGCGACTCGACGTAGCGGCGCTGGCCCTCGGCGTAGATGGTGTCAAAGGCGAGGGAGCTCTTGCCCGACCCCGAGAGGCCCGTGAAGACCACCAGCCGGTCGCGGGGCAGCTCGAGGCTGACGTTCTTCAGGTTGTGCTCCCGCGCGCCACGAACGATGAGCTTCTGCGCCACGACCTGATCGTACAGACGTTCGTGCTCTAGGTTGAGGTCCGACTCCTGTCGCCGAACCCCTTGTGTTCCGGCACAGGCAACCGATCATCACAAGGTGCAGAGGGTGGCGACCGTGTCCGACCGACAGGCCCCCACGGCGGTTCCGGTGCAGGCGGCGGCCGTGGCCGCCGCCATCGTCCTGATCCTGTCGCTGACCACGGTCGTGGTGGCCAGCAGCAACGTTCGACCCGGTAGCGACTACCAGCAGCACACCCTCCTGCTCGGGAGCGACCTGGCCCTTCTGGTGCTCGCTCTGATCTCGGTCGGCGGACTGCGCTCGGCCCTCACCGCCTGGCGGCGCCACGCCTGCGTCCTGGCCGCTGGCATCCTTGGCGTGGCGCTGGTCCCCTCGTTCCTGCTCAACCCGTCGGACCGCGGCGTGGCCGCCCTGGCCCGGTGGGTCGGTGCCCTGGCCCTGGGGCTGACGGTCGCCGCCGTCCGGCGTGACGGCCGCCGCCTGGTCCTCGGTGCCTTGGCCCTGGTCAGCCTGACCCACCTCGCCGTGGCCGCCGCCGAGCGGGCGGTCGAAGGGACGATCGGCCTCGGCGCCCTCGGTGAGCCCAGCGCCTATGAGATCGGTGGCCGCTACGCGTCCAGCGGCCTCACCGTGCATCCGTACGTGCTGGCGGCGTGGTGCGCCGTGACCGGCACCGCGCTTGTCGCCCTCGGGTTGCGAGGCACGACGTCTTCACGGCTCAGCCGGGTGGCAGGGGTCGCCGCCTTCGCCGGGATCGGTCTGACCATGAGCCGGGCCGGTGCGGTGGCTGGCTTCCTCGGCCTGACCGCCCTCGCTGTCGCGGCATGGCGGGCCCGAGCAGCCCAGAAGAGCGGCGAGGATGACATCAGAAGCCGGTTCGGGGTCACGACCGTCGTGGCTGCGGGCGCCGCCTTCTGCCTGGGCGTCGTGGTCGACCTCTCGGGGTGGGTGTCCAGGGCTGGTCAGGCCGCTGGCAGCGTCGACGCTCTCTCCACCGGGCGGAGCACCCTCCTGCGCCAGGCCTGGTCAATCTTGGGCGACAACCTCCTCACCGGTGTCGGTCCCGGTCGCTACGTGCTGGCGCTCTCGGAGCGGCCTGAGCTGGTGGCCCTCAGCGACCAGAGCCCCCGCCCGGTGCACCTCACCCCTCTGCTCCTGGTCGTCGAAGGTGGCCTTGTGGTCATCCCCGCACTCGTCCTGCTGACCATCGCCATCGGCCGGGCCTGTTTGCGTGGCGGGGCCCCCGCCGTTGCCGTCACCCTGGCGATGCTTCCCTTCCTGGCCCTCGACCACCTGGCCTGGTCCTATCCCCAGGGCATCCTCCTCACCGGCCTCTGGCTCGGCGCCCTCGACCTCCTGGCGCAGAAGCGAGGAGCGGAACCGTCCTCGCCGGCCGAACGACCTGCCGCGGTCGATGCTGACTGAGCGCCGAGCTCAGGCGACGACGGCGGCCCTTGCCCTCCTGGCCGGGTTGCCCTTCGGCCTCTTCGGGCCGGGTGTGGTGCTCGACGACCAGTACACGCTCTTCTGGGCGTGGCACCTGGGCCGCTGGCGGGCGTCGGGCCCGACGCAGTGGAGGGCCCGGCCGCTCGGTGCCCTCCTCTACGACGTGCAGTTCGGCGTCATCGGTCCGCACCCGGTCGTCTGGTGGGCCGGCCAATTGGCGGTCACCATCGCCACCGCCGTCCTCCTCGTGGCCCTGCTCCGCAGGTTGGTGCCGCTCGCCGTCGCCACCACCGCCACCACCGTCTGGGTTGTCGCCGCCAACCACTCGAGCCTTGACCACTGGGGGTCCGGCAGCCTGGCCGGGGTCAGCCTCCTCCTGCTGGTGGCCGGATCCGTCCTGTTGGCCAGGGCCGTCGAGCGGGATGCTCCACCCTGGATCGGGATCGCCCTCCTCGCTGCCGCGCCCCTCGTCTACGAGGCCACGCTTCCACCCGCCCTCCTTGCTGCGGTCGCCCTGCCGCGTCTCCTGGGCCATCGCGACTCGTTGGCCTCAGCCGTCCGGCGCGGCGTCCCCCTGTTCGCGGTCGGCGCGTCGCTGGTGCTCGGCAGCTACCACCTGCGCCACGACCAGGGCTGGTTCGGGTTTTCGAGCATCCCTGACGCCCTGTTCGGACAGGGCATCGCCCGTTGGACGGGCCCCTCCACCGTCCTGCTCTGCACGGGCCTGCTCGGAGTGGTGCTGGTGGTGCTCCGCCCCCTGTCACCCGGCGTCCAAAGGGCCATCCCCTTCGAGCCCGCCCGCTTCGTCCTGGCCGGACTTGCCGTGGCGGCGTCCGGCTACGCCGCCTTTGCCCGTTACCCGATCAACCCGCTGGGCGTGGGCGACCGAGCCAACGTCGTCAGCGCCATCGGAGGGGCGATGGTGTGGACGGGCCTCGGCTGGGCCCTCGCCCCCCACCGGAGGGTGCTCGCGTGCTCGGCCCTCGCCTTTGCGGCCGTCCTGGTCGCCGCCCGGGTGGCCCGGGCCGCCGACTGGGCCAACGCCGGTCGTGACACCGAGGCCGTTCGGGCCGCCGTGACCCCGGCCTTCGATCGCGTTCCGCCCGGGACGCTGCTCGTGGTCGGGCCACCACCGCCCGGCCACCAAGGCATCTACGGCATGATCGGCACCATCGACCCCCTGGTCCAGCTGGCCCGTCGAGACCTCGGGGTCCGGGCCACAGTGGTTGTACATGACGGTCAGTGGGCGCAGGTACCACCCGAACGCCGTGTCGTCGTTCCCTGAGCCCAGGGCCGACGCGATCATTCGTCTCCTGCGACCCTCACGCCCGGCCGATGATCTTGGACCGCCGACGCAGGGGCAGTTCGGAACCGTAAGCCATCCGCCTGTCTACAAGACGTCTACACTCGAGTGCATGGGAAGCGGAGACACGACCACCGTCCGTGTGCGACGGCCAGACTCAGACCGACTCCGGTCGTTGGCGAAGAGCCGGAAGACCACGGTGATCGACGTCCTGCACTCCGCCATCGATGCCCTGGAACGCCAGGAGTTCGTGCGCGGCTTGAACGACGACTACCGCCGACTGCGCGATGACCCAGGACAGTGGGAGGCGTACCTGGCGGAACGCGAGATGTGGGACGCCCTGGCTTGATCTGGCGCGGTGAGGTCTACGACATCGGCCTCGGGCAACCGGTCGGGCACGAACCGGCCTTCGACCGACCAGCGGTGGTCGTGTCGACGGACATCGTGAACAACGGTCCGGGCGAGATCGTCGTCGTGGTTCCCGTCGGTTCGGCCTCCTACGGGCTTCGGAGCCACATCGAGCTCGACCCAGGATCGAGCGGCCTCGGTCAGATCTCCTACGCCCGCTGCGACCAGATCCGAGTCGTCTCGACGGCGCGGCTTCGTGGGCGCCGGGGCAGACTCGGCCCAGACGAGATGGGCCTGATCGACCAAGGCCTTCTGTTCATCCTGGACCTGTGACAGGTCCACCTCACCGACGACATCGGTTCGCCCTGAGCCTGCGCAGCGCCCGCCGCCTCAGCGGGCGGCCGTCAGCTCCTGCTTGAGCTCGGCCAGCTCGTCGCGGATGCGGGCGGCCTCCTCGAAGCGCAGCTCGGACGAGGCCAGGTGCATCTCCTCCTCGAGCTGGCGGATGAGGCTGGCCAGCTCCTCGCGGGGCAGCTCGGCGAAGTCGCTGCGGGCCTTGCGCTTGGCGCCCCGGCCCTTCACCAGCGCCCCCTCGGGGCGGATCAGCGAGAGGATGTCGGATACGGCCTTGCGAATGGTCTGGGGGTCGATGCCGTGCTCTTCGTTGTAGGCGGTCTGCAGCGCCCGCCGCCGCTTGGTCTCGTCGATGGCCTTCTGCATCGAGTCGGTGATGCGGTCGGCGTACATCACCACCTGGCCGTCGACGTTGCGGGCGGCCCGGCCCGTGGTCTGCATCAGCGAGGTCTCCGAGCGCAGGAAGCCCTCCTTGTCGGCATCGAGGATGGCCACGAGGGACACCTCGGGGATGTCGAGCCCCTCGCGCAGCAGGTTGATGCCGACCAGCACGTCGAACTCGCCCAGCCGCAGGTCGCGCACGATCTCGATGCGCTGGGGCGTGTCGATGTTGGAGTGGAGGTAGCGCACCTTGATGCCCCGCTCCAGCAGGTAGTCGGTGAGGTCCTCGGCCATCTTCTTGGTGAGGGTGGTGACCAGCACCCGGTCGCCCCGCTCGATCCTGTCGCCGATCTGCTCGATC
>JBBSKY010000104.1:0-6098 GCA_038255915.1 Acidimicrobiales bacterium | reverse complement strand
TCGAGGGGGCGGAGCTTGCGGAGCCCCCTCGTCAGGCGGCGAAAAGGCGAGCTTGCTCGCCCGCCGTTACAAGCCGTCAGCCGGCCGAAGGCCGAAGGCCGCCCACTGAACCCGCCCGGACGGAGGGAGCGCAGCGACCGAGTGAGCGGCGGCTCAGGAGCGGACGAGGCGGGCGATGGCGGCCGATGCCTCGGCCAGCTTGTCGGCGGCCTCGGTGGGGGTTCCGCTCTGGACCGCGCCCGACACGCAGTGGCCGAGGTGCTCCTCGAGCAGGCCCAGGGCCACCGATTGCAGCGCCCGGGTGACCGCACTCACCTGGGTGAGGACGTCGATGCAGTAGGTGTCCTCTTCGACCATGCGCTGGATCCCTCGCACCTGACCTTCGACCCGCCGGAGGTTCGCCAGGTGCTTCGACTTGGTGTCGGTGTAGCCGGCCATGCCCTCCATCATACCACCAGGGGGTATCTCGCGCCGCCCCGTGCGCGCGGGCACGAGGTGCGCGACGTGCGCACCTCGTGAGCGGTGGGCCGGGAAGGATTTGAACCTCCGAAGCTTTCGCGACTGGTTTACAGCCAGTTCCCTTTGGCCACTCGGGCACCGACCCAACGGCTCCAGCAGGATAGCGTCTTGCCCCATGCCCACCTTCGACATCGTCTCCGAGGTGGACCTGCAGGAGGTCCGCAACGCCGTCGACCAGGCCGCTCGGGAGATCGCCAACCGCTTCGACTTCAAGGGCACCGAGTCAGGCGTCGAGCTGGTCGGCTCGGAGCTGCGGCTCACCTCGAACGCCGACGAGCGGCTGAAGGCCGTGATCCAGGTCGTCGAGGAGAAGCTGGTGAAGCGCAAGGTGTCACTCAAGGCGCTCGACTACGGCAAGGTCGAAGAGGGGTCCAAGGGCGTCCTCCGCCAGGTCGTCACCATGAAGGCCGGGATCGACAGCGACCGGGCCAAGCGGGTGAACACCTTCCTGAAGGGCCTCGGGGTCAAGGGCGTCACGAGCCAGACCCAGGGGGATCAGATCCGGGTCACGGCCAAGAAGCGCGACGACCTCCAAGCCGCCATCGCCGCCCTCCGGGCCGAGGACTTCGACCTGCCCCTGCAGTTCACCAACTTCAGGGACTGAGGCTCAGCCCGGCGGCGCCGGCCAGGCGATCTCGCCGGCCGCCGTAGCCACCAGGCTCGAGGCCAGGTCGATGGTGCCGATCGCCGGGTTCGACGAAGCGGCCCACAGCGCCGCAGCCGGGTCAACCGTGGGGGCGGTCTCGTCGACCTCGGGCGACTCCAGAGCGGTGACCGAGGCGCCGGCCTCGGTCGCAGCGGCCGGGTTCCGGGCGGCCCGGGCGGCAGAGACGACCTGCGAGGCCTCCTTGGTGGCATCGGCAAGCCAGGCGTCGACCGTCGGCTTCGGCGGGGCGGGATTGCCGCCCTTGGGGTGCAGCTGCAGGTGAACGTGGGGGGAACCGCCCCGGGCGTTGCCGGTGTCGCCGACGAAGCCGACGACGTCACCCTGGCGCACCTGCTGGCCGGTGGACTTGTCGGAGGCGTATGCCGACAGGTGGGCCATGTAGACATAGGTGCCGTCGCTCATGGTGACGTAGGCGGCCAGGCCTCCCACGGCGCCGTCGCTCAGCCTCAGCGTGCCGTCGAAGGGTGCCCGGACGGGCGTACCCGACGCTGCGAACATGTCGAGGCCCTTGTGGAGGTGGAAGCTGGGCACGAAGCGGGGGTAGAGCCAGTCGTCGACCCAAGTGGTGGGCCCGGCGATGGGGAATCGGCCGGCCCCGGCGAGCGCCGCATCCCGCGGGGTCATGCCGAGCTCGGTGACCAGGGGCTGCAGCGCGGCCAGCCAGGCTGTGGTGTTGTTGGGCCCGCTGCGGCGCACGGAGTCGATCTGGCGCTGGGCGTCGGGGGGGACGACCTTGGGGGTGCCAGGCGGAGGCTCGCCGCCGTCGCCGCTCGGGGCGGGCGCGGCGGTGGTGGAGGGAGCGGCCGTGGTGGGCACGATCTTCGTCGAACGGTTAGTGGTCACCGGCGTGGTGCCGCCCGGCGGGACGGTGGTTCCCGGGAAGAGCCCCAGGAACGTGGAGGTCGGCGGGGAGGTGACGGGCGCGTTGGTGGACGGCGGGCTGGTGATCGGCGCCGACTGGGCCTGGGCGGCCGCAGCGGTGGCGAGCACCAGAGCGACAGAGGCCACCAGGATGGCCGGGCGGGAACGGAGGCGAGGCATGGCGGAAGGGTGCGGCAGCGTCAAACGGCGGGCCCGCCCCGGGGATCCGGGACTTGACCAGCAGGATGTGAGCTTCTCGCTGCGGCTGGCAGTGACTCTAGTGCTAGAGGCACCGCACAGTCACCTAGCGTGATGCAAGAGCGGGTCCCAGGCGCACGAAGGAGAACAGCCGAGCCGGGTTTTCCGGCAGGCGCCTAGGCCTGCCACTCCCCTGCCCGCAGCCGCCGGACGCGCTCCTCGGTGGGCGGGTGGGTGAGGAACAGCCCCTTGAAGGTGATCCGTCGCCCGCTCAGCGGGTTGACGATGTACGCCTGGGCGTGGGCGGGGTCGACCGGGCTCGGGATCCGGGCCGCCCCGACCTCGAGCTTGCCGAGCGCCCGGGCCAGCGGCTCGCCGTCGCCGATCAGGCGGGCTCCGAAGCGGTCGGCGCCGTACTCGCGACCTCGCGACAGCGCCATCTGCAGGAGCATCGCCGCCAGGGGGGCGAGGATGATCGTGGCCAGCAGGGCGATCGGGTTCTGCCGGTCGTCGTCGTTGCTGCGGCCGAAGCCGCCGAAGATGGCGGCGAACTGGAGCATCTGGGCCAGGTAGGTGATCCCGACGGCCAGGGCGGCAGCCACCGATCCCACCAGGATGTCGCGGTTGGCCACGTGGCCCAGCTCGTGGGCCAGCACGCCACGCAGCTCGTCCCACGAGAAGCTCGGCGGCAGCATCCCCTGGTTCACGCACACCGCGGCGTTCTTGGGGTTGCGCCCGGTGGCAAAGGCGTTGGGCTGGGCGTCGGGGCTGATGTAGAGGCGGGGCATCGGCATGCCCGCCCGGTCGGCCAGCTCGCGGACGATGGCGTGGTACTCAGGCTCCTGCCGCTCGGTGACCGGGACGGCGCCGGCGGCCCGTATGGCCAGCTTGTCGGAGAACCAGTACGAGCCGCCCACCATCACCAGTCCGAGACCGAGGCCGATGAAGGCGCCGCCCCGCCCGAACAGCCCGCCGACGACGACGAGCACCCCGCCGAGGCCAGCCAGCAGAACCGCGGTCTTCAGGGTGTTGCGCAAGCCATGCATCACGAACCTCCCAACGTCAAGAGCTCATTGACGAGTTCCGCGTTTCCCGCCGTGCATCGTCGTCGCTGTCCGCCCGCCTTCCCTCGTCGCTCCGGCGGCGAGCAAAAGCGGCTCGCCTTGTCGCTCCTGAGTCCAGGGCGGGCGACGCTCCTCCTCGCCGGCTCGCTCGCTGCGCTCGCCTTTCGCGCGGGCCATGACAAATCAGTCGTAGTAGCCGGAGTGGATGTAGAGGCAGGGGATGGACTCCTCGCGGTACATGGCGACGTTGCCGGGTTCGTCGTCGAGGGCGAGGACGGGGGTGTAGCCCCCGGCGCGCAGGATGGTGACGGCCTCGCGCTTGGAGAAGGTGGCCTTGCGCAGGTCGCCGTCCTCCTTCATGACCAGGAGGTCCCAGCGGTAGCCGTGCTCGGCCAGCCAGGTGACGGTCGGCTCGCGGGTGCGGACCGGTCGCCCGGTGAGGAGGACGACGACCAGGTCCTGGTCGAGCAGGCGGAGGAGCACGGCCGTCTCGGCGATCGGGCTGTCGCCGTGGGCGGCGTCGAAGAACTCCCGCCAACGCTTGGCCCGCACCAGGTGCTGGCGGTGCGCTCCGTCGGCCAGGACGCCGTCGATGTCGACGATGACGCACGGGCCGGCCGGGTGCTGGTCGGTCCCGATCACCTGCCAGTGCCACGACGTCGGGAGGCTGGACCTGCTCCCCTCCTCCTCGTTCACTGCTCGGCTGGGGCGGCGGCGGCCCGGCGGGCGATCTCCTCGACCACGGCGGGATCGGCGAGGGTGGTGGTGTCGCCCAGGACCCGGCCCTCGGCCACGTCGCGCAGGAGGCGGCGCATGATCTTGCCGCTCCGGGTCTTGGGCAGGTCGTCGGTGAAGACCAGGGTCTTGGGGCGGGCGATGGCGCCGATCCTGGTGGCGACGTGGCGGCGCAGCTCCTGGCCCCGCTCGTCGGTCGGCTCCTGCCCCCCCTTCAGGGTGACGAAGGCGATGATGGCCTGTCCCGTGGTGTCGTCCCTGGCCCCGACGACAGCAGCCTCGGCCACGCTCGGGTGGTCGACCAGGGCGGACTCGACCTCGGTGGTGCTGACCCGGTGGCCGGACACGTTCATGACGTCGTCGACCCGGCCCAGGAACCACAGGTAGCCGTCCTCGTCCAGCCGGGCACCGTCGCCGGCGAAGTAGCGGCCGGGGAAGCGGGACCAGTAGGTCTCCTTGTAGCGCTCCGGGTTGCGGTAGATGCCCCGGAGCATCGACGGCCACGGCTGGGCGACGGTGAGGTACCCGGCCCCGACCTCGAGCACCTGGCCGGCGTCATCGACCACCTCGGCGGCGATGCCGGGGAGGGCGAAGGTGGCCGAGCCGGGCTTGGTGGTGGTCAGGCCGGGGAGCGGGCTGACCATGATCCCGCCCGTCTCGGTCTGCCACCACGTGTCGACGATCGGGCAACGGCCGCCGCCGATGTGCTGGGCGTACCACATCCACGCCTCGGGGTTGATGGGCTCGCCGACGCTGCCGAGGACCCGCAGCGACGACAGGTCGTGGCCAGCCAGCTCCTCGGTCCCCCACTTCATGAAGGTGCGGACGGCCGTGGGCGCGCAGTACAGGATGGTGACGCCGTAGCGCTCGATGATCGACCACCACCGGTCACGGCCAGGGTGGTCGGGGGTCCCCTCGTAGAGCACACTGGTGGCCCCGTTGGCCAGCGGACCGTAGACGATGTAGCTGTGACCGGTGACCCAGCCGACGTCGGCGGCGCACCAGTAGATGTCGTCCTCGGCATGGAGGTCGAAGACGTAGCGGTGGGTGAAGGCCACCTGGGTCAGGTAGCCGCCCGTGGTGTGCATGATGCCCTTGGGCTTGGCCGTGGTGCCGCTGGTGTACAGCAGGTAGAGGAGGTCCTCGGCCCCCATCGCCTCGGGCGAGCACGTGGGCTCGGCGGCCGGGACCAGGTCGTGCCACCACCAGTCGCGCCCCTCGACCATGTCCGGCAGGGTGTCACAGCGGTTGACGACCAGGACGCCGGTGACGCTCGGGCAGCCGGCCAGGGCCGCATCGGCGTTGGGCTTGAGCAGGCTGGCCTTGCCCCGCCGCCAGCCGGCGTCGGCGGTGACCAGCACCTTGGCCTCGGCGTCGTTGATGCGGTCGCGTAGGGCATCGGCCGAGAAGCCGCCGAAGACCACCGAGTGGGCGGCGCCGATGCGGGTGCAGGCCAGCATGGCCACGACCACCTCGGGGATCATCGGCATGTAGATGCACACCCGGTCGCCCCGCTCGACCCCGAGGCCCCGCAGGACGTTGGCGCAGCGCTGAACCTGGTCGAGGAGCTCGGCATAAGTGACGGTGCGGGTGTCGCCGGGCTCGCCCTCCCAGTGGAAGGCGACCCTGTCGCCCTTGCCGGCCAGGACGTGACGGTCCACGCAGTTGTAGGAGACGTTCAGGGTGCCGCCGACGAACCACCGGGCGAAGGGGAGGTCCCACTCCAGGACGGTGTCCCACGGCCTGCTCCAGTCGAGCGCCCCGGCCTGACGGGCCCAGAAGGCCTCGACATCGGCCGCCGCCTCGTCGTGCAGCGAGCGGTCGTTCACGCTGGCCTGCGCTGCGAACCCCTCCGGCGGCGGAAACGTCCGATCCTCAGCAAACACTGCGTTTCCCGCCGGTGCATCGGAGCTGCCAGCCGGCTCGTTCGCTTCGCTCACCGCGTTTCCCGCCGGTGCATCGTCACTCGCTCTCCGCCTGCCTTCCCTCGTCGCTCCAACGGCGAGCAAAAGCGGCTCGCCTCGTCGCTCCTCAGTCCAGACAGGCGTCGCTCG
>JBBSKY010000103.1:0-6123 GCA_038255915.1 Acidimicrobiales bacterium | reverse complement strand
CCGCCCTCCAGGTCATCCGGGAGGAGCGCACCGCCTTCCTCTTCGAGCGCCTGCACGCCCTGGCCCCCGAGGACCAGGCCCGCCTGCCCCAGCTGGTCGAGCTGCTGGAGCACCTGGCCGAGGCTGCGCCGGCCTGTCAGGCCCCCTGAGGCAGACGACCCCAGCGCGCCCTGTCACCAATTTCGTGACGTGTCGCGCTGAGGTCGGTCGGCCGGTTGAGGTCAGCGCGCCGTGTCACCGATTTCGTGACGTGTCGCGCTGAGGTCGGCGGCCGCGGCGGCCCGGCGGAGGCGGTCGGCCACCGCGGCGCCGATGCCGTCCGCGGACGGCGGCACGGCGATCACCAGGTCGAGGCCCAGCTCGTCGGCCCGGCGCAGGCTGGCGTAGAGGACGCGGGCGTAACCGGCCGGGTCGTCGTCGGCCACGAGGAGGGTGACCCCCTCCGGCACGGCAAGGGCGTGGGGCACAAGGACACCGCGACACCCAACCGCCGCCTTCGCCCGGGCCAGCGCCTCCTCCACCGTGGCCGCCACCACCACCCGGGCCCCGGGGGCGTAGTGGGCGGCGAGCGTGCCGGGAGCGGCCGGCGCACCTGGGCCCGCCTGCCGCCGCACCGGTTCCCCCAGCACCCCTTCGAGCACCTCGACCGGCACCCCACCGGGGCGCAGGAGGACGACCTGGTCGCCGGTGCAGTCGACGATGGTCGACTCGACGCCCACCTGGCAGGCCCCTCCGTCGAGGACGAGGTCGACGTCCTCGCCCAGGTCGGCCCGCACGTCCGCCGCGGTGGTGGGCGACACCCGACCGAACCGGTTGGCCGACGGCGCCGCCACCCCGCCGCCGAAGGCCTGGAGCAGCTCCTGGGCCACGGGATGGGCCGGCGCCCGCACGGCGAGCGTGCCGTGGCCGCCGGCCACCACGGCGGGCACGTGGTCGGCCCTGGGCACCACCACCGTCAGCGGCCCGGGCCACAGGGCCTCGGCCAGCCGAAGGGCGCTGGCCGGGACGGTCTCGGCGAACCGGCCCAGATCCTCGGTGCCCGCCACGTGGACGATCAGCGGGTGGCCGGCCGGGCGGCCCTTGACCCGGAAGATCCGGGCTACCGCCTCGGCGTTGGCGGCGTCGGCCCCGAGGCCGTACACCGTCTCGGTGGGGAAGGCCACCAGCCCCCCCCGGGTGAGCAGGGCGACGGCATCGAGGACGTGGCTGCGATCGGCGTCGTCTCTGCCGCTCATGGTGCGAGGCTTCCATCTCGAAGGGGCGCTGTGCGTCGCGCTGGGGATCCAGCTGCTGTCGGCAAGATGTTCACAGGCAATCGTCGGGCCGTCCACAGGCGCTTGTGGATAGATCACACCCTTGTAGTTCGCGCCCGGATCAGCGTAGGATGGCCCTCCCGACCGAACATCGGCACGGCGTCAGACACACGGCGTCTCAGTAGTTGGTCTCACTAGTTGTCTCAGTAGCTTCGGTGTCCCGGTACGGGCATCAGCCGCTCTCGTCGCGCCTCCCTGCTCAGCGCGCCCGTTCTCCTCCGGAGGTTCCTTCACGTGTCCATCGCTCCCGAGACGACCGGCCTCGGCCTCACCCGGCACTTCACCCGGGCTGCGGTCCACCCCTACGACACCGTCACCTGGGAACGCCGAGACGCCCGGATCACCAACTGGAAGGATGGCACCGTCGCCTTCGAGCAGCTGGGGGTCGAGGTGCCCAGCACCTGGTCGGTGAACGCCACCAACATCCTGGCCCAGAAGTACTTCCGGGGCACCCTGGGCACCGCCGAGCGGGAGTGGAGCCTCAAGCAGGTGGCCGACCGGGTCACCGACACCATCACCGCCTGGGGCAACAAGGACGGCTACTTCCTCGACACCGAGGAGGCCGAGGCCTTCCGGGCCGAGCTCAAGTACCTCATCGTGCACCAGAAGGCGGCGTTCAACAGCCCCGTGTGGTTCAACATCGGGGTGAAGGGCGTGCCCCAGCAGGGCAGCGCCTGCTTCATCCTGGCCGTCGAGGACTCGATGGACTCGATCCTCGACTGGTACCGGGAGGAGGGCACGATCTTCAAGGGCGGGTCGGGCGCCGGGGTCAACCTCTCCCGGATCCGTTCCAGCGTCGAGCACCTGAAGGGCGGCGGCACCGCCTCCGGGCCGGTCAGCTTCATGCGGGGGGCCGACGCCTCGGCCGGGACCATCAAGAGCGGGGGCAAGACCCGCCGGGCCGCCAAGATGGTCATCCTCAACGTCGACCACCCCGACATCGAGGACTTCATCTGGTGCAAGGCCCGGGAGGAGGAGAAGGCGCGGGTCCTGCGCGACGCCGGCTTCGACATGGACCTCGACGGCCGTGACTCGATCTCCATCCAGTACCAGAACGCCAACAACTCGGTGCGGGTCAGCGACGAGTTCATGGAGGCCGTCGAGGCCGACGCCGACTGGCACCTGCGGGCCGTCACCGATGGCTCGGTGACCAGGACGCTGCCGGCCCGCGACCTGTACCGCCAGATCAACACCGCCGCCTGGGAGTGTGCCGACCCGGGCCTGCAGTTCGACACCACCATCAACCGCTGGCACACCGCCCCAGAGGACGGCCGCATCAACGGGTCGAACCCGTGCAGCGAGTACATGCACGTCGACAACTCGGCCTGCAACCTGGCCAGCATGAACCTGCTCACCTTCGTCGAGGAGGACCTGGCCTTCGACGTCGAGGGCTTCCGCCGGGCCATCGAGGTGGTCTTCACCGCCCAGGAGATCATCGTCGGCAACGCCGACTACCCCACCGACAAGATCGCCGAGAACAGCCGGAAGTTCCGCCAGCTCGGCATCGGCTACGCCAACCTCGGTGCCCTCCTCATGTCGGAGGGCCTGCCCTACGACTCCGACCAGGGCCGGGCGTGGGCCGCAGCCATCACCGCCCTGCTCACCGGTCAGGCCTACGCCACCAGCGCCCGCACGGCCAGCCGGATGGGCCCCTTCCCGGGCTACCACCGCAACGCCGAGCACATGACCAAGGTGCTGGCCATGCACCGGGCCGAGGTGGCCAAGATCGACGAGGTGGCGGTGCCCGAGGCCCTGCTGTCGGCCGCCCAGGAGGCCTGGGACGAGGCGGTCGAGCTGGGCGCGGCCTACGGCGTGCGCAACGCCCAGGCCAGCGTGCTGGCCCCCACCGGCACCATCGGCCTGTTGATGGACTGCGATACGACCGGCGTCGAGCCCGACCTCGGCCTGGTGAAGACCAAGAAGCTGGTGGGCGGCGGCACCATGTCGATCGTCAACCAGACCATCCCCCGGGCCCTGCGCCGGCTGGGCTACGACTCAGCCCAGATCGGCGACATCGTGGCCTACATCGACGAGCACAAGACCATCGTCGGCGCCCCCTACCTCAAGGCCGAGCACCTGCCGGTGTTCGCCTGCTCGATGGGCGACAACACCATCCACTACACCGGCCACGTCCGGATGATGGCGGCGGTGCAGCCGTTCATCTCGGGGGCCATCTCCAAGACGGTGAACATGCCCGAGGAGGCCACGGTGGCCGACGTCGAGCAGCTCCACCTCGACGCCTGGAAGCTGGGGGTCAAGGCGGTGGCCATCTACCGCGACAACTGCAAGGTCGGCCAGCCCCTGTCCACCACCAAGAAGACCGAGGTGGAGGTGGTGATCACGACCGAGGAGGGTGTCACCGTCACCCAGCAGGTCGACGCCGTCGAGTTGGCCACCAAGGTGGCCAGGCTGGAGAAGGCGCTGAGCCAGCAGCAGGTGGTGGTGGTGAAGCAGCCGATCCGCGAGCGCCTGCCCCGGCGCCGCCAGTCCACCACCTTCGCCTTCCGGGTGGCCGACTGCGAGGGCTACGTCACCGTGGGCGAGTACGACGACGGCCGCCCCGGCGAGGTGTTCATCAAGGTGTCGAAGCAGGGGTCCACCCTGGCCGGCATCATGGACGCCTTCTCCATCTCGATCAGCCTCGGCCTCCAACACGGCGTGCCCCTCTCGACCTACGTCAAGAAGTACTCGAACATGAAGTTCGAGCCGGCCGGCATGACCGACGACGGTGAGCTGCGCCTGGCCTCGTCTTTAGTCGACTACATCTTCCGCCGCCTGGCCGTCGACTACCTCCCCTTCGGCGAGCGGGCCGAGCTCGGCATCCTCACCACCGGCGAGCGCACCCAGCCCACCCTCCCCGGCGTCGAGGAGCAGGTCAGCCTCGACCAGCCCAGCACCGACCCCCAGCTGGCCATCGCCCCCCAGCCCGAGCCCCAGTCTCGGCCGGCCACGGTCACCCGCCAGCCCCAGCTCGATGCCCCGATGTGCTTCCAGTGCGGCACCACCATGCAGCGTGCGGGCTCTTGCTACGTCTGCGCCGGCTGCGGCACCACCAGCGGCTGCAGCTGAGCCACCTCCCTGATCGCCCGCCGCCTTCCTCCGGCCGGACCCGCCGTCCCCCCTCCGTGACGAAAGGGCAACGGGGTGGGTGGCTGGCCACGCCGCCGCCGATCTAGCCGATCTCGCCGTTGGTCCCGGCCTGCGGGCCACCGGGTAGCTGGCTGGCCAAGCGGTAGCGGTTCCGAGAGTGCCCGCTTCTGGGCCTTCTGGCGACCAGAAGTGGGCACTCTCGCGATGGCGGAAGCGCTTCCGGAAGCGGCGCGGCCCTCTGGCCTAGCGGGTGTCGGAGGCCGCCTTTCTCCCACACTGCGATACACAGTGGTACACTGCTACCATGCGTGGGACGCACTCTCTGGTGGTGGGAGACAGGGGCAGGATCGTTGTCCCCGCCGAGGTGCGGGAGCGGGCGGGGCTGACCACGGGGACCCCGCTCGTCCTCCTGGAGACCGAGGCTGGGCTGGTGCTCCTGACGCGCGAACAGCTCCGCGCCCGAGTCCGCTGCGAGCTCAGCGGGCTCGACCTCGTCGGCGAGCTCCTGGAGAGCCGCCGGGAGAGCTCGACCTCGGAGGACGAGGGATGACCGTGGTCGTCGATGCGTCCGCCTTGCTCGCCTACCTCCAAGGAGAAGACGGATCGGACGTCGTCGAAGTCTGCTTCGCCGAGGATGCCCGCTGCGGCGCAGCCAACTGGTCGGAGGTTGCCCAGAAGGTGCTTGCCGCCGGCCGGGACTGGGATCTGGTGCGGGCCCTGCTCACCAGCTACGAGGTGCGAGTTCAGCCAGTGCTGGAGGAGGACGCCGAGTGGGCGGCGAGCCGCTGGAGGCAAGGCGAGGGCCTGTCGCTGGCCGACAGGCTCTGCCTCGGCCTGGGTGACCGTCTGGGTGTCGAGGTGTTGACGGCTGACAGCGCATGGGGCACCGAGGCCCCCATCCGCCAGATCCGTTGACCCCCGGGCCCAGCTGCGGGTGGCCCACGCCCTGGCGGGGCTGCCGCTGGTCACCGAGCAGTTCGGCGCCGGCCGGCTGTCGTACTCTCAGGTGCGGGCGTTGTGCCGGGTGGCGGATACGACGAACGAGGGCGAGTTGGTGGAGCTGGCTCAGGAGATGAACGCCGATCAGCTCGAGCGGATGTGCCGGCTGCTGCGGGGTCTGGACGACGCCACCGACGCGGACGTGCCCGATCTGACCTCGATGACGGTCCGCTGGGCGGAGGACGGCACGGCCACCATCCGCGTGCGCCTCCCGAACGACGACGCCGCCGCCGTGGTCACCGCGGTCGAGGAACGGGTGAAGAGGGCGGCGCTGCCGAGCGAGGTGCCGTGGGAGGCCCGGCGGGCGTAGGCGCTGGCCGGCCTGGTGGCCGACGGCGCCCAGGTGACCTGCCCGGTGCGGGAGCGGCCGCTGGTCTACATCACCGTGCCGTTGGCCGACCTGGAGGCGGCCAAGGGCGGGACCGTTGACGGGCGCCCGATCGCCGATGCCACGGTGCGGCGCATGCTGTGCGACGGGGCGGTCGTCGGCGTCGCCCTCGACGAGCACGGCCAGCCGGTGGCGGTCGGTTCGAAGGCGCGGGTGCCGTCGACCAGGATCCAGCGGGCGGTTGACGTGCGGGACGGGCGGGTGTGCACCTACCCGGGCTGCGGTCGCCCGTCGGAGGAGACCCATCACGTCGTGCACTGGGTCGACGGGCGGCGCACGGCGGTCGAGATCCTCACGTCGCTGTGCGGCTACCACCACCGGGCCCACCACTGG
>JBBSKY010000102.1:0-6451 GCA_038255915.1 Acidimicrobiales bacterium | reverse complement strand
TGCTGCGAGATCACCCAGGAAGCGGACCGGGCCGGCGACATGACAGGCCAGGCAGCCGACGACGACAGCCTCAGGCTGCCGCCCCGGCGGGCTGGTCGATGAGCTTGCGGTCGGCGATGAAGCCGCCGAGGGGGATGACGGTGCAGAGGAGGGTGAGGACGGTGCGCTTGAGGCGCCACTTCTCGTCGGCGGCGACGATGATCGTGAGCAGTACGAAGATGACGAAGAGCACTCCGTGGACGGGGCCCATCACCTTGACGCCGGTCTCGTTGTCGGGCGGCCCGTACTTGAACACCATGGCCACCAGGAGCACGAGGAAGCTGACGGCTTCGATGATGGCGACGATCTTGAGGGCGGGCTTCATGGGCTGCAGGTTCTCACCGCAGGCTGCTGGCAGCCAAGGCGACGACGGCGAGACCGGCGACGACCCGGTAGGTGACGAAGGGGGCGAAGGTGCGCGTGCGGAGGAGCTTGATGAGGAAGGCGACGGCCGCGAAGCCGGACAGGCCGGAGGTGAGGATGCCGAGGGCGAAGGCGCCGGTGAATCCGTCGGGGATGCCGCCGTCGAGGACGAAGAGCTTGCCCACCTTGTAGGCCACGGCGCCGCCGGTGATCGGGATCGACATGAGGAAGCTGAGGCGGGCGGTGGCGTTGCGGTCGAAGCGCAGCTTGCGGGCCATCGACATGGTCACCCCGGAGCGGCTGACACCGGGCTGCAGGGCCACGGCCTGGGCCACGCCCATGAGCAGGGCGTCGCGGGTGGAGAACTCGCCGTCCGGGCGCTCGGCGGGGCTGCGGTCAGCCAGGAGGAGCACGAGACCGAAGACCACCAGCATCAGCCCGATCAGCCACTCGGCGCCCAGGTACTCGGTGATGAGGCCGTCGAGCAGGGCGCCGGTGATCACGCCGGGGATGGCGGACAACATGAGCAGCCAGAACAGGCGCTCGTCGGGCGTCTCAACGGCGCGGCGGCGGGCGCTGCGCAGGCCGGCGGCGGCGAGGGGCCGGAGGTCGCGCCGGAAGTAGGCGAGCAGGGCCACGACGGTCCCGATGTGCAGGGCGACGTCGAAGGCCTTCTCCAGGTCCTTGCCCCCGACTCCGGCGAAGTCGTTCCAGCCGAACAGCCAGGGGACGAGCAGGAGGTGGCCCGAGGAGGAGATGGGCAGGAACTCCGAGAGCCCCTGGGTGAGGCCGAGCAGCAGGGCGTGGAGCAGGGGCAAGGCCGGTCAGCCTCGCAGGTGGCCGACGACGGGCACCAGCCACACCGCGGGAGGATGCGGGCGATGACCGACGTGCTGCCCCGCTGGGACCTGACCCCGTTCTTCCCCTCGATAGATGACCGGTCGGTGGCGGGCGCCGTCGAGGAGGTGGGGGCCGAGGTGAGCCGCCTGGTGGGCCTCTACGACGAGCACGACGTGCGAGGCGGTGCCGCCCGGGCGGTGGACGCCGCCGTCGTGACGGCCTTTGAGGCGGTGGTGGCGGCCACCGAGGCCCTGCGCGAGTGCCTCAGGCTGGTGACGGCGTACGTGGCCGCCCACGTCGACACCGACGCCAGCTGTGACCGGGCCTCGGCCCGCCAGGCCGAGCTGCAGGCCGCCGCCGCACCCCTGCGAGCCCTGGCCCCCCGCTTTGCCGCCTGGGTGGCCTCGCTCGGCGCCGAGGGTCTGATCGCCGCAACTCCGATCGCCGCCGAGCTGGCCTGGCCGCTGCGCAAGGCCGAGGCGGCGTCGCGCCACCAGCTGTCCGAGGCCGAGGAGGCGCTGGCCGCCGAGCTGTGGCTGTCGGGCGGCTCGGCCTGGCTGAAGCTGCACGGCGACGTGTCGGCCGGCCTCGAGGCCGAGGTCCAGCTGCCGACAGGCGCCCAGCTGCTGCCGATCACCGTGGTGCGCAACCTGGCCGGCGACCCCGACCCGGCCGTGCGACGGGCGGCGCATTCGGCCGAGGTGGCAGCGTGGCGCACCGTCGAGGTGCCGCTGGCCGCGGCCCTCAACGGCGTGAAGGGCGAGACGTCGGCGCTGAACCGCCGCAGGGGCTGGCCCGACGACCTGGCCCCGGCCCTGCACCACAACGCCGTCGACCGGCCCACCCTGGAGGCGCTGACCGCCGCCGTCCGGGCCTCGCTGCCCGACTTTCGGCGCTACCTCCTGGCCAAGGCCGCCCACCTCGGCGGCACCGGCCCCCTGGCCTGGTGGGACCTGCTGGCGCCGCTCGGCGACGACTCGGCGGCGGCGGTCACCTGGGACGAGGCGTGCGCCACCGTCGAGCGGGCCTTCTCCGCCTACTCGCCGTCGCTTCGTGACCTGGCCCGGCGCGCCTTTGCCGAGTCGTGGATCGATGCCGAGCCCCACGCCGGGAAGCGGGGCGGGGCCTACTGCATGTCCTTGCGCGGCGGGGAGAGCCGGGTCTTCATGAACTTCGCCGGCACTGCCGACAGCGTCTCGACGCTGGCCCACGAGCTCGGCCACGCCTACCACAACGCCGCGCTGGCCGGGCGCTCCCAGCTGCAGCGCCAGACCCCCATGGCCCTGGCCGAGACTGCCTCGATCTTCTGCGAGACGGTGCTGGTCGACGCCTGGCTGGACGGGCCCGACGACCGCCGACGCCTGATGGTGCTCGACGCCGACCTCACCGGGTCGACCCAGGTGGTGGTCGACATCCACTCCCGGTTCCTGTTCGAGTCCCGCCTGTTCGAGCGGCGGGCCCGGCGCCCCCTGTCGCCCGCCGAGCTGTGCCAGCTCATGGTCGAGGCCCAGCAGGAGGCCTACGGCGAGGCCCTCGACCCGGCCTCGCTGCACCCCTACATGTGGGCGGTGAAGCCCCACTACTACGCCACCTCGTTCTACAACTGGCCCTACACCTACGGCCTGCTCTTCGCCCTCGGCCTGTACGCCAGGTTCGGGGAGGACCCTGAACGCTTCCGCTCCGGCTATGACGACCTGCTGTCCTGCACGGGGCTGGCGCCGGCCGCCGAGCTGGCCTCCCGGTTCGGCATCGACGTCCACGACCAAGGCTTCTGGGCCTCCAGCCTGGACGTGTGTCGCGGGCGGATCGGAGCGTTCTGTGCGCTTGCGGGGGATTAGGCCACGGACGGCCTGGGTACGTCCGTAGAGTGTCTTCGATCAGCTTGAGAGGAACGTTCGGTGTGGACGAGAGCTTCGCTGACGACGCCCTGTTGACCCCGGCCGAGGTGGCCAGGATGTTCCGCGTCAGCCCGAAGACCGTAACCCGCTGGGCGCGCTCGGGAAAGCTCACGGCGCTGAAGACCATGGGCGGGCACCGCCGGTTCCGGGTCGGCGAGGTGCGCACGGCGCTGGCTAGCGCCGAGCAGCCAGAGGCCGACCAGTAGTCGGATGCGCGGTAGCGGAGTGTTGCCCCGCCCGTAACGGGGAGGAAACACCCCGCCCCTAGCGTTCACGCGGTGCGGTACCGCTCTCGCCTGCGCATCGCCCTGCCCGACAGACCGGGAGCCCTGGGTCGGGTGGGCATGGTGTCACCGGCGCCTCCGCCATCGCCGTGTGAGGCGCCGCCAGGCTCCTCGGCGCGCTCAGATCTCGAGAACGATCTTGCCGAGCTTGGCGCCGTCGGCGAAGCGGGCGTAGGCGGCGGCGGCCTCCTCGAGGCGGAAGGAGGCGGCCACCGGCACCCGCACCTCGCCGGCGGCGAGGGCCGGCAGGACGTGGCGCTCGATGCGCCGGCAGGCCTCGGCCTTCTCCTCCAGGGACCGTGACCGCATGGTCGAGCCGTGGATGCGGCCCCGCTTGGCCATCAGGGCCAGCAGGTCGATGTCGGCCCGGCTGCCGCCGCCCACACCGAGGATCGAGATCCTGCCGCCGGTGGCCAGCGCCCGGAGGTTCCCGGCCAGGTTTCCGGCGCCCACCAGCTCGAGGATCACGTCGTAGGGGCCGCCATCCTCGTAGTCGTCGGGATCAACCGCCTTCACCCACCCCCGGGGCCCGCCGAGGCGCACGACGTCGCCCCGCAGGTCGGGGTTGCGCACCGTCGCCGTCACCCGGGCGCCGGCCAGGGCGGCGAGCTGCACTGCGGCGGTGCCCACCCCGCCGGCGGCGCCGTGGACGAGGACGTGCTCGCCCATGGCCAGCCCGCACTGGGTGAACAGGGCGTCGTGGGCGGTGGTGAAGGCCTCGGGGAAGCCGCCCGCCTCGGTCCACGCCAGCCCGGTGGGCACGGCCGCCAGGCAGCGCTCGTGCACGGCGCAGCGCTCGGCCTGGGCCCCGCCGGCGACCACGCCCATCACCTTGTCGCCCACGGCGAAGCGGGTGGTGCCGGGGCCGACGGTGTCGACCTCGCCGGCCAGCTCGAGCCCGAGGATGTCGGCCGGCGACCCGGGCGGCGCCGGGTAAAGGCCCCGGGCCTGGAGCAGGTCGGCGCCGTTCAGCCCGGCCGCCTTCACCCGCACCACCACCTCGGAGACGGCAGGCACCGGCTCGGGCCGCTCCTGCACCTCGATGTTGTCCTCTCCTGCACTGACGACGGCGAGCATCGGTGCCGACCCTACGGCCTGGGCGCAGAGCGGATGTCCAGCGGCTCCACGGTGCCGGAGGCCAGGTCGACCACGACGACCCGGTGGTGCCCGGTGTCGGCCACCACCAGGCGGCCGTCGGCCAGGACGTCGAGGCCGCCCGGTTCGAGCAGGCCCTCCACCTCCAGGGTGCGCAGCTCGCCGTCGACCCCCGACCACAGGCGCAGCGACGAGTTGAACGTGTCAGCCAAATAGACGCTGGACCCGTCGGGGGCGCAGGCCACCCCCTCGGGGTGCTGCAGCAGGGCGGTGGCGATGGTCCCGTCGGCGTCGCCCCAGGTGGCGGTGCCCCGGCCCAGGATGGTGGCCACCCGGTGCTGGGTGTCGACCACCCGCAGGGCCGAGGACTCGGCGTCGACCACGAACAGCCCGAGCGGGCCGGTGGCCAGCCCCGACGGCTGGGCGAACAGCGCCGCCGGGCCGTGGCCATCCTCCAGGCCCTCCTCGCCGGTGCCCGCCTCGACCGCCGGCGCCGCCCCGGCCTCGATGCGCCAGATGCGGTGCCGGCCGGCCTCGGCCACGAACACGGTGCCGTCGGCGGCGACGGCCACGTCGGACGGCGACGCCATCGTCGCCACCTCGGTCCGGGGCCCACCCCCGGCCGGGATGCGCACCACCCGGTCGGCGTCGCGCTCGCACACCAGGAGCGTGCCGTCGGCCAGGGCCCGCACCCCGGTCGGCCCCCGGAGATCGTCGTGCTCGTCCAGCACCAGGCCGTCGAGGTCGACCACCAGCACCCGGCCGTGGCCGGTGTCGGCCACCACCAGGCCGGCGGGGTGGACGGCCACCTTGGCCGGCCAGGCCAGCGCCCCGCCGGGGGCGCTCAGCATCTGGCGGGCCAGGGGCGGCGATCCCGGGCCGATCTGGGTGGCGAGCGTGGCGGCCACGGCCTGCTCGAGGGTCAGGCCGTGGCCGTCGCCCCGGGTGGCGCCGACGACGTAGCCGTCGGGGTCGACCACGACCACGGTCGGCCACGCCTTCACCCCGTAGCGATCGCCGGTCGCCCCGTCAGGGTCGTCGACAACCGGGTGGGTAATCCGGAGCCGCTCGACGGACGCCCGCAGCGCCTCCTCCGAGCGCTCGGCGTCGAAGCGCGGCACCCGCACGCCGACGACCACGACATCGCCGCCCGAGCGGGCCTCGAGGCCCCGCAGCTCTCCCACCATCCGCTGGCAGCTGACGCACGACCCGGTGAAGAAGTGCAGCACCACCACCCGCCCCCGCAACGCCAGCATCGACAGCGGCTCCGGCACGTTGAGCCAGACCCCGCCGACGATCTCGGGTGCATGGATACGAGCTCTCCTTGCTTGCTCCCCTCCGCTCATGGCTCGACGATCACCTTGTCGTCCTCAGGCCTCCCCCGTCGCTGCGCTCGTCCTCCGGCCCTGCGGGCGCCTGCGGCGATCCTCGAGCCGCTCCGGTCCGCAGAGCAGCCCGTCTTCCCCTGCAGTCGAGCGAGCGTGCGTTGAGAGGTGATGCTTCGACCCTATGGGGATCTGCGGACGCGCTGCCCCGAGGTCGCCTTCGCGGTGAGGGCCGACTCGTACGCTCGGGACGATGATCGAGCCCGACGCGGTCCAGGCGCCCTATCTCACAGCCGACGCCGACGTGGACCGACCTCCGAGTGTGGTCGAGGCGCTGCCGCCGCCGCCCCCGGGTTGGGCGCCGGGGCCTCGTTGCCGGCGTCGGGAGCCGGGCGGGCCGTGGGCCGGGTGGTGGGTGAGCCCGGCACAGCCGGTGCCCGCACCGTGGTGGGCGCCGCCGGACGGGCGGCGAGGGAGGCGACGGGGGAGGCCGGGGTGCGGGCGGCCAGGGTGCGCTGCACCTCGGCGGACTCGGCTTCGGCCCAGGGCCCACCCGGTCCGGGAGGCCGCGCCGGCGTGGGTACGGTGCCCAGCCATGACCGACCGC
>JBBSKY010000101.1:0-6515 GCA_038255915.1 Acidimicrobiales bacterium | reverse complement strand
TGGGGCACGTTCCTCACGTGTTACTCACCCGTTCGCCACTAGGTCCGAAGACCTCGTTCGACTTGCATGTGTTAAGCACGCCGCCAGCGTTCGTCCTGAGCCAGGATCAAACTCTCCATCGAGTAATGATGTAGAGCCGGCCTCGACGGACTCGCATCCGTGTCGGCCAACTGACACAAAACGGACTGGTAAAATGTTGTCCGAATGGTGTTACTACGAGGTTTGGGTCGAGTCGACAGATTCGTCGCTCGCCCGCACTTGCTTTTGGCTTCCTCTGTTCCGTTGTCAAGGAGCGCTACCTGGCGTCGAACGGTCACGCGTCGGTGTCGACGGAGGTGACCCCTTCTTGCCTGCTCCGGTGGCGTTTCGGCCACCTGCCGGGAGGACCGAGGTCCTCCGGGGCGAAGGAAGAACCTACCCTTCACCCGGTTCCGATGTCAACCCGAGGTCCGGGCTGCCCGGTGTCTCGCCCGGCGGAGGCGACCATAGCGCGTCAGCGCTGGGCCTCCGGCGGGCCGTGGGCGGGCCCGGTCGAGAGACCTCGGGGGCGCCGTCGACCCACCAGCGCCAGGGGCGGTCGGCGGCGGCGGTGATGCCAACCCGCAGCCCCTGGGCGATCCTCACCGGATGTCGGCCGTCGTCCTCGAGGTGCAGGTCGTCCCCGGTGAGGAGGTCGTAGCCGTCGAGGCCGCCGTGGATCCCGAGGGCCTGGCAGATCCGTCCTGGGCCCCGGCACAGGTCACGGTCGGTGACGGCGGTGGCCTCGGCCCGGCGGCTGGCCGTGCGGTCGGTGCGCATCGCCTCGAGACCGGTGAGGGGCTGGAGGGCTCGCAGGAGGACGGCGACGCCCTCCCCCTCCGCCCCGCAGACGACGTTGGCGCACCAGTGCAGGCCGTAGGAGCGGTACACATAGAGCAGGCCGGCCGGGCCGAACATGGTGGCGTTGCGGGCCGTGCGGCCCCGAAAGGTGTGGGCGGCGGGGTCTTCGGTGCCGCAGTAGGCCTCGACCTCGACGATCCGACCCGACCGAGCCCCGTGGCGCAGGACGAGCCCGAGCAGCTCGGGCGCCACCAGGCGGGGATCGCGGGCCACCAGGGCGGCCGGGACCGGCGCCACGGCTACACGGCGCCGCCGGTGGCCTCGACCCTGCCCCGGTCCGAGGCCAGGCGGCTGCGGGCCCGCTCCAGCTGCACGGCGACCGGTCCGGGGCCGGCGCCGCCCGGGCTGGTGCGGTTGGTGACGGGGGTGCCCGGCCGCAGCAGGGCGGCGCCCTCCGGCCCGAGGTCGGGGTGGGCGGCCACCAGCTCGGCCAGGGAGCCCTCCCCCGACAGGGCGGCCCGGACCAGGGCGCCGACCACGGCGTGGGCGGTGCGGAAGGGGGTCCCGCCCCGCACCAGGTGCTCGGCCAGGTCGATCGCGGCCGCCGAGGGGTCGTCGGCGGCGGCGGCCATCCGCTCGAGGTCGAAGGTAGCCGTGCGGATCAGGCCGCCGAGGGCGACGAGGCCCAGGGTGACCTGGTCGACCGAGTCGAACAGCGGCTCGGTCGACTCCTGCAGGTCACGGTTGTAGGCCAGGGGCAGGCCCTTCAGGGTGGCCAGGAAGCCGCTGAGCGACCCGATGAGGCGGCCGGCCTTGCCCCGGGCCAGCTCGGCGATGTCGGGGTTCTTCTTCTGGGGCAGCATCGAGCTGCCGGTGGCGAACCCGTCGTCGAGGTGGAGGAAGCCGAACTCCACGGTGGACCACAGCACGATCTCCTCGCCCAACCGGGAGAGGTGGACGCCGAGGAGGGCCAGATCGAACAGCGCCTCGGCCACGAAGTCGCGGTCGGAGGTGGCATCCAGGCTGTTCTCGAAGCGGGCGGCGAAGCCGAGCTCGCCGGCGGTGGCATCGGGGTCGAGGGGCAGGGAGGTGCCGGCCAGGGCGCCGGCCCCGAGGGGGGACACGTCGAGCCGGCGCCGGCAGTCGAGCAGGCGGTCGACGTCGCGCGACAGCGCCCAGACGTGGGCCAGGAGGTGGTGGGCCAGCAGGACGGGCTGGGCCCGCTGAAGGTGGGTGTAGCCCGGCAGGTAGGCGTCGCCGGCTTCCTCAGCCCGCTCGACGAGGACCTGGGCCAGGTCGAGCGTCGCGCTGGCCACCGCCACCAGGGCGTCCTTGCACCACAGGCGCAGGTCGGTGGCCACCTGGTCATTGCGGCTGCGGCCGGTGTGCAGCTTGGCGCCGGCGTCGCCGGCCAGGTCGGTGACCCGGCGCTCGACGGCGGTGTGGACGTCCTCGTCGGTGGCCAGGAAGGCGAAGGCGCCGGCGGCGATCTCAACGGCCACCTGGTCGAGGGCGGCCAGCACTGCCGCCTCCTCCCCGGCGGACACCAGACCGGCCCGGGCCAGCCCGCGGACGTGCGCCCGGGAGCCGGCGATGTCGACCTCGGCCAGGCGCCGGTCGAAGGGCAGGCTGACGGTGTAGGCGAGCAGCGCTTCGGCGGGTCCCCCCTCGAAGCGGCCGTGCCAGAGCGTGCTCATCGACCGGCGAACCTAGGTCAGCCCTGCCGGGCGGCCCAGGTCTGCACGCTCAGCCCCCACAGCCGGACGAAGCCCTCGGCGTCGTCGTGACGGAAGGAGTCGGCGGCGTCGTAGGTGGCCAGGCCGTAGTCGTAGAGGCTCTTGGGGCTGCGGCGGCCGATGGGCCGGCACACCCCGGGCGACAGCTTGAGGCGCACCTCTCCGGTGACGTGGCGCTGGCTCTCCTCGACAAAGGCGTCGAGCGCCTGGCGCAGCGGGCTGAACCACAGGCCGTCGTAGATCAGCTCGGCGTAGCGGTGCTCCATGCGCAGCTTCTCATGGGCCATGTCGCGCTCGAGGGTGATCGACTCGAGGTCCTGGTGGGCCAGGATGAGGGCCAGCGCCCCGGGCGCCTCGTAGGTCTCGCGGCTCTTGATGCCGACCCGGCGGTTCTCCACCATGTCGATGCGGCCCCATCCGTAGGCGCCGACGACGTCGGTGAGCCGCTCGATGATGCCGGCCGGGCTCATCTGCGAGCCGTCGACCGAGATCGGGGTCCCGGCCACGAACTCGATGACGACCTCCCGCTCGTCGGTGGCCCGCATCTTGGTCATCTCCCACACGCCGTCCGGCGGCTCGGCCCACGGGTCCTCCATCTCACCGCACTCGATGGCCCGGCCCCACAGGTTGTCGTCGATCGAGTACAGCTTCTCCTTCGACTGGGTGATCGGGATGTCGAAGCGGGCGGCGTACTGGATGGCCTGCTCGCGGGTGAGGCCCCACACCCGTACCGGCGCCACCACCTCGAGGTCGGGGGCCAGGGCCCGGGTCGACACCTCGAAGCGCACCTGGTCGTTCCCCTTGCCAGTGCAGCCGTGGGCCACAGCCTTGGCGCCGTGGCGGCGGGCTGCCTCGACCAGCTTCTTCACGATCACCGGCCGCGACAACGACGAGACCAGCGGGTAGCGCCCCTCGTACAGGGCGTTGGCCTTGAGGGCGGGGACGCAGTACTCCGCCGCGTACTCCTCGCGGCAGTCGACGACCTCGGCCTCGACGGCGCCGGCGGTCAGCGCCCGCTCGCAGATCATGCTCCAGTAGCCGTCGGCGTCGGTGCCGCCCTGGCCGACGTCGCAGGCGACGGCGATGACCTCGACCCCCAGCTCCTCGCCCATCCACTTGACGGCGACGCTCGTGTCGAGCCCCCCGGAGTACGCGAGAACCACCCGCTTGGCCATGTGATGCAAATCCCTTCTAAAGGCCCGCGAGGGCGGAGATCTTGTTGGCGACGGCTGCCGCTCCGGTGCGCTCGTCGGCCACGAGCAGCAGGGTGTCGTCGCCGGCGACGGTGCCGAGGATGCCCTCGACGCTGCTGCGGTCGATGGCCGATCCCACGACGTGGGCGCACCCCGGCGGGGTCTGGACCACCACGAGGTTGCCGCTGTGACCCACCTGCACCACCCAGTCGGCGAGCACCCGGCGCAGGTGGTCCTCGGGGGCCAGCCGGTCCCGGGACAGCTCGGGCACTGCGTAGACCATCTCGCCGCCCGGCACCCGCACCTTCAGCGCCCCCAGGTCCTCGAGGTCGCGGCTGACGGTGGCCTGGGTAGCCACCACGCCGTCGGCCGACAGCAGCTCGACCAGCTGGGTCTGGCTGCCCACGTGGTGCTCGGCCAGCAGCTTGGCGATCCGGTGCTGGCGCTGGGTCTTGGCCAGCCGGTTGGTCGGCATCACGCGGCGCCCCCTTCCCGCTCAGCTGGGTTCTGGAGGAGCCAGAGGAAGAGGCCACGGGCCGCGTGCATGCGGTTGGCCGCCTGCTGCCACACCCGACTGCGGGGGCCTTCCAGGGCGTCGGCAGCCACCTCCTCGCTGCGGTGGGCCGGCAGGCAGTGCAGGAGGATCCCGCCGGGCGCGGCCCGCTCGAGCAGCTCGCTTGAGACCGTCCAGCCGGCAAAGGCGCGGCGGCGCTCCTCGGCCTCGTCCTCCTGGCCCATCGACGCCCACACGTCGGTGGCCACGGCATCGGCGCCCTCGACGGCCGGTCCCGGGCGGTCGTGCAGCTCCACCTCCCCTGGCCCCGCAGCCCGGATCCGGGCCAGCGAGCGGTCGTCGATGGTGAAGCCGGCAGGGCCGGCGAGGCGGATCCGGCCCCCGAGGCGCACGACGGCGATGGCGAGGGAGCGGGCCACGTTGTTGCCGTCGCCGACCCAGGCCACCGTGCGGCCCTCGACGCCGCCGAGCTCCTGGCGCAGGGTCAGGAGGTCGGCCAGGGCCTGGCAGGGGTGGGACTCGTCGGACAGCAGGTTGACCACGGGCACGCCCTGGCCGGCGCCGTCGAGGGCGGCGGCCATGCGCTCGAGGGTGGTGTGGGCGAAGGTCCGGGCACAGACGATCCGGTGGTAGGACCCCAGGGTGCGGGCCACGTCCTCGGTCGTCTCGCGCACGTCGAGGCCGACCTCGGTGGCCTGCAGGCTGACCGGGTGGCCACCGAGCTGGACCACGGCCATCTCGGTGGCGTTGCGGGTGCGGTTCGAGGGCTTCTCGAAGACGAGGGCCACGCCCCGGCCGGCCAGCACCGGCGGCGGCGCCTGCTGCTCCGCCAGATCGAGCACGGCCACGATCTCCTCGGCGCTCAGGTCGTCGACCTCCAGCACATGGCGGGTCGGCGTCATGCCAGCACCTCGGCGATCAGGGCCACGGCTTCCTCGAGCTCGTCCTCGAAGACGGTGAGGGGTGGGGCCAGGCGTATGGCGGTGGGGGTGACGGCGTTGGTCACCAGGCCGCGGCGCAGCAGCTCGGCCTGGATCACTCTGGCATCGCGATCGGCCTCGAGCTCGATAGCGAGCAGCAGGCCCCGGCCCCGCACGGCGGTGACGGCCGGGACGGCCTCGAGCCGGGCCCGGAGGCGGCGGCCGACGGCCTCGGCCCTCTCGGGCAGGCCGTCACGCTCCATGATCCGCAGGACGGCGGCCGCCGCCGCGGCGGCGAAGGGCTGGCCTCCGTAGGTCGTGCCGTGATCGCCGGGCCGGAAGGCCGAGGCCACCTCGGCCCGGGCCCAGCACGCTCCTATGGGCACGCCGTTGCCCAGCGACTTGGCCAGGGTGACCACGTCGGGCCTAACACCATCGGGCAGGTCGTGCTCGTAGCCGAACCACCGCCCCGTGCGGCCGAGGCCGGTCTGCACCTCATCGACGATGAGCAGGAGGCTGAGGTCGTTGCACAGCTCGCGAAGACCGAGGAGGTAGCCAGGCGGAGCGGGGATGACGCCACCCTCGCCCTGCACCGGCTCGACCAGCACGGCGGCGACGGTGTCGTCGACAGCGGCGGCCACGGCGTCGACGTCGCCCCAGGCGACGTGGCGGAAGCCCGGGGGCAGGGGCTGAAACGGCTCGTGCTTGGACGGCTGGCCGGTGGCGGCCAGCGCCGCCATCGTCCGCCCGTGGAAGCTGCCGTAGGCCGAGATCACCTGCCAGCGGCCGTGCTCGCCGCCGCCCCACCGGCGGGCCAGCTTGATGGCGCACTCGTTGGCCTCGGCCCCGGAGTTGGTGAAGAAGACCTGCCCCCCGCCGCCGAGGAGGCGGTCGAGGGTCGAGGCCACCCCGGCCGCCGGTCGGGTGGCGAACAGGTTCGAGACGTGCAGCAGGACCTCGGCCTGCTCGGTGACCGCCTGGGTCACCTCAGGGTGGGCGTGGCCCAGGCTGGTGACGCCGAGCCCGCAGAGGAAGTCGAGGTAGCGCATGCCCTGGTCGTCCCACAGCTCGCAGCCCCGGCCCCGCACGAACAGGACCTGGGGCGGGGCGTAGGTGGGCATGAACGGGCAGCGCTCCAGCCCCGGATCGACAGCGAAGCCGTGGGCGCTCACGGCGCCTTTCGCGGCGACGTCGCTCACGGGGTCACCATCGTGCCGATGCCGGCCTCGGTGAACAGCTCGAGGAGCAGGACGTGGGGCACCCGACCGTCGAGAACGTGGGCGGCAGCCACCCCGTTGCGCACGGCGTGCAGGCACGACTCGGCCTTGGGGGC
>JBBSKY010000100.1:0-6524 GCA_038255915.1 Acidimicrobiales bacterium | reverse complement strand
CGTGTACTACTCGGCCAGCGACGGGCGCAACGCCAACCACCGGACCTACGCCATCGTCGCCGACCACCCCCTCGGCCCCTACCGGGCGCTCGGCCCGGTGGGCGACCCCGCCCACGACGTGTGGGCCATCGACCTGACCGTCTTCCGCGCCGCCGGCCGCCTCCACGCGGTCTGGTCGGGCTGGGAGGGCCCCGACGACGGCTTCCCCCAGAACCTCTACATCGCCCCGATGGCCAACCCGTGGACGATCAGCGGCGAGCGCCGGTGCCTGTCCCGGCCCCAGCACGGCTGGGAGATGAACGTCGCGCCGGTCAACGAGGGCCCTCAGATCCTGCGCCACCCCCGCTCGGGCCGGCTGTTCCTCCTGTACGCCGCCGACGCCAGCTGGACCCAGGCCTACAAGATGGGACTGCTCGAGTGGACGGGGGGCGATGTCGGCGATCCCGCCTCGTGGAAGAAGCTGCCCCGCCCGTTTTTCACAGGCGGCGGCCACGGCTGCGTGGTCGACACCCCCACCGCCAGTCACCTCGTCTACCACCGCAAGGTCAGCGGCGACCCGGGCTGGGCCGACCGGGAGATCTGCTCGGCGCCCCTCGGCTGGGACGAGGCCGGCTACCCCGTTGTCGGGTCGCCGGGTGGCGGGCCGACGGCGAGCATCGTCGGTCTGGCGCCGGCCGCCCCCCGGGAGGGGTTCGACCGACTCAGCGCCTGACCGTCAAGTGCCCTCGGACCCGGACGAGGCGACCCTGTCGAGCGGCTCAGCCGAGGGAGAGGCGCGGTGGCGGCGGGCCCGCACCAGCTCGACGGCTATGGGCAGGAGGCTGATCGCCACCAGGGAGAGGACGGCGATCTCGAGGTTGTCGGCGATGAGATCGATCTGGCCGAGGAAGTAGCCGAGGGCGGTGATGCCGGCGCCCCAGATCACCCCGCCTATGACGTTGAACGTGACGAAGGTCCGGTAGTGCATCTGCGAGGCGCCGGCCAGGACCGGCGTGAAGGTCCGCACGACGGGGACGAAGCGGGCCAGCACGATGGCCTTGGCCCCGTGCCGGTCGAAGAACTCCTGGGCCTTGACCACGTACCGCTGCTTGAAGAAGCGGCTGTCGGGGCGGTTGAACACCGAGGGCCCCACTCGGCGGCCGAACAGGTAGCCCACCTGGTCGCCGGCGATGGCGAAGAACGCGCAGCCGACCATGAGGACGACGATGTTGGGGTGGGGCAGGTTCGGCAGCGACGGGGGGCGGGTGGCCAGGAAGCCGGCGGTGAACAGGAGCGAGTCGCCCGGCAGGAAGAACCCGATGAGCAGGCCCGACTCGGCAAACACGATGGCGAAGATGCCGAGGAGGCCGAGCTGGTCGATCAGCGTCTTGGGGTCGAGGACGCTGCCGAGCTGCCACATGGGAATCGGAGGCTACCGGCCGCCGTTGGAACCTCCATGGCACGAGCGACGGGGAACGGGGCCCTGGGGTCCTCTTCGAGACCTGAGCCGATCAGGCTCAGCGGCCCGCGAGCAGGCGGTGGACGTGGTCGGCCGTCACCTGGGCCCGCAGCCGGTAGCCGTCGGCGGTGAGGTGGATGCCGTCGGACGTGGTGATCTCGGGGTGGTCATCGAGGTAGGGCTGCCAGTCCAGGACCGTCATGCGCCCCCTGCTCGAGGTGGCCGCGGCGGCGATGGCCGACCGCATGGCGGCCATGTTGGGCCGGAACCGGGCCGGCGACATCCAGATGACGGCCGGCTTCGACCCCACTGCGGACAGCACGGCGTCGACCCGCCGGCGGCACTCGGCCACCGAGCACGAGTCGTTGCTCCCGAGGGCGACGACGACGACATCCGCCGCCGCCGCCCGGGTGCTGGCCGCCGCCTGCACCCCCTCGAGGGTGGGGCGACCGACCCGGGCGTCGAGCCGGAGGTGGACGTCGGGCAGGAAGGCCTGCATCCCCGGGCTGGCGCCCACGGTGAGCGAGTCGCCGATCACCCCTACGGTCCGGGCCCCGGTGGCGCGGGCCGGCTGGTTCAAGAACACATAGGCCTTCCCGGGCGACGCGAAGCCGGGCGGCAGGCGGGTGCCCCTGGGCGGCCGGGTGGTGGCCGGGGCGAGCGCCGACGGCTGGGTGGCGGTAGGGGCCACGAACGGCGCCGGGACGGTGGTGGCGGGGGCGGTGGGCGGCTGAAGCCGGGGGTGAAGGGCGGACCGCAGGGGGCGCTGGAAGCTGATCCGGCGGGGCACCTGCGCCCCCGTGACCACCGGCTTGTCGCCGCCGTCGCCCCACGAGCCGGCCAGGGGCACCAGCAGCGCGCCCACGGCGACCACGCCGACCACCCAGGGTCCGACATCGCCGGCTCGGCGCAACAGGTGGCGGGTGCGGTCGTCCATCGGATGGGGTGGGGGGCGAGCGGCTGACGGGGATCGAACCCGCGTCACCTGCTTGGAAGGCAGGAGCTCTACCATTGAGCTACAGCCGCGGAGCGCCTGCGAACGCTACCCGTCGGGGAGGGGGGATTCGAACCCCCGACCGCCTGCCCCCAAAGCAGGCACGCTACCGCTGCGCCACTCCCCGGTCTCGGCGGCGACCCTACGCCCGATTGGATGGGCAGCCTCGCGGTGCTTGTCCGGTCCCGCCCGAACCGGGCGACGAACGCGCCACCTCCGCTCGCCCCAGGTGGCACACTTCGGTCGTGCGACGCCTCGGGGTGGCGGTGCTGGCGGTGGCAACCTTCGCACTGGCCCTCACGGGCACCTGGGCGGCTCCGGCGGCAGCCGCCGTGCCGACCGGCTTCTCGGACGAGCTGGTCACCGGCGTCGGCGCCCCCACCGCCCTGGCCTTCACCCCTGACGGCCGGATGCTGGTCACCACCCAGCCCGGCACGCTGCGGGTGCTCCAGAACGGTTCGCTGGTGGCGACGCCGGCGGTCGACATCGCCGGCCGACTGTGCTCGAACTCCGAGCGGGGCCTGCTGGGCGTGGCCGTCGATCCCAGCTTCGCCACCAACGGCTACGTGTTCCTCTACTACTCGTTCGACCGGGCCGGGAACTGCGGGACCGGCACCGTGAACCGGGTGTCCCGATTCGTGATGACCGGGAACACCCTGGCGAGCGAGGTCGTGCTCGTCGACAACATTCCCTCCCCGGCCGGCAACCACAACGCCGGCGACCTCAACTTCGGCAAGGACGGGATGCTGTACGTCAGCGTCGGCGACGGGGGCTGCGACTACCCGGGGGGCACGCCGAGCGGCTGCGCCGGGAGCAATGACGCCTCCCGCGACCGCCACTCCCTGGTCGGCAAGATCCTGCGGATCGACCGGGATGGCGGCATCCCGGCCGACAACCCCTTCACCGGCTCGGGCACCGCCCGCTGCAACACCGGCAACGCCTCGCCCGGCCAGATCTGCCAGGAGACCTTCGCCTGGGGCCTCCGCAACCCCTTCCGCATCGCCTTCGACCCCAACGGGCCGGTCGCTGCGCTTCCCGGCCCCTGAGCCGGAGGACCTGGCCGCGGCGGCGAACACCTACCTCGAGGTCACCGTCAGCGTTCGCGACTCGGGGGGCCTGACGGCCAGCGCCACGTCCGACGTTCAGCCCGAGAAGGTCCAGATCGCGGTGGCCACCAAGCCGGCGGGGCTGGTCGTCCTGGTCAACGGCACGTCGCTCACCGGCCCGACCACCTTCACCTCATGGAGGGGCTGGCCGCTGCGGCTCGAGGCCCCGAGCCCCCAGGGGAGCCGGGTGTTCGCGTCCTGGTCCAACGGCCGGGCCCGGGCCCACACCGTCGTCACGCCGGGCCGGAACCGCACGTACACGGCCACCTTCCGCCTGCGGTAGGCAGCCGGCCGGCCGGATCACCCCGGGAAGGGGCCGGCGGGCCGGTACCATCGCCCCCACGTATGAAGAGCACCGTCGAGCCCCTCGAAGGCAACAAGGTCAAGGTCCTGGTCGAGGTCGAGGTGGCCGAGTTCGAGGTCGCCCTTGACCAGGCGTTCCGCCGCATCGCCCGGGAGGTGCGCATCCCCGGCTTCCGGCCGGGCAAGGCGCCCCGGCGGGTGCTCGAGGCCCGGGTGGGGACCTCGGCGGCCCGCCAGGAGGCGCTGCGCGACGCCCTGCCCGGCTACTACGTCGAGGCGCTGAAGGACAACGAGGTCGACGCCATCGCCCAGCCCGACATCGCCATCACCTCGGGTGAGGAGGCGGGGCCGGTCACCTTCGAGGCCACCGTCGAGGTGCGGCCCACGATCGAGGTCGAGGGCTACGGCGGCCTCTCCGTCACCGTGCCCCGGATGGAGGTCACCGACGATGACGTCCAGCGGGCCCTGCGCCGCCTCCGCTCGGCCGACGCCACCCTGGTCGACGTCGAGCGCCCGGCCGAGGCGGGCGACGTGCTCACCATCGACCTCAAGGCCACCCGCACCCACGGTGAGGGTGAGGACGCCCACGAGGAGGTCCTCGACGACGTCTCGGACTACACCTATGAGATCGACGACGCCGCCGGGTTCCCGCCCGAGGTCGACCAGCAGCTCACCGGCGCCACCGCCGGCGACGAGAGGGCCTTCGAGGCCATCGTGGGCGAGGGCGACCTGGCCACCGCCATAAGCTTCACCATCGCCGTGAAGAAGGTCCAGCGCAAGGACCTGCCCGAGCTGGACGACGCCTGGGTCGCCGAGTCGAGCGACCTCACCACGGTCGACGAGCTGCTCGTTGACCTTCGCCAGCGCCTCGAGCAGGGGCGGCTGCGCACGGCCTGGTCGGCGCTCAACCAGAAGCTGCTCCCCGAGCTGGTCAAGCTCGTGGCCGACGACGTGGTGCCCGAGCCCCTCGTGGCCGAGGAGGTGCAGCGCCAGGCGGCCGAGCTGGAGCGCAACCTGCGTCGCCAGAACGTCGAGCTCGGCCAGTACGTCAGCGCCCTCGGCGGCTCCGAGGTCATCGTCGAGCAGCTGCGGGCCCAGGCCGTGCCTGCGGTCAAGGGCGATCTGGCCCTGCGGGCCATCGCCCAGGCCGAGGGCCTCGAGGTCAGCGCCGAGGAGCTCGACCAGGCGATCGCCGCCCTGGCCGACCAGCTCGGCCAGGCGCCCGCCGAGCTGCGCCGGGGCTTGGAACGCAATGACGGGGTGCAGGCGGTACGATCGGACGTCCGAAAGGGCAAGGCCCTCGACTGGCTCCGAGAGCACGTCGAGGTGAAGGACAGCGAAGGGAACCCGGTCGACCGGGACGCACTACGGGCCGTCGGGCTCGAGCAGGACGCCGGAACCGAGGAGCAGGAGTAGCCATGCAGGCCCAGAACTACCTCGTGCCCACCGTGGTGGAGAGCACCAATCGCGGCGAGCGGGCGTTCGACCTCTACAGCCGGATGCTGAAGGAGCACATCATCTTCCTCGGCACCCCGATCGACGACACGGTGGCCAACCTCATCTCGGCCCAGCTGCTGTTCCTCGAGTCGGAGAACGCCGACAAGGACATCTCGATCTACATCAACAGCCCGGGCGGCGACATCACCGCGCTGTTCGCCATCTACGACACGATGAAGTACGTGAAGAACGACATCACCACGTTCTGCTACGGCCAGGCCGCCTCGGCCGCCGCCGTCCTCCTCGCCGGTGGCACCAAGGGCAAGCGCTTCTCGCTGCCCCACAGCCGCATCCTCCTGCACCAGCCCTACGGCGGGGCGGGGGGCCAGGCCTCGGACATCGAGATCCAGGCCAAGGAGATCCTGCGCATGCGCGAGCTGCTCAACGAGATGCTGGCCTACGACACCGGCCAGACCGTCGAGAAGATCGCCAAGGACACCGACCGCGACTTCATCCTGTCGGCTGCCGAGGCTCAGGTCTACGGGATCGTCGACGAGGTCATCACCGTCCGCGAGCTCCAGGGCGTGCCCGTCGCCGCCGGCGTCGCCTGAGGCATGGGCACAGGGACCGGGGGCTGACGTGGCGAAGTTCGGCGAGGGCAACGACCTCGTGAAGTGCAGCTTCTGCGGCAAGTCGCAGAAGCAGGTCAAAAAGCTCATCGCCGGGCCGTCGGTCTACATCTGCGATGAGTGCATCGAGCTGTGCAACGACATCATCGAGGAAGAGCTGGCCGAGACCTCCGAGGTCCGCTTCGACGAGCTGCCGAAGCCCAAGGAGATCCACGAGTTCCTGAACGACTACGTGATCGGCCAGGAGCAGGCCAAAAAGCAGCTGTCCGTGGCCGTCTACAACCACTACAAGCGGGTCCAGTCGCCGTCTGTGGCCAACCACGAGAGCGACGTCGAGCTGTCGAAGTCGAACATCCTGCTGCTCGGGCCCACCGGCTGCGGCAAGACGCTGCTGGCCCAGACCCTGGCCCGGATGCTGAACGTGCCGTTCGCCATCGCCGACGCCACCGCCCTCACCGAGGCCGGCTACGTGGGTGAGGACGTCGAGAACATCCTGCTGAAGCTGATCCAGGCCGCCGACTACGACGTGAAGAAGGCCGAGACCGGGATCATCTACATTGACGAGATCGACAAGATCGCCCGCAAGAGCGAGAACCCGTCGATCACCCGTGACGTGT
>JBBSKY010000099.1:0-6540 GCA_038255915.1 Acidimicrobiales bacterium | reverse complement strand
GTCACATCCCCACCGTGCCGCTGCACTTACCACCCGCCTTCCCTCCTGCGGTGCTCGGCCTCGCTGCGCTCGGCGCTGCGCTCCTCGTCAGTCCAGGCGGGTGACGTGCAGCGTCCCGGCGGGGCCCGTCACATCCCCACCAGCCGCCGCCCTTTCCACCTCGCTTCCCTCCTCAGCCCTCGGGCCTCGTCAGTCCAGTGAGGTGACGGGCGGCGTCTGGCGGGGCCCCGTGGTAGCCCACGTGCCGGGTCTCGCGGCAAGGTTCGGCTGTGCCGGGCAGTTGATCAGATGCGTAGGCTTGCAGGGTGGCTGAGGAGCGCAAGAGTGGGGAGCCGCCGGGGTTTGTGCCGCTCATCATCGGGGGGTCGGGGGGCACCGGTGGGGGTGCGGGGCGGCACCGGTCGTTGACGACGGTGTCGTTGAAGGGGATCCCTGAGGTTCGCCACGACGGGTTCGTGTCGTCGCTCCAGGCGCTCGGGTTCCGGGTGACCAAGTCGGGCGGCAAGCTGGTGGTGCCGGCCAAGGACCGTGGAGCCGTGCAGGGGATTATCGACATCGAGCGGATGAAGTCGGACGAGGTGGCCCAGCGGTCGGATGACCGCTGGTGGTACGGGCTGGTCGACGCGGCCGGCGATCTGGCCGACGCCGATCCGCTGGAGCTGGAGGACGAGCCCGGGCGCTTCCTCTCCGCCCACGACTCGTTCGTGCGGCGGGGGATCGGCGCCAACTTCCGCACCGACGTCCACGGTGAGGTGCTCGGCCTGGCCGAGGCCACCGCCACCCACCTGCGCACCGGGCGGCTCGACCGGGCGGTCCGGTGCGCCGGTCGCCTGTTCGACAGCGCCCGCCGCCTCCGGTGACAGCCCCCGCGGCGGCCGGTTCGCGCTAGCGCCGAGTCGGACCGTACCGTCGCCCGGTGCTCCTCGCCGAGCTCGAGATCCGCCACTCGCGACCCATCGCGCCCACCCGCCGGGTCGCGCTCGGCGAGGACGTCTTCCTCCCCACCGAGCCTGCGCCCGGCTTCGGCGGCGTCCTCCTCGGCTGCGTCGTCGCCGCCTTCAGCCAGGAGCTGGACGAGGAGCTGGCCGACGAGCTCGACGAGCTGCTCGAGAACCTCGAGCGGGGCCGGCGCATCGTGCAGCCCCGCCTGCGCCACCGGTTCCAGGTCGACGTGATCGGGCTCGACCGCTCGCACCACCGCCTGTACGGCGAGGGCGGGTCGTACCATCTCGACCTCCAGATGAAGGGCCACCCCATGCCGCAGATCCTTGGTGCCGCCTACGCCGCCGGCATGCTGAGCCGCAACGCCAAGGCGCCGGTCTTCCGGCTGCTGCGCAAGGCCACCCTGTGGGCCGGCGAGCCCGGGCCCAAGCTGCTCGCCTACCTGCTCGGCGACGAGGCGGCGTCACGGTCCTGGACGACCGCAGCCAACGACGAGCGCTGGGCGCTGGCCGTGCTCGGGTTCGACGCCGCCGAGCCCCCCGATGCCGACGACGTGGGCCAGCGCTACCGCGACCTGGTGCGCCTCGCCCACCCCGACGCCGGGGGCGACGCCACGGTCGCCGGCCACCGCATCACCGAGCTGAACGAGGCCCGCCGGGTCCTGTTGCGGGTCGGGTAGCCTGAGCGTCGGGTGAAGCCCACGGCGCTCCTGCTCACCCCGGGCGCCGGGGCCGACCGCAGCCAACCCCAGCTGGTGGCCGTCGACGAGGCCCTCACCGCCCTCGGCTGGACCGTGGCCCGCATGGACTTCCCCTACCGCCTGGCCGGCCGTCGGGCCCCCGACCGGCCGCCCGTGCTCCTGGCCGCGGTGCGCGCGGCCGCCGCCGAGCTCGTCGAGCGCTCGGGTGTCCCCGTCGAGCGCCTCGTCCTCGGCGGCCGGTCGATGGGCGGCCGGATCTGCTCGGTGGCCGTGGCGGCCGGCCTCCCCGCCGCCGGGCTCGTCCTGATCAGCTACCCGCTGTGCCCGCCGGGACGGCCCGACAAGCAGGCCGAGCGCACCGCGCACTTCCCGAGCCTCGAGCTGCCGTGCCTCTTCGTGTCCGGGACCAGGGACGCCTTCGGCACGCCAGCCGAGCTCGAGTCCGCCACCAGCGCCATCCCCGGCCCGGTCACCCACGTCTGGCTGGGGGGCGACCACGGCCTGCGGGGCCGAGATGCCGAGGTGGGCCCGGCGGTCGCCCGGTGGGCAGGCTCGCTGCGGCTGTGAACCGTCGCCGGGAACCACCGCCCCGCGCCCGCCTTCCGCCGGCCCCGATCTGGGCTCCGCCGCGCCGAGTCACCGCGGCGGGTCCTGCTCGGGGTACTATGCGCAGCGTTCAGCAGCCTCCCCGGGGCAGAAGCACCGCGAGGAGACCATGGAGAGGAAGCCACTTACATGAAGAAGGTTCGACTTGCGGCCTGTGCGGTTGCACTCACCGTCGGAGGCCTGACCCCGCTGGGTCTGTCCCCGGCCGCGGCTGACCCGGCGACCACCGCCCTCGCGTCTGCCTACGGCCTGAACCTGGACCTCGCCGGGTCGACCGTCGTTGACGAGGCTGGTCTGGCGGAGTCCGCCCTGCCGCCCGGCGGAAACGTGCTCAGTGACCTGATCAACGTCCCGGCTGCCTCCCTCCTCGAGACAGGCGCAGCCCGAGGCAACGCCACCACCAGCGCCGCCTCCTCCATCCCCTCCGTTCTGGACGAGCGGGTGCAGCTGGTGCCCGGGCCCTACAACGCCCGGGCCGTGGGCCAGGTCGACGACCTCGGCGTCGTCCTCGACCTGGACGGCCCCGATCTGGACCTCCTGGAGCTGGCGCTGGTCAGCGCCGACGCGGTGCGGGCCGAGGCCGTCGGGGTGTGCCGCAGCGGCCAGGCCCTCTACTCGGGCCAGTCCGAGGTCGTCAACCTTGAGATCAACGGCCAGCCCCTTGGCCTGGACGACCCGGTCACCGGCCTTGTCGATGCGGTCAACACGATCCTCGAGCCGCTGGCCCAGGTGGTTGACATCGACCGCAACGTGGTCACGCCGTTCGCCGGCGGCATCTCCGTCAACGCCCTCGTCGTCACCGTGCTGCCCCTTGCCGGCGGTGCCCCGCTCGCCCAGCTCATCGTCGGCAACGCTCAGGTGGGCGGGCTCCAGTGCCCCCGGGTCCCTCAGTGCTCCGACACCCTGGACAACGACGGTGACGGCAGGATCGACGCCCAGGACCCGGGTTGCCTCAACGATCAGGGCGTCTTCGACCCCAACGACGATGATGAGACCGACCGGCTGCCCCAGACGAATGGGAACACCGGATCCACCGGCGGCGGTGAGCTGCCCCGCACCGGCGGCGACTCCACAGCTCCGCTGGCTGGCGGCCTTGCCGCCCTCGCCCTCGGTGCCCTGGCCCTGCGTCGGCGTAGCCTGGCTGGCCGCTGACCTTGCTCTGTGAGGGTGCATCGTCGGCCCCCGTTCATCGGGGGCCGGCGCTGCACCCGGAGTTCGTGCCGCGAAGCGGCACGGAGCCTGGTGGCCCGACATCTGGCTGATGTCGGAGCTCAGACCGAACCCGGCCTCCTACCATCAAATCCCCCTCCCACAGGGGGATCATGGTGCGCCTCTGGCTCGTTCCCCTAGCATCCGGCCTAGACCACCAGGATCACCGGCCTGGGGTTCTACACCACTGGCCGCGGTCAGGGAACGAATGAGGAGCCATGCCATGAAGGGCAGCAGGAGCATGCGACGGCGGATCGGCGTGATCGCCGCCGCGCTGACAGCGACGCTGGCAGCGGTGGCGGTGTCGGCGACACCCGCCAGCGCCTTCACGCCCGCGCCCCAGGCGTACGGCGGCTACGGCTCCGCCGCCGAGACGTTCCTGGACATCGGCAGCGTCCTGCCCGACTCGCTGGCCGAGGCCACGGTGGCCTTCGCCAACTCGGCCGTGAACAGCCGGGGCCTCCAGCCCGTCACTGACGAGCTCGGCCGGCTGGTCTCCCCCAGCGCCCCCAACTTCGCCAGCAAGGCGATGGGCGCTGCCCTGGAGCTCTCGCTCGTGGGCCAGGAGATCCAGCTCGTGGCCGACGCCGTGGCGTTTGCCCCCCCCTCCTCGATCTCCGAGGACAGCCTCCTCGAGCTGCCCGTCTCCACCCTCGCCTTCGCTGAGGCGCTCGAGGGTCGGGCCGTGGCCAACTTCAACGACATCGGCGCAGACTGCGTGCTCGGCGCCGACCTGGCCAACGCCCGGGGCGAGGCCGCCAACGTGCAGCTTCTCGGCAACGGCGACCCGGGAACCGACGGGTTCGAGAACCCGACGATCCGCCTCGGGGCCGCCGGTCCGGACGACACCCGCAACGCCGTGGGCAGCGCCTCCCGCCAGAAGCTGGTCGCCCAGACCCTCCGCAACGGCACGCTCGCCGGCGGCAAGGTGGGCATCCTCAGCCAGGTCGAGCAGACGGTCGCCCCGGTGACGATCGCCGACCCTCTCGGCGCGGTGGCCCTCTCCATCGAGGTCGCCGGCATCTACCAGCTGTCTGCAGCTGCCGGCGGCCTGCCGGGAACGGCTTTTGTGACCTACAACCCGGCGACGGGCGCCCAGATGCCCGTCCTGCGCCTCACGATCCCGCCGTCGGGCATCCTCGACCCGCTCGGTGACCTCCTGGGGGCGATCCTGCCGGGCCTGCCAGCCGGCCTCGTCCAGTTCAACGAGGTCACCGGCGAGCTGCTCGTCCCGCTGGGCCCGGCCCTCGACCTCCTGCAGCCGGTCGTCGACCTTCTGGCCGACCAGGGCATCGTGATCGGCGAGGGGCCACGGGCGATCGGCAGCACCGCCGCACCGACCGAGGCCGCTGACGGCACCGTCGCCTCGGCCGCGATCGACCTGGTCCGCATCCAGCCCATCGGCCTCCTCGCCCCGCTCGCCGGCCTCATCGGTGACGTGCGGGTCGGCCACATGGAGGTCCAGGCCTTCGCCCCCGCCGGCGGCATCGACTGCCCCGGGATCGGCGTCAACAAGACCTCCGACCGGGCCGACGTCAACGCCGGTGAGACCTTCACCGTCACCATCGCCGCCTTCAACCCCTGCTACGTGCCCCTCACGAACGTCCGGGTGGTGGACGACATCACCGCCACCAACGGCGTCGGCTTCACCGTCAACGCCACCAACCCGGCGGCCTCCGTCAGCCAGGAGGGTGGCGTCACCAGGGTCGTCTTCAACGACATCGGGCCCATCCCGCCCCGTGAGACCAGGGTGGTGCAGGTCCAGGTCACCGTTGACGCCGGCAGCAGAAGCGGTCGCATCATGGACACGGCCACAGTCACCGGCACCTGCGGCATCGGCGGAGCGAACGGCAACGTGAACCTCGTCGGCCGGTTCACCCTGAGAGCCCCCGGTGTCGGCGCAGTCGGCGGCGAGCTGCCCGTCACCGGCCGTGACGACCGCCTGTACCTCGGCCTCGGCCTGTCCTTCGCACTGGCCCTCGCCGGTGTCGAGGTCCTGCGCCGCCGCAGCCGCAACCACGCCTAGCTCTGCTACATCCCCACCGGCCGCCGCCCTTACCACCTCGCTTCCCTCCTAAGGCCTCGGGACTCGCTGCGCTCGCCCCTCCGGGCCTCGTCAGTCCAGCGAGGTGACGAGCGGCGTCTGGCGGGGCCCGTGGTACCCCCACGTGGCTTGGGCCTGCGGCGGGTCAGGGCCTCGCCGAGATCGTCCGGAGGGTGGGCGTCTGCGAACACCGCGCCGCGACCTCAGGGGGGAAGGGGTGCAGTGCGGTCTTCGGGATTGAGGTCCTCCAGCTCGCGGGAGGCGGTCTCGGGGTAGGCGGCCAGGACCAGGACGGCGAGGAGGAGGGGGCCGGTGCCGAGGACGGCGAGGGCGGGGCCGAGGCCGCCGAGGCGGCTGGACAGCAGGCCGGCGGCCAGGAGGCCCGTCACCGCTCCGATCCGGGACACCACGCTGATGACGCCGTTGGCTCGGCCCCGGACCGCGGTCGGAAACAGCTCGGGCCCGTAGACAGCGAGGGCCGGCACGGTGGCGGCCGAGAAGATGCCGGCCACGATGCCCAAAGCCCACAGCGGCCAGCCCGCAGCCAGGTAGGCCAGCACGACCAGAGTGGTGCCGACGACCAGCCCGGTGGCGCCCACCAGGCGTCGGCTCCGCTCGGCCAGTCGCCCACCGACGATCACCCCGATGCTGGCCGGGGTTCCCGTCAGCAGGGTGAACAGGGTGATCCGGGCGCCCGAGAAGCCCCGCTCGTCGGCCAGGAAGGTGTTCTGCAGCTGGGAGGCCGGGTTGACGAACGCCGCCGCCAGGAACCCGCCGGTGGCCAGCAGGGCCAGGCGCCGCCCGTGACCCCGGAGCCGGGGGGCCGGGCCCGCCGTGCGGGTGGCACCGGTCTGCAGGCGCAGGAAGCGGCGGCTCTCGGGGAGGCGACGAGACGCCGCCACCACCAGCGGCAGGAACAGGAGGGGCACCACATACGACAGGCGCCAGCCCCGCGGGCCGAGGTCGGCTAGGGGCAGGGTCAACACGCACAGGCCGGCCCCGAGGGCGTTGATGAGGGCGAGGACGCTGGCCGTCCACG
>JBBSKY010000098.1:0-6647 GCA_038255915.1 Acidimicrobiales bacterium | reverse complement strand
GTCGTAGGCGATGCAGTGGCGGGCCAGGCCGGAGCGGCGGTAGAGCCACAGGCGACGGGTGCGGAGCCGGGCCCGGCCTCGCTCGGCGTGCACGGCGGCGAACTTGGCGGCCAGCTCGGGCCCGAAGACCCGGGTGAGCTCCTCGGAGCTGAGGCAGTACTCGTCGGTCTGTTCGCTGAGCAGGTCGGTGATCTCGACCAGGTAGCGGTCGGCGGGTGCGATCGTTGTCATCGGGGCTCCTTCGGTGGTGTTCAACGGTGGGCAGGAGCGTTTCGCCCCCCCCCTGGTGATGTCCCCGCTTTTGGGACAGCAGCAGCCGAACTACAGAGTCGGCCACGGCTTTTTGGTGGCCGTCCCGAAGTGCACCCTGGTGGAGTGTCAAGGGGGAACTCTTGGCGTCCAAGGCGACAGCTTCACCGTCGCCGCCGGGGCGGCAAGATGCGCCGGGAGGATTTTTTTCGGGGGAGGCGACAGCTTCACCGTCGCCGGAGGAGGGGAAAATCTTGGCGCACCCTTGACACGGGCACGAACGGTGAACCGGTGAGACGATGACGAACCAGGGGGGGGTGTTGGGGGCACAACAGGTCATCGAGCACGCCCGGCGGCGGGGGGTCGCCAGCTTCATCGGCGGCTCCCTCGCCTCAGGGCAATGCCGCTGGTGTCGGCGCCCTTGGCGCCGGGGATGCCTTCTGGGTAGGCGGGGTCCGGGGGGTCGCCCCGAAATGTGGGGCTCGGGGGCGTCGCCCCTGTTGAGGTGCCCGGCCACGCGGCCGGCACGGTCACAGACGCCGAACGCCGCCTGCGGCGTTCGGTGGGCGTCGCGTTCAGACCTGGCGAGAGCCGACGGCGCCCATCGCTCTCCGATGAGCGGCCTCCGTCGTTGCCGGCAAAGCAGCCGGCTCGGCTGGAAACCGACGGTCAGGCCGCCGTCGCGGTCGCGACGGTCCTGTTCTCGGCGCTCACACCGACGTTGGCGTCGATCGCTGGTGACCGAGCAGCGGTACCATGATGGACGTGGCGACCGCAGCGGAGTCCCTTCTGGAGAAGGCGATGCTGCTTCCTGCTGCCGATCGGGCGCTGCTCGCCTCCGGTCTGCTGGCCAGCCTCGACGCAGGCGACGCCGATGAGGCGACTGTCGATCGAGCGTGGAGCGACGAAACTGATCGTCGAGCTCGGATGCTTGAGAGTGGGGCGGCGCACCCCGTCACCTGGGACAACCTCATCGAGCGTGTCGACGCCGTCCGCTCGCCCCGAACGGGCGGGTGACGCTCCCCTACCGGCTGCACCCGCTCGCCGAGGACGACCTCGTGGCGGCGTGGTCCTGGTATGAGGAACAAGTCCAGGGTCTTGGCGATCAGTTCCTCGATGTCGTCAAGCTGACCATCGAGTCGGCCGCCGACTGGCCGAACTCCGGCGCTCCGGTCGTGTACGACGCGACGGGCGAGGTCATCGAGCGCAAGGTGGCCACGTCAGGGTTCCCCTACACAGCCCGCTACCGCGTCATCGGCGACGTTGTCGTCGTCATGGCGGTGCACCACCAACGCCGCCATCCCGATGTCGGAGCAGACCGCCAGCCCTGACAACGCTCGCCGGTACCCCCAAGACCTGCTCGTCGTATGGTCGTGGTGGGCTGGCCCTGACAGGTAGACGCGGACCATCTCAACGTCGGTGAACCGGCGGCCGCCGGTGACGAGCAGGGTGTGGATCGCAGGGAATCAGGTCGGTGACGTCCGTACCGAGCGTGGCAGCAGCGGTGGACGTATCGAGGCTCCTTGGTGGGATCACGGTATTGGTTGCAGCCGGCTTTCTTGGGGAGCGGCGGCCCGGGGGAGGCGAGGTCCCGGGCCGCCAGGTGAGCGGTCAGCGCATCGGCCACGTCCGGCCGGTGAGGGCGGCCTGCAGCGCCGGGGGCAGCTGGTCGACGGCGCCGGGCGTGAGGGCGTGCATGGTGCGCACGACCTCGACCGCCCCGTCGTCGAGCCAGGTCACATCGGCGAAGTGGAACCGGGCCAGCCGGGTGAAGGTGCGGTGGAGGGTGCTGCTGCGACCCTGACCACCCCGGAGGCCGAGGGTGCTGGCGAAGGTTCCGAGGTCCAGGTCGACGCCGTTGGGGTGGGCGTCGAACAGGTAGGCGGTGCGGCGGAGGAGCAGGATCGACGCCGGCCCAAGGATCGGCAGCCAGAACATCTCGCTGTAGGTGCTGCGAGGGTCGTAGCCGCTGTCGGTGTTGGCCATCGGCAGGAGTCGGACGGGCCGGTTGCTGGCCGTCCGCCGGGTGATGTCGTCGGTGGGCATTGGTGGTGTCCCTTTCCGTTGCGGGGAGGCTCTCAACCCCCCCTGGTGAGGCCCCGGCTTTCCCGGGGCGGCACCTCCAACGAGCAGAGCGCGGCCAGAGGCCGCTCGTCCCGTGCAACCTGGTGGAGTGTCCAGGGTCTGCGTTCCGGCCAGCAGCACCGGCCGGAACGATGCGCCGCTGTGATTTTGTTCGGAGGAGCCGACGGCTTCATCGTCGGCGGGGGCGGAGAAAATCAGGCGCACCCTTGACACGGGCACCACGGCCGAACCCCCGAACAAGATGGCGAACCAGGGGGGGTGTTTGCAGGTGGGCACACCAGATGCGCCAGCGCGCCCGGGGGCAGGGGCTCGCCGGCTTCATCGGCGGCACCCCTGCCCAGGGGCATGGTCGCCGGTGTCGGCGCCCTTGGCGCCGGAGATGCCTGTTGGGGAGGCGGGGGTCGGGGGCGGCGCCCCCGAAGCTCTTAGGTTCCTGCGGGCGGGGCGGTGCCGGGGTGCAGCTGGTGGAGGTTGGCCTCCATCCACAGCTGGCTGATCCCGTCCCTCAGGGCTGCAACGCACCGGTCCCGCTCCTCAGCGTCGAGGTCGCCGCCGGCCTCGAGGGCCAGGGCGGCGTCGGCCATGTCGTCACAGACGCCGAACAGGACGGTTCGGTCGACAGTGACGTTCTCGGCGGGCAGGTCCGGGTTCGACGTGGACATCTGATGCTCCTCGATCGGTGACGAGAGGGGCGGAGCCCAAGGGCCGGTGACGCTCAGCCCACGGCCGGGCCAAGGCTACGGCCCAGGTGACCGCCCGCTGCGGTCCGCCCGGTCGATGGTCTCGCTGGGTGCGTCACCCGCGAGGTCGCCGACGAGAGCGTGTCGGCTGCTTGGCGGCGACGCAGGCGATGCAGGGCTGCCCTGGGTTCTCGACGCTGTGGATCGCACAGCACGTGTGGGCGGGCGGCCCCGGCTGGGCCAGGTTGCCGAAGACGGCGTCCCCGCAGTACCGGCAGGGGCCCAGCGGGCCGAGGCCCGGGGCGCTCACCGGCTCGCCATCTCCACGGCGAGGCGCAGCTGCTCGATGACCACGACGTTCCGGCGGGTGACTTGCTCGAGCTCCTCGGCCAGGCGGCGGAGCTGGACGTGGTTGTCCTCGGCCAGGCGGTAGAGCTGGGCCAGGTGGGTGAGGAGTGGCTGGGAGGAGGGGCTGGTGGGCATGGAGCGGCGAGGCCCGCCGGTCGGGCTGGGGGCAAGGGGACGCCGGAGGCGCCCCGAGTACCGGAGCCGAGCGAGCGAGGTGAGGACACACAGGGGTCTGCCCCTTGCGGCCGGCGTGAGGCCGGCGGGCAACGTCAAGCGAAGAGCCCCACCAGCCCCCCACCAGCCCCCGGCCAGCCCCCGGCCAGCCCCGGGACTCCCACGCCGGCCGCCGCTCCCGCTGCGGGTCTGACACCGAAGACCCGGCCCTGGGTCGCTGGATGAGCAGTCGGCCGTCAGGCCGTCGATTCCGTCGGTTCCGGGGTCTGTAACTCTGTTAGCCGGCCCCCACCCGGGTGGCGCGGTCTCACCCCCGGCCCTGCGACCCGGCCGCCCCCGTGGGGGCGGCCGACCCCACGGGGGCGGCTTGTCGGGCGGGCCCGCTCCCGTCCGGTTGATGGTTGGGAGCGGGCCCTTGTCCGACGGGGCCTACGAGGCCCTACAGGCTGGCGACGGTCTCGATCTCTTCGGAGCAGCCGAGGTCGGGGTCTCCGCCGTCGCCCGGCTCGAGACCGGCGACCGCCTCCTCCATTTCGGCGAGGATGGCCTCCAGCTCCTCGACGTCGCCGTCGGCGTCGGCCAGCTGCTTGTCGAGTCCCTCAGGCGGGACCGGGACCCGGTTGAGCAGCTCCTGGCACTGGGCGTGCAGCTCAGCGGCCCGGGCGCCGGCCGCCGTGAGTTCGGGGTGGAGGTCGAACCCGGCGGCCTGGGCGTACACGTCGACCGGGTGCACCTCCATCCGGGCCCAGTGCGGCACGTCGGACCAGAGCATGACGGCGACCAGCACCCGGAGCCGGTTCGTGACGCTCTGGGTGCGGTAGCCGTCGACGACGGCTCGGAGGTCCTCGACCCCCTCGGGCACCGGCACGTCGAGCATGGCCGCCAGGTCGCCCCACAATGCGGTCACGGGACGGGATCGTGCCGCTGTCGTTGATGATCTGGGCCCACAGGAAGTCGAGGGCCGGGCCCTGGTGGATCTTGGCCCGGGCCACACGGGGCTTGATCTCGAGGCGGTAGGCCTGGATGGCGTCACCGGCCTCCCGCCGGCGCCTCTGCTCCTCGATCTGTGCGGCCCGGCGGGCCTGGTCGGCCTGCCGCCTGGCCTCCTCCTCGGCCTCCTTGGCCAGGTAGGCGTCCCGGTCGCCCTCGTCGAGCTGCTCGAGCTCGGCGTCACGCTGGCGCTGCCGTTCGGCGTCGGCCTCGGCCTCCCGGGCCGCCCACTCGGCCTCTCGGATCCGCTCGGCCTCGTCGGCGGCGGGGACCTTCAGGGCCGACTCGCCCGTCGGGTCGTGACGATTGGGGTCGGTGCAGATGTGCACCTGTTCGATCGACTCCCCGTAGGCGACGAGGGCGATGGCCGAGCAGGGCTCGAAGGCGTGGAGCACCGGGTCGAGGAGCATCTTCGACAGCTCGTTCCCGAGGCGGGTGAGGTCGTAGCGGAACTCGGCCCGGAGAGTGCGGGTGCCTTGCTTCTTGAGCTCCCGCTCGGCTTGGCGGTAGAGCTTGGCGACCCGAACCTCCCGGGCCTTGCGGGCGATGTCGTAGGAGGCGGGCACGCCCTGTGACACCAGCTCTTCGGCGGCCGCGGTGGGCAGTGCCGCCAGCTGTTCGGCGACGTCGAGGGCGATGGCCTGGTCCTCCAGCAGCACCCGGGCTTTGGCCGGAAGGGTCAGAAGACCAAGGCGGCGGCGGACCAGGTCGAGCGACCAGCCCAGCTTGGTGGCGACGTCCTTCGGCTTCACCTTGGCGTCGACGAGGAGCTGCAGCCCCCGGGCCTGCTCCAGAGGGGACAGGTCCTTGCGGGCCATGTTCTCGGCGACGAGCACCTCGAGGGCGCCGGCGTCGTCGACGTCCCGGACCAGGCAGGGAACGGTCATCAGGCCGAGCTTCTTGGCGGCGTCGAGCCGGCGGTGGCCGGCCAGCAGCTGCCAGTGGGGGGCGACGGCGCCGGGCTCGGCGTCGCCGGGGCTGGTGATCTGGTGCCAGCGGACCAGCAGCGGCTCGAGGATCCCAGCGCTGCGGACGCTGGCCAGGAGCTGCTCGTCAGCCGAGGCGTCGGTGCGAGGGTTGTCGGGGTGGGGAACGAGCTCGCCCGTCAGGATGTCGAGGATCGTCGCCCCGGAGGTTTCGGTGATCGTTGACACTGGTCAGCCTTTCGCTTGTCGGTTGTTGGAAACAGGCGTGGGTGTGATGTCTCAGCACCCCCCCTGTTGCGCCCCGCTTTTGGGGCGTGACACCAAAGAAGGCAGAGCAAAGCGCCCCGGCTTCATGGGGCGCTTTTCACAAGAGACAGACGTGATGGACGTCAAGGGGGGACTCCGCCGGAGGCGGACGCCCGGGAGGATTTCTTCCCGGGGTGCCGTCAGGCGCCGGCTGTTGAGGGAAGGAATCCTGGGCGCCCTTGACGGGACACCACGGTGGGACCCCCGGGCAGGATCAAGCGACAGGGGGGGTGTGTGGAAGCGCCGCGAGGTGAGAGTCACGCGCGCCGAACGGCAGTGACAAGAGGACAGCTTCATCGTCCTCGACGTCACCCAGGGCAGGCGCATTGCCGGGGGTTAGAGGCGTCGCCTCGAGCGCAGGCGGAGGCCGCCAGGCCGACGCAGCAGCGACGACGGAGCTGCTCGCCGTTGGCCCCTTGCCGAACGGCTCGGAGCCAACTGCCTACCCCGTCGGCGGATACGCTGGTATGCCATGACAGGCACTTCGGAGTGGATGCAGATGGTGCCGGCGGCTCGCCGTCTTGGGATCTCGGTCCGTGAGTTGTACGCGGCCGTCGACGAGGGCCGCATCGAGGCCCGGTCGGTGCGAGACCCGTTGCTGTGGATCGAGGTGGGTTGAGGACGGCACCGCTGCGAGGCTCAGCGTTCGAGCCGGCTGAGGAGGTGGTGTCGCACCCTGGCCAGCTCCTCCGCCTGGTCACCGTGGCAGGCAGTCCCGGCCGGCCGGGACCTCCTCTACCCCTCCCCCACTCGTTTCAGGGCCCCCTGCGGGGCTGTCAGTGGGCGGAAGTGCCGGCAGGACACCCGCCCGTGCGGGCGCTGGTCGACCGCGGCCGACCAAGATGAGCCGCTGATGGCCGGCCGACGCCGCAATGCATGGCTGTTCGTG
>JBBSKY010000097.1:0-6876 GCA_038255915.1 Acidimicrobiales bacterium | reverse complement strand
CGCCTCCCCAGCCGGGAGATGCGCAGGGTCGCCATCGACTGCCGGGCCACGCTCGGCGAGGTCGGCTTCGCCGAGGCCGAGCTCATCAAGATCGGCAAGGCCGGCCGCAGCCGTTGGCTGGGCAAGCGCCCCCAGACCCGGGGCGTGGCCATGAACCCCGTCGACCACCCGCACGGTGGTGGCGAGGGCAAGACGTCCGGCGGCCGTCACCCGGTGAGCCCGTGGGGCAAGCCCGAGGGGCGCACCCGCGACAAGACCAAGCCGTCGCAGCAGCTCATCATCCGCCGCCGGCCTTCACGCGGCGTCCGACGGTAGGAGGAGATCATGCCCCGCAGCCTGAAGAAGGGCCCGTTCGTCGACGACCACCTCTTGAAGAAGGTCGACGTCCTGAACTCGGCCGGCGACAAGAAGGTCATCAAGACGTGGTCGCGCCGCAGCACGATCATCCCCGACATGGTGGGCCACACCATCGCCGTCCACGACGGCCGCAAGCACGTTCCCGTGTACCTCACCGAGTCGATGGTGGGCCACAAGCTGGGCGAGTTCGCCAACACCCGCACCTTCAAGTACCACGCCGGCATGGAGCGCTCAGTCAAGGGGAAGAAGCGCTAGTGGCCGGCCAACGCACCAACGAGACCGACGGCACCCGGGCCATCCTGCGCAACACCCGCACCTCGGCCTTCAAGATCCGCGAGGTCCTCGAGCTCATCCGGGGTGTGCCGGTGGGCGAGGCCCGCGACATCCTCCGGTTCTGCGAGCGCGACGCCGCCGACCTGGTGCTGAAGCTGCTCGCCAGCGCGGTGGCCAACGCCGAGAACAACGACGACATGGTGCCCGACGAGCTCTTCGTCTCCGCCTGCTTCGCGGATGAGGGCCGCACCTACAAGACCTTCCGCCCCCGGGCCCGGGGCCGGGCCGGCCGCCTGCGCAAGCGCACCGCCCACATCACCATCATCGTGAGCCGCCTCCCCGAGGGCCGCCTGGCCGTGGTCAAGGCCAAGCAGGAGCGGGTCGAGGCCGACCGGCGCACCCGCCGGGTCACGGCCAGCCAGCAGCCGGGCGGGCGCCGGGCCCGCACCGAGCGGAACAAGCGCAGGGGCGGCGCCGCCGACGCCACGCCTGAGGACAGCTCGAGCGCCACCGACGAGGTCGCGACCGAGGATGTCGTGGTCGAGCAGCCGCCGGCAGCCGCCGCCGAGAGCACCGATGCCGCCGAGAACACCGATGCCGTCGCGGCAGAGGACGAGGAGAAGTAGATGGGCCAGAAGGTCAACCCCTACGGGTTCCGCCTCGGCGTGACCACCGACTGGAAGAGCCGGTGGTTCACCGAGCGCGACTACAAGACCTATGTGGTCGAGGACGCCAAGATCCGCAAGTACCTGCAGAGCCAGCTCGAGCGGGCCATGGTGAGCCGCATCGAGATCGAGCGCACCCGTGACCGGCTGAAGATCGACCTGCACACCGCCCGGCCGGGCATCGTCATCGGCCGCCGTGGCGCCGAGGCCGAGCGCCTCCGCACCGAGCTGGCCAAGATGACCAGCAACCCCCGGGTCCAGCTGAACATCCAGGAGATCCGCCAGCCCGAGCTGGACGCGGCCCTGATGGCCCAGAACATCGCCGACCAGCTCACCGGCCGGGTCTCGTTCCGCCGGGCCATGAAGCGCACCCTCCAGACCGTGCAGAAGGCCGGCGCCATCGGCGTCAAGGTCCAGTGCTCGGGTCGGCTGGGTGGCGCCGAGATGAGCCGCCGGGAGAGCTACCGGGAGGGCCGGGTGCCGCTGCACACCCTGCGGGCTGACATCGACTTCGGCTTCCGTGAGGCCGCCACCACCATGGGCCGCATCGGCGTGAAGGTGTGGATCTACAAGGGCGACATCCTGCCCTACAAGCTCTCCACCGACGACAAGGTCAAGGCCGAGGCCGCCCTCGCCGCCGGCGACGGTGCCGCAGGCAAGGCCCCCGGGGCCCGCAAGGTCATCGCCGCCTCGTCGGGCGGCCGCAAGCGCCCCGAGGGTGAAGCCGCCCCGACCGGTGAGGAGGTCACCCCGATCGTGCAGGAGCTCGATCCGGAGACCGAGCGCATCCTGGCCGAGGAAGAGGAGATCGAGCGCCGTCTGGCTCACTCGGAGACCCCGCACTTTCCCAAGCAGGTGGACTGACCCATGTTGATGCCCCGCAAGGTCAAGCACCGAAAGCAGCAGCGAGGCCGCATGCGCGGCGAGGCCAAGGGCGGCTCCGTCGTCAGCTTCGGCGACTACGGCGTGCAGGCCCTCGAGCCCGGCTGGGTCTCGGCCCGCCAGATCGAGGCCGCCCGAATCGCCATGACCCGCCACATCAAGCGTGGCGGCAAGGTGTGGATCCGGATCTTCCCGGACCGCCCCGTCACCAAGAAGCCGGCCGAGACCCGCATGGGCTCGGGCAAGGGCAACCCCGAGCTGTGGATAGCCGTGGTCAAGCCCGGCCGGGTCATGTTCGAGCTGCGCTTCCCCAACGAGGAGATCGCCCGGGCGGCCATCGAGCGGGCCATCCAGAAGCTGCCGATCAAGGCCCGCTTCGTGACCCGGGCCCAGACCGAGGAGGTGGAGATCTGATGCCGATCACGACCGTCGAGCTGCGTGAGCTCTCCGACGACGAGCTGTCCGACCGGCTGGCCGAGGTGAAGCAGGAGGTCTTCACGCTTCGCTTCCAGATCGCCACCGGCCAGGCCGAGAACACATCCCTGCTGGGCGTCGCCAAGCGTGACGTCGCCCGCATCCGAACGATCATGCGCCAGCGCGAGATCGCCGCCGAAGCTGGAGCCGTCTGATGGCCGACAACGACAACGAAAACACCGCCGCCGAGAGCACCGGTCCCAGCCGGGCCTTCCGCAAGGTCCGCGAGGGCGTGGTGAGCTCGGCCGCCATGCAGAAGAGCATCGTGGTGACGGTCACCGAGAAGACCCGGCACCCCAAGTACGGCAAGACCGTGCTGCGGACCAAGAAGCTGCACGCCCACGACGAGGGTGACCTCGCCCGGGTCGGCGACCAGGTGCGGGTCATGGAGACCCGCCCGCTGTCCAAGACCAAGCGCTGGCGCCTGGTCGAAGTGCTGGAGCGGGCCCGATGATCCAACAGGAGAGCCGCCTCAAGGTGGCCGACAACTCCGGAGCCCGCGAGGTGCTGTGCATCAAGGTGCTCGGTGGCAGCCGCCGCCGGTACGCCTCGATCGGCGACATCTTCGTGGCCACCGTGAAAGACGCCATCCCCGGCGCGGCGGTGAAGAAGGGCGACGTCGTGAAGTGCGTCGTCGTGCGCACCTCCAAGGAGCGGCGCCGGGCCGACGGCAGCTACATCCGCTTCGACGAGAACGCCGCCGTGCTCATCAAGGACGACCAGACCCCGCGCGGCACCCGCATCTTCGGCCCGGTCGGCCGTGAGCTGCGGGACAAGAAGTTCATGCGCATCGTCTCGCTCGCACCGGAGGTGATCTGAGTGGCAGGCCTGAAGATCAAAAAGGGTGACCGCGTGATCGTGCTCACCGGCAAGGACCGGGGCAAGCAAGGCCTGGTCCTCAAGGTCCTCCCCAAGGACGGCAAGGTCATCGTCGAGGGCGTCCACACGGTGCGCAAGCACCAGAAGGCCACCCGGGCCAACACCCAGGCCGGCATCGTCGACCGCGACATGCCGATCCAGGTCGCCAACGTCGCTGTCGTCAGCCCCGGGGACGGCAAGGCCACCCGGGTCGGCTACCGCTTCCAGCCCGACGGCACCAAGATCCGCATCTGCAAGCGCACGGGAGCCGACCTCTGATGGCCGCCACCTTCACCCCGCCCGACCTGTCGAGCCGCCCGCGCCTGCGCCAGCGCTACGACAACGAGCTGCGGGCCCAGCTCCAGGAGCGCCTGGCGCTGCCGAACATCATGCAGGTCCCCCGCCTCGAGAAGATCGTCCTGAACATGGGCGTCGGCCGGGCTGCGGCCCAGGCCAGCATCCTCGAGGGGGCGGTCAAGGACATGACCCTCATCGCCGGCCAGAAGCCGGTGGTGACCAAGGCCAAGAAGTCGATCGCCGGCTTCAAGCTGCGCGAGGGCTACGCCATCGGCTGCAAGGTCACCCTCCGGGGCGACCGCCGATGGGAGTTCCTCGACCGGCTCATCTCGGTCGCCATCCCCCGGATGCGTGACTTCCGGGGCATGCCCACCGGCGGCTTCGACGGCCGGGGCAACTACACCTTCGGGATCAACGACCAGCTGATCTTCCCGGAGCTCGACTACGACAAGATCGACCAGCCGCGAGGCATGGACATCTCGATCGTCACCACCGCACGCACCGATGCCGAAGGCCGCGCTTTTCTCGACGCCTTCGGCTTCCCGTTCAAGCGCGAGGGGCAGTAGCAATGGCAAAGAAGGCACTCGTCGAAAAGTGCAAGCGCACACCGAAGTTCAAGGTTCGCGGGTACACCCGCTGCCAGCGCTGCGGTCGGCCCAAGGCCGTGTACCGCAAGTTCGGGCTCTGTCGGATCTGCCTGCGCAACCTCGCCCTCGCCGGCGAGGTTCCGGGCGTGACCAAGTGCTCGTTGTAGGGGGAGGAGCCACCACATGACGATGACCGACCCCATCGCGGACATGCTGACCCGCATCCGCAACGGCAACGTGCAGTACCACGACGTCGTGAAGATGCCTTCCTCCAAGCAGAAGGAGGCCCTGGCCAAGGTCCTCCAGCAGGAGGGCTTCATCGCCGGCTTCCGGATCAGCGACAATGAGGGCCGGCCCGGCCGCACCCTCGAGATCGACATGAAGTACCTCCACGACCGCACCCGCTCGATCCTCGGCCTGCGCCGGGTGTCGAAGCCCGGGCTGCGGGTCTACAGCCAGGCCGACAAGCTGCCTCGCGTCCTCGGCGGCCTCGGTGTCGCTGTCCTGTCCACCAGCCACGGCCTCATGACCGACAAGGAAGCGCACAAGCGCCGTGTCGGTGGTGAAGTCCTCTGCTACGTCTGGTAGCGGGAAGGACTGAAGAGATGTCCCGCATCGGTCGTCAACCCATCCCCGTTCCCTCGGGTGTCGAGGTGAGCCTCAGCGGCGCCACCGTCGTCGTCAAGGGCCCCAAGGGCACCCTCACCCGTGAGATCGCCGAGCCCATCGTGGTCCGCCAGGAGGACGGCAACCTCGTCGTCGAGCGCCCCAACGACGAGCGTCGGAGCCGGGCCCTGCACGGGCTCAGCCGCACCCTGGTCCAGAACATGGTCACCGGCGTCACCGCCGGCTTCTCCAAGGAGCTCGAGATCGTCGGCGTGGGCTACCGCGCCGTCCTCCAGGGCAAGAGCCTCCAGCTCGCCCTCGGCTTCAGCCACGGGGTCAACGTCCCCGCCCCCGACGGCATCAGCTTCGAGGTGCCCATCCCCACCCGCGTGGTCATCAAGGGCGTCGACAAGGAGCAGGTCGGCCAGGTCGCCGCCAACATCCGCAAGATCCGCAAGCCCGAGCCCTACAAGGGCAAGGGCGTCCGCTACCTCGGCGAGCGGGTCCAGCGCAAGGCCGGGAAGGCAGCCAAGTAATGAGCGTCACCACCAAGGACAAGCAGCTGGGCCGGGCCCGCCGCCACCACCGGCTTCGCAAGAAGGTCTCCGGCTCGAGCGCCCGGCCCCGCCTGGCGGTGTTCCGCTCGAACAAGCACATCGTCGCCCAGGTGATCGACGACCGCGCCGGCCGCACGCTGGCTGCGGCATCGACCCACGAGGCCGACCTGCGCAGCGCCGTCGGATCTGGCGGCACCAGCAACAAGGAGGCGGCGGCTGCGGTCGGACGCCTCGTCGCCGAGCGGGCCAAGGCCTCCGGCATCACCACCGTGGTCTTCGACCGCGGTGGGTTCGTGTACCACGGGCGCATCGCCGCCCTCGCCGACGCCGCCCGTGAGGCGGGGCTGGAGTTCTAGATGGCAGACATGAACCTCGAAGAGCGACCGATCGGGCGGCCCCGACGGGTCTCCAAGGTCGTCCAGGGCGGCCGCCGCTTCTCCTTCAGCGCGCTCATGGTCGTGGGCGACGGCAACGGCCGCGTCGGTCTCGGCATCGGCAAGGCCAAGGAGGTCGGCCTGGCCATGCAGAAGGCGGTCGAGGAGGCCAAGAAGGAGCTGTTCAGCGTGCCCCTGGCCGGCTCCACCATCGTCCACCCGATCATCGGCGTCTCCGGCGCCGGCCGGGTGCTGCTGCAGCCCGCCGCCCCCGGCACCGGCGTCATCGCCGGTGGCGCGGCCCGGGCCGTGCTCGAGGTGGCGGGGATCCACGACGTGCTCTGCAAGTCGCTCGGCTCCTCCAACGCCATCAACGTGGCTCGCGCCACCATCGAGGGCCTCCGCAGCCTCCAGGCCCCCGAGGAGGTGGCCCGCCGTCGCGGCATGAGCATGGCCGAGGTGACCCCGAAGGGGGTGCTCGTGGCCTACCAGGAGCGCCAGCGGGGCCCGCACGTGCCCACCGAGGTGGCGTGATGGCCGAGCTGAAGGTCACCCAGGTCAAGTCGTCCATCGGCACCAAGCCCAAGCACCGCGGCACGCTGCGAGCCCTCGGGCTCCGTGGCATAGGGAAGACCAACACCCTTCCCGACCGCCCTGAGATCCGGGGCATGCTGGCCCGCGTCCCCCACCTGATCGAAGTCGAGGAGCTCGCATGAAGATCCACGACCTCAAGCCCGCACCGGGCTCGACCAAGCCCAAGCGCCGCGTCGGCCGGGGCATCGCCGGCAAGGGCGGCAAGACCGCGGGCCGGGGCACCAAGGGCCAGAAGGCCCGCAACACGGTGCGGCCCGGGTTCGAGGGCGGCCAGCTCCCCCTGATCCAGCGCATCCCCAAGCTGCGGGGCTTCAACAACCCGTTCCGGGTCGAGTACGTGGTGATCAACGTG
>JBBSKY010000096.1:0-6914 GCA_038255915.1 Acidimicrobiales bacterium | reverse complement strand
CGGCCCTCGGCCAACCCGCTGTGCCCGTCGTGCCCACGGCTGCCCGGCTGCGCGGACGGTGCCCGACAGGTGGCGCTGGCCGGAGGCGGCCTGCCCGACGACAGCGCTGACGACGAGGACGAGGACGACGACGACGACGACCTGGCGGAGCTGGTCCGATGACCCTCGGCGAGGACCAGAGCCGGTCGGTCGACCTGGCCAGATCCCCGAGTGCAGGCCGATGGCAGGCGCCAAGTCCGACCCATCCCGAGCGCCGGGCCCTGCCCGGCCACCTGGTGCGGGCGGCGGCGGCGTTGTTCGATGAGCTGCCTGCGCTCGTGCCCGGAGCGGTCGTCGACGCCGCGGGGGCCCGGCTCACGGCCGGCGCCGCCGCCCTGGCCCCGGGGCTCGAGCTCCTGGTCGACACCTACCGGGTGCGGGCGGCGGTCGCGTGCCCTGCCACCGCCGTTCCCGACCCGGACGAGGCCTTCGCCTGGACGGCAGCCACCGCCGCCCGCACCCTCGGCCTGCGGGCGGTGGCCCACCACCTGCGGGGTGCCAGCGGGGCCACGCCGATCGAAGCCGCGGTCGACGCCGTGGTGGCCGACCTCATCGCCGACGGCGGCAACCGCAGCCCCGGCCCCTGGCTGGCCCAGCTCACCCCGCCGGCCCGGGCGGTGGCGGTGGCCCAGGCCCGCCGGTGGGCCGAGCAGGCGGTGGCGTGGCTGCCGCTCCGGCTGGTCGGCTGCCGCGAGCTGCGCTTCCTCGACGACGACTGGTGGCGGCCCCGGACCCAGAGGAGCGGGGACCCGGGGCGGGGCCTGGTCGTGCACGGGAGGCGCGACATCACCGTGGCCGTGGGGGGGCGGCGGGTGGCGGTCACGGTGGCCGGGGGCACGGCATCGGGCCCGGGGCTGGCCGAGGTTGACGCCCTGACCGCCCTGGCCGGCCTGCTCTGCGACCCTCGGGGCCGACTGGTGCGGGTGGTGCGGGTCCACCCGGCCTCGGGTGAGGTGGTGGCCGTCGACGTCACCGCCGCCCTGGTGGAGCGGGCGGTCGGGGTGGTGCTGGCCACCGCCGCCGTCCTGGCCCAGGCCGTGCCGGCGGTGACCCCGGGACCGGGTTGCACCTGGTGCCCCCGCCGGGCCGCCTGCGCGGCGGGCACCATCTGGCTGGAGCGCCCGGACCGCCGGTCGATGGGCCTGCCGCTCCTGGCCTGCGGGGTGTAGATGCCCTCCAGCGGCTTCGCCCAGCCCTGGTCCGCCTCAGCGTCGGCATCGAGGGACCCACCGAACCTCCTGGCCGGCCTCACCCAGGGTCCTCCGGGGCCTGCGGTGGCCTCTCTGCGGACTACTATTCGGCCTATGACCATCCTGTCGGTCAGCGAGGCCAAGGCTCGACTGAACGAGCTGGCCCGCCTGGCCCACGGTCAGCACGAGCGGTTCACGCTGACCCGGAACGGGACGCCCGAGGCGGTGCTGTTGTCGGTCGACGATCTCGAGGGTCTGGAGACGACCTTGGAGGTGCTCGCAGACGTCGCGTCGATGGCCGCCATCGCCGAGTCGCTGGCCGCCATCGAGCGCGGAGAGCATGGCATCGCGCCCGACCGGCTCCGCTTGCCGCCAGCTGGGTGACCGGCGAGTCCCACCGGGTCGAGCTTCTGCCCCCCGCCCGCCGGGCGGTTGCCGAGCGTCTTCCCGAAGCGGTCGCCGCCGCCGTGCTCGAGTTCTGTGCCGGCCCTCTGGCCGACGATCCGGCTCGCGTCGGCAAGCCGCTGTTCGGGCCGCTCGAAGGCTGTCATGGCGCCCGCCGGGGCACCTATCGGGTGGTCTACCGGATTGACGAGGGGCGACGCCTGGTGAGCGTGCTCGACATCGCCCACCGCCGCGACATCTACGGGCACCGCTGACGGAAAGCGGTACGTTTCGGCGATGGAGCAGCGGGTGAGCCTGATCACGCTCGGCGTGGCCGACCTGGCGCGCTCGCGAGGGTTCTATGAGCGGCTGGGGTGGCGAGGCCAGGAGGTGGAGGGGACCGTGTTCTTCCAGGCCGGTGGCCTCGCGCTGGTCCTGTGGGATCGGGAGAAGCTGGCGGTCGACTGCGGTCTCGGCGGCTCCCCCGATGGCGGCTTCGGCGGCATGGCCCTCGCCCAGAACGTTCGGTCATCGGCAGAGGTCGATGCGGTCATCGCCGCCGCCGAGAGGGCCGGGGCCAGGGTCACCCGGCCTCCGGCGGCGACGTTCTACGGCGGCTACGCAGGGGTGTTCACCGATCCCGACGGGCACGCCTGGGAGATCGCCCACAACCCGGGCTTCCCCCTCGCCGAGGACGGCTCCCTCACGGTCCCCGACTTCGACACGACGTAGGGACCGTCAGCGACCAGTTGACCCAGCGTGGCGGTCGACCTCAGCGGCGGAGGAGCTCCACCGAGGTGGTGAGCTGGCGCAGGGCCTCTGGGAGCGGGGCGACCCCGAGGCCCGGGCCGGTCGGCACGGCCAGGCGGCCGTCGACGGGGACGAAGGGCGCGGTGAGGTCGAGGGAGAAGTAGCGGGCCGATCCGCTGAGGTCGGCGGGCAGGGTGAAGCCAGGGAGGGCGGCCAGGGCCAGGTTGGCGGCCCGGCCCAGACCGGTCTCCAGCATCCCGCCGCACCAGACGGGCACGCCGGCGGCCACGCAGAGGTCGTGGATCCGGACGGCTTCGAGCAGGCCGCCGACCCGGCCGGGCTTGATGTTCACCACCGAGCAGGCCCCGACGGCCAGAGCGGTGGCCGCCGTCGCCGCCGAGGTGATCGACTCGTCCAGGCAGACGGGCGTGCGGATGCGCCGGGCCACCTCGGCGGCGCCGAGCAGGTCGTCGGCGGCCACCGGCTGCTCGATCAGAAGCAGGTCGAACGGGTCGAGGGCGGCCAGCAGGGGCCACTGGTCGACCGAGTAGGCGCCGTTGGCGTCGACCTGGAGGGCGACGTCGCCGAACCGGGCCCGCACGGCCGCCACCGGCTCGAGGTCGGCGCCGGGGTGCACCTTCAGCTTGACCCGCCGGTAGCCCTCGTCCAGGTAGCCGGCCACCTCGTCGAGGAGGGCGTCGATCGAGGGTGCCAGCCCGACGGCCACGCCGCAGTCGATCTGGGTGCGGGTGGCGCCGAGGCGGGAGGCCAGCGAGCGGCCAGCCGCCCGGAGCTCGACGTCGAGCACCGCCATCTCCAGGGCGGCCTTGGCCATCGGGTGCCCCTGCACCGGACCCAGCACCCGGGCCACGTCCTCGGCACCGATCGCCCCCGCCAGGAGGCGGGGCGCCAGGTGGTGGCGGGTCACGTGCTGGCCGGCGTCGAGGTACTCCGAGCTGTACAGGGGGGCGTCGAGCGCCACGCACTCGCCCCACCCCTCGCCCACGTCGGTGAGGAGGCGGACCACCAGGGAATCCCGGGAGTCCGAGGAGCCGCGAGCGGTGGTGAACGGGCGCACCAGGGGCAGGCGCACCCGCCGCAGCTCGACCGCTTCCACCCTCACGGTGACGATCCGACCACGTCGGGAGCTTGGCGGCGCGACAGGTGTTCGGAAAAATCCGCCCCACTTCAGAAATTTCGGAACGAAACTGGTGTTGAAGGCGTCAGATCAGTCAAGGACCTGCCGATGTGAGGGCGGACAGCCCACGGTGGAAGACAAGAGGGACGAGGAGGAGGTGGCAGGATGGTGACGACGATGCTCCTGGTGGTGTCAGCCCTGTGCCTGCTCTCGGTGCTGGCGTGGCGGGCGGGAGCCTCCGTGGCTGCGCCCATCGGGTCGATGGCCGCGGTGGTGGCCTCGTTCCTGAGCGTCCCGGCCGGTCCCCTGGTCCTTCCCGTGGCCCTGGCCTCGGGGCTGGTCGCCGCCTTCGGGTTCGCCATGGCCCTCGGCCTGCTGCACGCGCCGGCGCCCCAGCACCGCTGATCCCGACCCGGGACAGCTCCTCCGGGACCCGGCCCCAAGGCCCAGCACCGGGCTGAGCCGACGCATCGGCGCTTAGGCTTATGCGACCAGGTCGTAATAACCTCGTCCCGCATGGCTTCCCGACGGCGGATCCTCCTGCTCGTTCTGCCGGTGGCACTGCTGGCCAGCGCCTGCGGGGACGGCACCGGCACCGCCGCACCCACCGACGGGCGCCTGCGGGTGGTCACCACCGTGTCGCCGCTGACCTCGATCGTGGCCAACGTGGTGGGCGAACGGGCCGCGGTCACCGGGATCGTCCCCGAGGGCACCAACTCCCACACCTTCGAGCCGCCGCCGAGCGCGGCCCGGGTGCTGGCGGAGGCCGACGTGGTGTTCGTGAACGGCCTGAAGCTGGAGGACCCGACCCGCGACCTGGCTACCCGGAGCCGCAAGGCGGGGGCCGAGACGGTGGAGCTGGGCGACCTGACCCTCCCCGAAGCCGACCACATCTACGACTTCTCCTTCCCCCGGGAGGAAGGCAAGCCCAACCCCCACCTGTGGACGAGCCCGCCCCTGGTGCGGCGCTACGCCGAGATCGTGCGCGACACCATGATCCGCCGCGACCCTGAGGGTGAGGCCGGCTACCGGGAGAACGCGGCGGCCTACGCCGCCCGGGTCGACGCCTTCGACGCCGCCCTGCGCACCGCCTCGGCCACGCTCCCCCCCGAGCGGCGCAAGCTGCTGACCTACCACGACGCCTACGCCTACTTCGCCCGGGAGTACGGCTGGACGGTCATCGGCGCCGTCCAGGTGTCCGACTTCGAGGACCCGACGCCGCGGGAGCTGACCCGCCTGATCGACCAGGTGCGGGCCGAGGGGGTGCCGGCCATCTTCGGCTCGGAGGTCTTCCCGAGCCCGGTGCTCGAGCGCATCGGCAAGGAGGCGGGGGTGCGCTACGTCGACGAGCTGCGCGACGACGACCTCCCGGGCCGTCCGGGCAACCCGGAGCACACCCTGCTCGCCCTCCTCCGATTCGACTTCGTCACGATGATCCGCAGCCTGGGCGGCGACCCGGTGGCCCTCGAGGGGGTCGACGTCAGCGACGTCGTCCCGGACGAGGCGACGTACCCCCAGTGAAGGCGGCGGAGCCAACCGAGGAGCCCGGGGTGGGAGCAGGCCACATAGTGAGCGGGCTGGAGGGTCAGGCGAACGCCCGCTCAGGGCGCGTGCCCCTGGTCGAGCTGGGCCGGGCGACGTTCGCCTACGGAAGGACGCCGGTCGTGGTCGACGTCGACCTCGCCCTGATGTCGGCCGACTTCGTGGGCATCGTCGGGCCGTCGGGTTCGGGCAAGACGACGCTGCTGAAGGCGATCCTCGGCAGCCTGCGGCCGGTGTGCGGCTCGATCACCCGCGCCCCGGGCCTGCGCATGGGCTACGTGCCCCAGGTCGAGACGGTCAGCTGGTCGTTCCCGGTGACGGTCGAGCAGGTCGTGCTGATGGCGGGCCGGGACCGACGGCTGCCGTGGGCGTCGGCCGCCGAGCGCAGGGCCGCCGCCACCCTCCTCGAGCGCCTCGGCATCGGCGAGCTGGCCCGGCGCCACATCCGCGACCTGTCCGGCGGCCAGCAGCAACGGGTCTTCCTGGCCCGGGCCCTGCTCGGCTCGCCACCCCTCCTCCTGCTGGACGAGCCCACCTCGGGCGTCGACGTCCGCACCCGGCACGAGATCCTCCACGTGCTGGCCGAGCTCCACGCCGAGGGTACGGCCGTCGTCCTCACCACCCACGACCTCAACGGCATGGCCGCCCACCTGCCCGACCTGATCTGCCTGAACCGCACCGTGCTGGCCCGCGGCCGCCCCCACGACGTCCTGACGCCGACCGTCCTCGAGCGCACCTTCGGGGCGCCCATGGACGTGCTCGACCACATGGGCGTGCCCCTCGTCGTCGACGCCACTCGTGCGGCCGGGCAGCAGCGGGGATCGGCGTGAACCTCGCCACCTTCCTCCTGGCCGCCGACCTGCTCGAGCCGTTCCGCTACGCCTTCATCCGCAACGGGATGATCGTGGCCGTGCTCGCCGGCGGCCTGTGCGGCCTGCTGGGCGTGTACGTCACCCTCAAGTCGATGAGCTACATCGGCCACGGGCTGTCGCACGCCATCTTCGGCGGCGCCGCCCTCGGGGCCGTGGCCGGGATCAACTACTTCGTGGCCGCGGGGGCGTGGGGCCTGGCCTCGGCCCTGGCCGTCGGCCGGGTCACCCGACGCCGCCTGATCGGGGCCGACGCTGCGATCGGAGTGATCACCACGGCGTCCTTCGCCCTCGGGATCGCCCTCAGGAACCGGCTGCCCCAGTCGGGCAAGAGCACCGACGCCCTGCTGTTCGGGTCGATCCTGGGCGTGTCGCCCACCGACGTTGTCGTCGTGGTCGGGGCCTGCGCGCTGGTGGGCGCGGCGGTGTTCCTGCGCTACCGGGCCCTGCTGTTCACCACGTTCGACCCCGAGGTGGCCCAGGCATCGGGTGTCAGCACGTGGCAGGCCGAGACCCTGCTGATGGTGCTGCTGGCCGCCGCCATCCTGGCCTGCATGAACGTGCTGGGCGTCACCCTCATCGCGGCCACGCTGGTCATCCCGGCCGTGGTGGCCCGGATGCTGACCAGCTCGTTCAGCACCATGCTGTGGCTCTCGACGCTCATCGGGGCGGCCGCCGGGGGCGTCGGCATGTACGTCAGCTACTTCGCCGATGTGTCCTCGGGCGCCACCATCGTGCTGGTCGGCACGGCGGCCTTCCTGGTGACCTACGCCGCCACCGGCCGGCGCGACCGGCAGCGGCCGGCCCTGGCGGCCGGGCCCCTGCAGCCCCCCGTCGAGGCGGCCCCCCTGGTCCTGGTCGACGATCTGCCCGACCCCGCGGGGCGCTGACCCGATCGGTCCCGGGCCCGGCGGGGTAGGGCTGCGGCGTGGCCTCCCCTCCCCGCTCGCTAGACACCGCCGCCGCCTGGTCATGGCGCCTCCTGGTGGTCGGGGCCGCCAT
>JBBSKY010000095.1:0-7066 GCA_038255915.1 Acidimicrobiales bacterium | reverse complement strand
GGGCGTGGCCCTGGTGTGGGGGCGGGCGCCGGAGCGCACCGCCATCCTGGCGGGACGGGGCGGACCGCTGCGCATCGCCGTCGGGGTCACGCTGGTAGTCGGGGGCGGCGTCGCCTTCCTGGCGGCCACGGGTGACGTGGGAGCGATGGGACGCAGCCTGGCCCTCGGCGCGGTATTCGTCGTCGGGCTGCTCCTCCTGGGCGGACCTGCGGTCGGGCGGCTGGTCGAGGCCCTGGGCACCGAGCGCCGGGAGCGGATCCGCTCCGAGGAGCGCTCGGAGATCTCGGCCCACCTCCACGACTCGGTGCTCCAGACCCTGGCGCTGATCAAGGTGCGGGCCGGCGACGACCGGGAGGTGCAGCGCCTGGCCCGCCGCCAGGAGCGCGAGCTGCGCTCGTGGCTGCAGGGCCGGTCCCCCGGCTCAGCGGCGACCACCGTCGCCAGCCTGGTCGGGTCGCTGGTGGCCGAGATCGAGGACGACCACGCCGTGCGCGTCGAGCTGGTGGCGGTCGGCGACGCCGCCCTCGACGACCGGCTCTGGGCCCTGGCCCTCGCCGGGCGGGAGGCGGTGCAGAACGCCGCCCACCACGCCGGCGTCGCGTCCGTCGACGTCTACCTCGAGGTCGAGCCGCAGCAGGCGGCGCTCTTCGTCCGCGACCGCGGCAAGGGCTTCGATCCGGCGGCGGTCGACCCCGATCGTCGCGGGCTGGTCGAGTCGATCCACGGCCGCATGACCCGGGCCGGCGGCAGGGCCGAGGTGCGCTCCTCCCTCGGCGAGGGCACCGAGGTCGAGCTCACCGTCCCGAGGGCCCCATGAGCGCGACGATTCGGCCCCGGGTGGTCGTGGTCGACGACCACCAGCTGTTCCGGTCGGGGGTGCGGGCCGAGCTCGGTTCCAGCGTCGAGGTGGTCGCCGACGCCGGCACCGTCGACAGCGCCGTCGCCGCCATCGAGGTGCACCGTCCGGATGTGGTGCTGGTCGACGTGCACATGCCGGACGGGGGCGGTGCCGCGGTGATCCACCGGGTCCACCGCGATCGCCCCGACACCCGCTTCCTGGCTTTGTCGGTGTCCGACGCCCCCGAGGACGTCATCGCCACCATCCGGGCCGGCGCCCGCGGCTACGTCACCAAGACGATCTCGGGGGTCGACCTGGCCGACGCCGTGCGCAGGGTGGCCGACGGCGACGCCGTCTTCTCGCCCCGGCTGGCCGGCTTCGTGCTCGACGCCTTCGCCGGCGGAGGCGGCTCCGCCAGCGTCGACCCCGAGCTCGACCAGCTGACCCCCCGGGAGCGCGAGGTCCTGCGGCTCATCGCCCGGGGCTACGCCTACAAGGAGGTGGCGCGCCGGCTGACCCTGTCGGTCAAGACGATCGAGACCCACGTGTCGTCGGTGCTTCGCAAGCTCCAGCTCTCCAGCCGGCACGAGCTGACCCGCTGGGCCAACGACCGCAAGCTGCTGTGACGTTCTGGCCGGCGCCGCCATCGGTGCGGCAGTCGGTGCCCGCACGGTCTGGGGGCTGCGCCGGTGGCGGGCCCGCAGCCGCCCCACCCCCTGATCTCGGGGGTCTGTGCCCCAGGCGCGTACGATCGCGGGTCCACAGAAGTGGGGCTGCGGCCCAAGAGGAGCAGACATGGGCGACATCAGCGGCGGGGCGCACAGGGTCGTCGTGGTCGGCAGCGGGTTCGGAGGCCTCTTCGCCACCAAGGCCTTCAAGGGGAGCCCGGTCGAGGTCACCGTCATCGCCCGCACGAACCACCACCTCTTCCAGCCCCTCCTCTACCAGGTGGCCACGGGCATCCTGTCGGAGGGCAAGATCGCCCCGGCCACGCGCGAGGTGCTGCGCACCCAGAGCAACGCCCGGGTGCTCCTGGGCGACGTCACCGAGATCGACCTCACCGCCAGGACGGTCACGTCCATGCTTCAGGGTCGGGCCACGGTCACCCCCTACGACAGCGTCATCGTGGCCGCTGGCGTGGGCCAGTCCTACTTCGGCAACGAGCAGTACGCCGAGCACGCTCCGGGCATGAAGACGATCGACGACGCCCTCGAGCTGCGGGGCCGCATCTTCGGCGCCTTCGAGCTGGCCGAGGCGTCCCCGAACCCTGACGAGGTCGAGCTGTTCCTGACCTTCGTGATCATCGGCGGCGGCCCCACCGGCGTAGAGATGGCCGGCCAGATCTCCGAGCTGGCCCGGCGCACGCTCCCCGGCGGCTACCGCAACATCGACCCCAGCCGGGCCCGGGTCGTGCTGGTCGACGCCGCCCCGGCCGTCCTCGGCGCCTTCGGCGACAAGCTGTCACGCAAGGCGGCCGAGCACCTGCGCAGCATGGGCGTCGAGCTGCAGCTTGGCGCCAAGGTGGTGGGGGTCGACGCCACCGGCGTCGACGTCGTCGAGGAGAGCGGCGACCGCCGCCGCATCCCCTCGCTGTGCAAGATCTGGGCGGCCGGGGTCACCGGCTCCCCGCTCGGTGAGCAGCTGGCCGAGCAGTCGGGCGCCGACCTCGACCGGGTGGGCCGGGTCCTGGTCGAGCCCGACCTCACCCTCCCCGGCCACCCCGAGGTGTTCGTGGTGGGCGACATGATGGCCCTCAACGACCTGCCCGGCATCGCCCAGGTCGCCATCCAGGGCGGTCGCCACGCCGCCGACCAGATCCTGCGCACCCTCGACGGCCGACCGACCGGGCAACCCTTCAGCTACCACGACAAGGGCAGCATGGCCGCGGTCTCGCGCCTCTACGCCCTGGCCAGGATCGGCCCGCTCGACTTCTCCGGGGTCTTCGCCTGGCTGATGTGGCTGGCCGTCCACCTCATGTACATCGTCGGGTTCAAGAACCGCTTCACCACCGTCCTCGACTGGACGTTGAACCTGCTGTCACGCGAGCGCAGCGAGCGAACCACCACCCACCAGCAGGTGCTGGCCCGCCGGGCGCTGCAGCACCCAGCCGTCGCCGGTGACGTCATGCAGGCGGCTGCGGCCGAGACGGCTCGGGCGACCGAGCCCCTCCCGTAGCCCGTCCCCTCAGCCGGGGAGGAAGCTGAGCCGGACCCGGCGCTCGGGGTTGTCGCCGTTCGGGTCGACGAGGGCCACCGACTGCCAGGTGCCGAGGGCAGGCCGACCGTCCAGCACCGGGAGCGACAGAGACGGGCTCACCAGGACCGGCAGGACGTGGTCGCCGCCATGGCCCCGGGCACCGTGGCGGTGGCGGTAGCGGTCGTCACGCGGCAGCAGGCGCCCCAGCAGCTCGGCCAGGTCGTCCTCGCTCCCCGAGCCCAGCTCGAGCAGGGCCACGCCGGCCGTGGCATGGGGCACGAAGACGTGGACGAGGCCGTCGCCCCGGCCCTGGCAGAAGCGTTCGACCAGGCCGGTGAGGTCGGTCACCAGCCGGCTCCCTGTGGGCACCTCCAGCTCCTGGCTGTCCATGGTCCCCATCCTGGCCCGCCGGGAACGGCATGCGGCTATGGCGGTCACGGCCTCACTCGGAGGTCTCCGAGTCCCGGGAGGGACCGACCGTTGCCCGGCGTCTCGCCGGCCGGAAGCTCGCTGACATGATGAGCGCCCATGGCAGCTGTTGCGGTGGTCGGGCTCGGTGCGATGGGGCGGGCCATGGCCTCCCGCCTCCTGGAGACCGGTCACGAGGTGGTGGCGTGGAACCGCACCCCCGGACCGGTCGACGAGGCCGTGGCGCAGGGCGCGACGGCCGCGTCCACCGCGGCCGAGGCCGCCAGCCGGGTCGGGTCCGTGATCACGATGGTCGCCGACCCCGCCGCCCTGGCCGCGGTCACCGACGGACCGGACGGCATCCTGGCCGGCGCCGCCTCGGGCACCGCCCTGCTGCAGATGGCGACGGTCGGCCCCGAGCCGGTGCTCGCCCTGGCCGAGCGGATGCCCGCCGGGGTCGACCTGGTCGACTGCCCGGTCCTTGGCAGCATCTCCGAGGCGATTGGGGGGACGCTGGCCGTGTTCGTGGGCGGCGATCCCGAGCGGGCCCGCCCGGTGCTGAGCTCGCTGGGCCGCGTCGTCCCCGTCGGGCCGATCGGCGCCGGCTCGGCCGCCAAGCTGGTGGCCAACTCCACCCTGTTCGGCGTCCTCGGGGTGCTGGGCGAGGCGGTGGCGCTGGGCGACGGCCTGGGCCTGCCCCGTGAGGCCACATGGGAGGTGCTCGGGGCGTCGCCGCTCGCGGCCCAGGCCGAACGCCGCCGGGGCCCGCTCGAGGCCGGCGACCCGCCGCTGCGGTTCACCCTCAGCCTGGCCGCCAAGGACGCAGGCCTGGTGGCCGAGGCCGCGGCCGGCGCCGGCCTGACCCTGCCGCTGGCGGCGGCGGCCCAGGGCTGGCTGCGTGACGCCATCGCCGACGGGCGGGGCGACGACGACTACTCGTCCATCCTGGCCTACATCATCGACGCGGCGAGCTGAGGGACGTCTTGGCCCGCCCCGTCCTCGTGTCCTTCCAGGCCGGCCCGAGCGGTCCCTGGGCCATCGAGCGCCTCAATGCAGTGGTCGGCGAGACGCTGGCGGCGGCGCCGAGCCTGACCGTCACCCAGGGCCCCGACGTTGAAACCGGCTCGGCGGTGTGGACGCTACAGGGCACCACCAGCAACGAGCGCTACGTCGAGCGGCCCGAGCGGCACCGGTTGGTGGATGTCCAGCAGCCCCTCGGCCGGCCCGAGGCCTCGTGCGCGGCGCTCATCCCGATCCGAAAGTCCGAGGCCTGGTGGGACCTCACCCAGGACGAGCGCCGTGCCGTCCTCGAGACCCGGTCGCACCACATCGCCGTCGGCCTCGAGTACCTGCCGGCGGTGGCCCGCCGCCTGCACCACGCCCGCGACCTCGGCGGCGCCTTCGACTTCCTCACCTGGTTCGAGTACGCCCCCGAGGCATCGGCCGACTTCGAGGAGCTGGTGGCCCGCCTGCGCGCCACCGAGGAGTGGTCCTACGTCGACCACGAGGTCGACATCCGCCTGCGTCGGATCCCGGCCTGACATCGGTCTCCCGACGGCAAGACGCCATGCGATCGCCACCCTGTGTTCACCTCCTGTTCAGGCTGCGGTTGCCGACGCTCTCTACCCTGCACCGGCCATGGACGACGACGGGACGGCCCGATCGTCAGTCGTGATCTGGCCTCGCCGGGCACGCCTCGCCCCCCAGCCATCCGCCCCGGCACTCTCCACAGCGCCGGTTGGAAGCCGGCCGCAGGACCCTGCCCCCGCTGACCCCCACCTGGGTCTCTCCGCTGACGGTCGCGGGCCGGACCCGCTCATCGGGATGGTGGCCGAGGTCCGGCGCGAGATCCTCTACCTGGAGGAGGCACACGCCGAGGTGGTGACGCGCCTCCGGGAGGCGGCTGCGGCCGAGGTGAGCAGGCTGCTGGAGGCGGCGCAGTCCGAGGCGGCGGCGTTGCTGGAGTCGGCTCGACTGGTCGCCGCAGCGACAGCGGCATCAGCCCGGGGCAGAGCCGACGTCGATGCTGGCTGACCGTTCGCGCCGGGACACGATCCCCGTCCAGCCCGCCTCCCTGGACGAGCTGACAGCGCTCCTGCCTGACGCCCTGCCCGCCGATCCCGCAACGGAGGTCGACCCGCCGTGGGCGACGAACGCCGTCGGCGCCCTGGAGTACGTACGGGAGAGCCTCGACGCCCGGGTCACGGCCCGTCGGCGCGAGATGGTCGAGGAGCTGGTGGCGGCACGGACCGAGGCTGCCACCCGGGTGCGTGCCGCCCAGCGGGAGGCGGCTGCCATCGTCCACGCCGCCGGTGCCGAGCTGATCGCCGCCCTGCTGAACGGAGCGGCCCACCCTGGCCCGTCCGATGCACCGAGGACGGCGTCAGCCGAAGCCGTGCTGACGGTGGAGCCGACCCAAACCCCGACACCGATCGCCCATGTCGACCACCCCGCCGTCACCCCGAGCTTGCCGCTTGCCCCTCCCCGGCCTCGCCCGGTTGGGCTGCGCCGGCTGGTGCACCTCGACACCGTCCTGCCCCTGGTGGCGGTGCTGATCCTGCTCGTGGTCCTGGTGGCCTGGATCGGGTAGTAGGCAACCCTCGCTCCCCGCCGCGACACTTGCCCTGACGTACATCCGGTGTTTGCTTTCGGTTCATTCCACGGACAGGTCGGCCCCATACCTTCGAGCCTGTGGCCAACGAACCCGCAGCTGATGTGCATCGTGTCCCTTCGCGGACTGGGACGCCCCGGAGGATTGCCGTCGCCGCTGTCCTCGGTGCCGGAGGGCTGGGCGGGGTGGCGGCGATCGGATCCCTCCCGAGCGCAGAAGCGAGTCACGCGACGGCCGGAACGGCTGAAGTGGTTACCCCCGTCGGCGCGCCGCTGACCTCGGGTGGTTCCTCCACCGACTTCCGGTTCAAGCTGCCCGACTTCTCGGCGTGCACTGGGGACAGCGCCAACGGCATGTACCGGATCCAGAGCTACCTCGTCCCGCAATCGGTCGACCTCGACACGCTGAGGTTCGACACGAGCGGACCCGTGCCGGTCAACGGCCAGTTCCGAACCGTGCTGTACCAAAGCGACTCGAACCCCTACGTCGACCAGCTCACCGCACAGGCCAACCCGGCACCGGGGCCAGGCCCGATCATCCAGCCGCTGCCGTCGTTCAATTTCGCCGTCTTCGACACCGTCTCCTTCCCGGTGACGCCTGGGGTCTACAACGTGGGCATCGCCTGCACCCTCGGCCCCAGTTCGGCAACTCAACTGGACAAGTACTTCAACACCGTGATCACCATCACGGCCGACCCCACCGATCCTGGCCCGGCTGACATCAGGTTTGTCGTTGGAGCGGTGACGCCGCCCACGACGACGCCGCCCACGACGACGCCGCCCACGACGACGCCGCCCACGACGACGCCGCCCACGACGACGCCGCCCACGACGACGCCGCCCACGACGACGCCGCCCACGACGACGCCGCCCACGACGCCGCCCACGACGCCGCCCACGACGACGCCGCCCACGACGACGCCGCCCACGACGACGCCGCCCACGACGACGCCGCCCACGACGACGCCGCCCACGACGACGCCGCCCACGACGACGCCGCCCACGACGACGCCG
>JBBSKY010000094.1:0-7171 GCA_038255915.1 Acidimicrobiales bacterium | reverse complement strand
GTGCCGGGGTCGAACAGGTCCTCGGTGGCCTTCTGCTGGACGAGCAGCGACGCCTTGGCCTGGTAGACGGGGGTCTGCAGCTTGCTGGCCCCGAAGGCGGCCCCGGCGGCCAGGACGAGGCAGGCGAGCACGAGCCACTTGCGGCTCCACACCAGGCGTGCGAGCCGGCGGTAGTCCAGCTCGTCGGCGCCTGTCTTGATCTCGTCCACGTCCACTCCACACCCCGACGACCGTTCTGGAACACACCATTGTGGCCTGCCGGGACGGCTCAGCCGAGGCGGCGCCCGTCGACGGCGACGGCTCTGCTAGCCAGGGAGGGTGACGGCACCGACCACGACGAGTCTCCCCGCGCCCGCCGGGGTTGGCCTGCCTTGGCCGTCGCCCCGCACGGTGGCGGCCGTCGCGGCGGTGGCCGTGGCCCTGGCCGGCCGGGGTGACCTGCTGCTCCTGGGGGCGTTGCTGGCCGTCGGCCTGGCCGAGCGCCGGTCGTCGCTGGCCGCCCTCCTTGCCACTGCGGCGGTCGCGGTGCGATGGGGCACCACCTCGGCCGGCACCGTCGCCGGAGCGGCTAGCGCCCTCGGGCCGGGGTTGCGGGTGGGCCCCCCGCTGGCCGCCGCCGCCCTCGGCCTGGCCGCCCTCGCCCTTCTCCTCTCCGGTCTCGGTGCTCCCCGCCTGCCCCGCCTGGCCGCCGGCATCGCCGCCGGGGCTGTGGTCGGGGGACCGGTGGCGGGGCTGAGCCTCGGGGCCATCCTGGTCGGCCTGGCCGCCGCCGCCGCCGGGGCCGCCCTGGCCAGCGGGCTGCCCCGCCTGGTCCCCGAGCCCTCCGATCGCCTGCGCAGCGCCGCCCCGGCTGCCGCCGCCGCCGCCCTTGTCCTGGCGGCGCTGTGGTGATCCTGGCGGGGTCGACCGGCAGATGTGGGCTGGGCCGATGGTGATGGCCCGGCCGCCTGAGGGGTGGCCCGCCGAGACCGCCCGTCGGCCGGCGCCGACGTCGGAGCGGGCGGCGATCGAGCAGCCGAAGGCCCGCACCCCCCGCCCCGAGCTGGATGACGGCGTGGCCGGGTGGTGGTGGGTGGCCGTGTGCGGCGTGGTGGCCGTGGCCGCCGGGTTGGCCGCCGCCGTCGGTCCCCTGGCGCCGGCCGCCGCCGCCGCCGTCGTCGGCGCCGCCGTCGTCGCCGCACCCGCCCGCCTCCGCCGAGCCGGGGCCCTGGCCGGGGTGGGCGCGCTCGTTGGTCTCGCCGCAGCCGCCGCCCTCGAGCAGCCGGCCGCCCTCGCCGGGGTGGCGGTCGCCGCCGCCGCCGCCCAGCTGGCGCTGAGCCCGGCGGGCCGGGCCCGCATCCTGGCCGCCGGTCTGCTGGTGGCCAGCGTGGCCGGCGCCCTCGCCCTCCGGTCGGCGGGGCCCGCCGAGATCGGGGGACCCCTCGAGGGGGTCGCCGCCGGCGTGCTCATCCTGGCCGCGCTCGGCGCTGCCGCCCTCTCCCTGCCCGCCCACGGCGACCCGCCCACGGCCCCCACCGCCGCGGTGGTCTGCTCGGTGCTGGCCGTCTCCGCCCTCGGGGTCCAGGGCGACGGCGCCGCCCTGGCCGCCGCCGCCCTCGTCGCCGCGGTGGCCCTGGCCCTGGTGCGCCGACCCGCCGCCGGTCTGGTGGCTGCCGCCGTGGCCTGTGCGGCGACACCCGCTCTGGCCGCGGCCCCCCTGGCGCTGGTGGCGGCCGCGGTCGCCGCCGCTCTGGCCGTGCCCTCTCTCGCCGCCCGGCTGGGCGACCTGGCGCCCGCCCCCCGCCCCGCCTGGGGCCCACCGACCGACCTGGGCCCGGCCGGCGAGGAACCGCCGCCCTGGGACCCGTCGACCGAGGCCGAGGACGAGGGTCGCGTTGCGGCGCCCGCGGCCACGGCGGGCCCCGCCGAACCCGCCGCCAGCCGCGTCGTACCCACCGGGGCGGCCCCCGGGCATGCCTTCCCAGGCGCCGACGACGCCCCCGCCGACGTGGCGGGACGAGGTGCGGTGCCCGCCTGGGCCCTCGCCGTGGCCGCCCTGCCGGCCGGCGCCGCCGCCCTCGACGTCGCCGCCGGCCGTACGCCGTCGGCGGTGCTGGCCGTCGGCGCCCTCGTGGCCGCCGCCGGGGGGCTGAGCCTGGTCGACCGGGCCGATCCCGGCCCGCGGACCCCCCTCCCCCTCGGGGCCTGGCCGGCGGCCGCCCTCACCGCTGTCACCCTCGTCGTGCCCGGCTCCATCGGGTGGATGGGCAACCCGGTGCCCCACTGGCCGGCCGGCGTCGGCTTCGCCGCCCTCGGCGCCGCCCTCGCCACCGTGGCCAGCGGCCGGTCCCGGCACGGCGACGCACCGCCCGAAGCCGCCCGCATCCCAGCAGCCGGAGCCGCCGAACCCACGGCGATGCGGCCCGCCCCGACCCCCGGGGCCGGCCCGCCGGCCGATCAGAGGCTGCGGGGCCGCCGCTCCCGCCGCTTCGGCCGCAAGCGGCGGTGAAGGGCCGGCCCCGGCGGTAGCGTTGCCGCACCGCCGGCAGCCCACCACGGGCACTGGACGGGGAGGAGAGAACACCATGGGCAAGCCCACCGTCCCTGGCGTCCGGGCCCGCAAGGCGTCCCGCGACCGGAGCGCACCGCTGGTGATGGTCACGGCCTACGACGCCCCGGGCGCCCGCACCGCCGACGCCGCCGGCGTCGACCTGCTGCTGGTCGGCGACAGCGTGGCCATGGTCGTCCTGGGCCACGACGACACCCTGTCGGTCACCCTCGAGGAGCTGGCCCACCACACCCGGGCCGTCCGCCGGGCGTCGCCGCAGGCGCTGGTGGTGGCCGACCTGCCCTGGCTCAGCTACCACCTGTCGGTCGAGGACACCATCCGCAACGCCGCGGTGCTGATCCGGGCCGGGGCCCAGGCCGTCAAGCTCGAGGGCGGGGCCAAGCGGGCCCGCATGGTCGGGGCGCTGGTCGACGCCGAGATCCCCGTCATGGGCCACCTCGGGCTCACCCCCCAGTCGGTCCACACCATGGGTGGTTTCCGGGTCCAGGCCAGGACCGCCGAGGCGGCCCGCTCCCTGGTCGACGACGCCCTCGCCATCCAGGCCGCCGGCGCCTTCGCCGTGGTGCTCGAGGGGGTCCCTGACGTGGTCGCCCGCCTGGTCACCGACGCCCTCGAGGTGCCCACCATCGGCATCGGCGCCGGCCCCTGGTGTGACGGCCAGGTGCTCGTCTACCACGACGTCCTGGGCCTGGAGGACCGGATCGTCCCCACCTTCGTCCGCCGCTACGCCGACCTCAAGCGCGCCGGCGTCGACGCCCTCTCCACCTTCGCCGCCGACGTCCGCACCGGCCGCTTCCCCAACCAGACCGAGAGCTACCACCTGAAGCCCGAGGAGGCGGCCGCCCTCGGCCTCGACGGCCCCGTCCCGGGTTTCTCCGCTCCCGACTCCGGCGGCGCCCTGCACGCCTGAGACCGGCACCGCACCGCGAACCACACGGCTGTCGTACCAGTTTGCTGCAACTTTCCTCCAAAGTTGGTGCAACCTTGGCGAACCTCTGGTACAACAGCCCCGATGAACCGGCCTGACGCTGGGGGTGGGGCTCCTGAAGGTTCCTGAGCGGCCGCCTCGCTGGGAGGACCTGTTGATGGCGCTCCCCAACCTCGACCTGGTGCGCGTGCTGTCCTCGAGCGGCCCGGTCGACGACCAGGGGCGCTACCTGCACTGGGACGACCTGCGCAACCGCACGCCTCCGCCTGACCTCAGCCTCGAACACTGGTGGATGGGTTTGAAGTTCGCCCGGAACGCCATCGCTCGGGATCTCCCGCTCTCCTCGGCCGACGGCTCGCCTTTCCGGTTCTCCAACGTCGACCTCATCCAGGAGGTCGTGCACCGGATCGACCAGCAGGCCAGTGGTCAGATCCTCTCGGACGGCGTCCTGTCCGGCCTCCGGTCGAGCAACCGCTACCTGTTCTCGTCCCTGGTGGAGGAGGCCATCACCTCCAGCCAGCTCGAGGGAGCGAGCACGACCCGCCAGGTGGCAAAGCAGCTCTTGGCGACCGGCCGGCCGCCAAGAGACCGCAGCGAGCAGATGATCGTCAACAACTACCAGGCGATGCGCTACGCCCAGGAGCTCGCCGCCCGGCCGTTGTCCGGGACGGACGTGCTGGACCTCCACCGGCTCGTGAGCGACGGGGCGCTCGACGATCCCAGAGACGCGGGTCGCCTGCAAGGGCCGGAGGAGCCCCGGATCGCCGTCTACTGGCACGATCACACCTTGCTGCACCAGCCCCCTCCGGCTGCGGAGCTCGGAAGGCGCCTCGAGGCGATGTGCCGCTTTGCCAACGGCGAGGAGGCCCAAGGCTTCATGCATCCTGTGGTCCGCGCCATCGTCCTCCACTTCTGGCTCGCGTACGACCACCCGTTCGTCGACGGGAACGGGCGCACGGCCCGTGCCCTCTTCTACTGGGCCATGCTTCACGACGGCTACTGGCTCACGCGGTACCTGACCATCTCGAGCATCCTGCGACAGGCCCCTGCGCAGTACGCCCGGTCGTTCCTGCTGACCGAGACCGACGGCAACGACCTCACGTACTTCGTGATCTACCACCTCCGCGTCATCGAGAGGGCCATCACCAGCCTCCACGCCTACCTGGCCCGCAAGGCAGCCGAGGACCGTGAGCTGCAGGTGTTGCTGCACGGTTCGGCCCGCCTCAACCACCGTCAGCTGGCCGTGGTGCAGGACGCGCTGGCCGACGCCGGTGAGCCGTTCACGGCCGCGGCCCAGGCTCGACGTCACGGCGTCTCGCTCGAGGCCGCTCGGGGGGATCTCCTTGGGCTCGAAAAGCTTGAGCTCGTGACCAGGCAGCGGGTCGGGAAGAAGTTCGTCTTCCGCGCTGTGCCCGATCTCCCCGGACGCCTGCGCGCCCTCAGCGCTCCGTGACCTGGAGCGCCTCGGTGGAGACGATGGGGCTCGAACCCACGACCCCCGCCTTGCAAAGGCGGTGCTCTAGCCAGCTGAGCTACGTCCCCGGGGTGGCGCCACACTAGCGACCGGGCGGCGGTCTGCTCCGGGTTGGCTTGGGCTAGGCAGGGTGGGTGCTCGTGCTCGCGGTGACCGCCCTGGTCGCCCTCGCTGTCGGCGCCAGCGTCGGAGCCGTGGCCCTGCGCTGGCCCCACGCCGACCCGACGGCCCCGTCCGGCGCAGGGGTGGCCGCCGAGGTGGCCGAGCACCCCGAGGCGGCGGACGGGCGCGGCCGGGACCTCGACCCGCAGGGGTCCACCATCGTCGGCCTGAGCGCCGCGGCGGTGGCCGTGGTGCTTGGCGGCGTCGCCGTCGGGCTGCTGTTCCTGCTCGTGCGCAGCCGGGCCGGCTTCAGCGTGATCGACCTGGGACCGGCCCGGTGGGCCGACCGCCAGGCCACTCCGACCTCGACCGCGGTGCTGCGGGTCCTCACCTACTTCGGCTCCACGGTCGTCCTCCTGCCGCTGGCGGTCGTCGTCGGCCTGGTCGAGGCCCGGCGGCTGCCGAACCGGGCCATCCTGGCCTTCGTGTTGTTGGTGGAGGTGGGCCAGCTGGCCCTGGCCAACCTGATCAAGGTGATCGTGGACCGGGCCCGGCCGGACATCCGGCCGCTGGCTGAGTTCTCCGCCGCGTCGTTCCCCTCCGGGCACTCGGCCACCGCGGCCGCCACCTTCGCCGCCCTGGCCCTGGTGGTCGGGCGGCGCCGGAGGCCGTCGACGCGGGTGGTGCTCGCCGCCGCCGCCGCCGGCCTGACCGCCCTGGTCGCCTGCACCCGGGTGCTCCTCGGCGTCCACTGGACGACCGACGTCCTGGCCGGCGCCAGCCTGGGCTGGGGATGGGCCGCCCTCTGCTCGATCGCCTTCGGCGGCCGCCTCCTGCGCTTCGGTGCCCCGGTCGCCCAGGGCCTGGCCGCGGACTCCACCCCACCTCCGACCTGAGGGGCCCAGCGTGGTCGGGGCCTTCGGAGGCAGAACCCCAGCGTGCCCGGGAGCCACTGGTCGATGCCACTGGCCGGGTTCGCCCTCTCGCCCGCCGGGTACTGCCGCCGCATGGGAAAGACCGGGGTGCGGCGCGATGCGCCGGTGGGCGCAGGCCGCGACGGCCGTTGGGCCTGGCAGCTCGACGAGGACGAGACCGACCATGCCCCGGCCGACGACGGGCGGGAGCCGATGCCGGGGTCGTCGGGCACTGGCTCCCAGACCGCCGATCCTCGCCAGGTGGCCCGGGTCGAGGGTGACGCCCGGGGCCGGTTCGCCGACTCGCCCACCGAGCTGCCCGCGGCGGGTTGGAAGGACGTGGTGCGACGGACGCTCCAGGAGGTGAAGGCCGACAACGTGCCGATCACCGCCGCCGGCGTGGCCTTCTACGGGATGCTCGCCCTGGTGCCCGCCCTGGTGGCCATCGTCTCGGTGTACGGCCTGGCCACCTCGCCCGAGGCGTCGGCCCGCCAGGTCGAGGGCTTCACCTCGGCCCTGCCCGGCGAGGTGGCCCGGCTCCTGGTCGACCAGATCCGGTTGATCACCGGGCAGCCCTCCAGCGGTCTCGGGGTCAAGCTGGCCCTGTCCCTGGCCGGCCTCCTGTGGTCAGCCTCGAGCGGGACCACCGCCCTCATCCGGGGGCTCGGCATCGCCTACGACGAGCCCGAGCGGCGAAGCTTCCTCAAGCTGCGGTCCCGGGCGCTCCTCCTCACCGTGGCCGCGGTGATCGGCGCCGTCGTCGTCCTCGGCCTCACCGTGGCCCTGCCCGCCATCCTCGACGTCGCCGACCTGGGCTCGGTGGGCACGACGGTCGGCCTGGTGCTGCGCTGGCCCGTCCTCGGGGCCCTCTTCATCGTCGGGCTGGCCGCGGTGTACCGCTACGGGCCCGACCGGGACCAGGCCAAGTGGCGCTGGGTGTCGCCCGGCGCCCTGGTGGCCACGGTCCTGTGGGTCATCGGCACCGGGCTCTTCGGCTTCTACGCCGGCCGCTTCGCCAGCTACAACGAGACCTACGGCGCCCTGGCCGGCGCCGTCGTCCTGCTGCTGTGGCTCTACCTCACCTCGCTGGTCATCCTGGTCGGCGCCGAGCTCAACTCCGAGCTGGAGCGCCAGACCCTCGAGGACTCGACGGTCGGGCGGCCCAGGGACCTGGGCGACCGCGAGGCCAAGAGCGCCGACACCGT
>JBBSKY010000093.1:0-7330 GCA_038255915.1 Acidimicrobiales bacterium | reverse complement strand
TCAGCGGGTGGCCACGACGAGGTAGTAGCTGGCCAGGTCGGCGTGGTTCGCTCGACCTGCCCATTCCTCGTAGGCGAGGTAGCCGGCCTGGACGTGGCGCGAGAAGCCGAAGTAGCGCGCCCCCTCGTGGCGGGGGATGACGTTGAACGACGTCCACGTCTGGCCCATCTTGGCCAGCGCGCTGGCCCAGCACCTGTCGTAGTAGGCCGGGAAGGTTGTGGTTCGGGGACGGTCGAACATCCGCTCGAGCAGCATCGGGGTGAGCCGGTCCGGCACCAAGCGGCTGAGCAGGCCGAAGAGCCCGAAGGTGCCGGAGAACTGGGCGACGAGCTGACCACCCGGCCGCAGGTACCTGCGCAGGTTCTCGATGGCTGTGGGCAACGGCTTGACGTGTTCTAGAACCTGCCAGCTGATGACCGCATCGAACCTGTCGACGAGCGAGGGCACGAGGGTGGTTGCGTCGCTGGCGATCGCCTGGTCGTAGGAGCCTGGGGGGGCTGCATCGAGCTCGGCTGCGCTGAGGTCGAGGCCGGCGTAGGTGCAGCCGGCGGGGCGGTCGGCGGAGCCGAAGGTGGGGGCGCGCCCAGCTCCGACGTCGAGCACCGAGCGGTCCGGGCGGAGCAACGGCTGGGCGAAGCTGTCGAACAGCTGGCGGGGGTCGTGGTCGTAGCGCGCCGGTAGCCGGCGGGAGAGGGCCGCTCGGGCGACGACGAGGCTGGAAGGCTGCCAGCTGGTCCGGGCGAGCTGGTCCGTCACGTCGGAGCCAGGAGCAGGTTGACCACCCGATTCGAGAGCAGAGCGGGCGCGGCCGCATTGGTGTCCACCGGCGCGTAGCTCAGCTCGGCGAACAGGTCCAAGAGCTCGCGAGAGCTTCGGCCCCGGTCGCGGAGCAGGACATCGTTGAACTCGCAGTAGACGTCGGGCCGATGCTGGCGAAGCACCATGGAGGCGCCCTCGACGACCTCGGGCTCGAAGCCCTCGACGTCGATCTTGAGCAGACGAACCGTCTCCCCGGGCCGGCCCTGTGAGGCGACGAGAGCATCGAGCGTTCGAACCTCGACGTCGACGTGCGAGGCCACGTCCCACGACTTGGTGATCGATCCCCACCCGCTGCGGCCGGGCGGAGGCATGCCCAGGGCGACCGTTCCGTCCACCGCTCCCACCGCGAGCGAAAACACCTCGAGCTGGGACAAGGCGTTGCGTTCCTTCAGGTAGCCCAGCCGGGCCACGTTGGCCGGGACGGGCTCGAACGCCCAGACCCGGCCGCCGCTCCGGACGACACCACACAGCTGGCTGGTGATCACGCCGACGTTGGCGCCGATGTCGACCACCCAGTCGCCCGGCTTGATCCGAGCGACGACCGAGTGTGGAAGCCGATAGCGGCCCACCAGGAGGTTGGCACCCATCTGATCCCTGGTGTCGATGCGCTGAAGGTGCCCTGACCGGTCTCGGACCTCGATCTCCCGCTGCGGTGCCCGCATCAGGAGCTGCACGTACCCCCGTGCCAGCAGTGGTTGCGGATGATCCGACAGAAAGCGGCCGGCGCGGCCGATGACCTTGGCAAACGCATCGTTGCGCACCATCGCATGACCTTCACGCTTCATGGGTCACCCCGTGGGTCAGCACGCGATCTGTGAGAGCGGCGCCGCTCCGAGGAGCCCGTCGGACCGTCGCATGCCACCCAACCTAGCGTGGAGCCCGGGGCCCGCTGGATCGATCTATCGTGCAGTGAATGGGCGCCAGCGTCGACGCCCTCGCCTTCATGGGGCGCCGCTATCCCCTCTGCCGCGGTCACGGCTGGCTCGCCCGCAACCTCTTCCCGAAGCCGGGCACCGACGGCGACGCCGTCGAGGTGGGACTGCGCTCCGGACCCCGCGTGCTCGTCCACCCCGACGAGTTCATCGGCCGCATCGTCTTCTACTTCGGCGACCTTGACCCCCGGATCTCGTGGATCTGCCGATGTCTCCTGCGCCCCGACGACGTCGTCATCGATGTGGGGGCGAACTACGGGGTCGTCAGCCTCCTGGCCGCTGAGCTCGTCGGTGCCAGCGGATCGGTTCACGCCTTCGAACCCCAGCCCCACGTTGCATCGCTCCTGAGGCGTTCTGCCCAGATGAACGGGTACAACCAGCTGCACGTGCACGAGGTTGCTCTGTCCGAGGAGGACGGCGAGCTGGAGCTGCACATCCCGGTCGGGAACCTCGGCGGGGCCTCCCTCACCAGGCTGTCGGGACAAGGATCATCGATCCCTGTGAAGGTCCGTCATGGTGGCACCGTGCTGGCTGAGCTCGAGCTTCCGGCAATCCGACTGCTGAAGATCGACATCGAGGGCCACGAGGCAGAGTTCCTTCGCAGCGGCCGTGACTTCCTGCGCAGCTGCCCGCCGGATGTGATCCTGTTCGAGTCGAACGATGCGCTCTATGAGACTGGCCGACACGTGCCCTTCTGGCAGCGCCCGGCCGTGCGCGAGCTGGGCGATCTCAGGTACGAGATGGTCCGGGTCGGCCAGCGGTTCGCGGCGGTAGGCCCCAGGCTCACTCGGGTGAAGCCGGGCCGCGACGATCCAGGTCTTGACTTCGTGGCGGTTCACCGGTCTAGGTATGAGGAGATCGCGAAGGTCCTTGCCATCTCCTGAGCTGCCGGGGGCCCCATCGACGGAGAGGGCTCGGCGGCGGGCGGTGTGGACGGTTGGTGACCAGGTCATCTCCAGTGCCCAGAGCTTCGCCATCAGCCTGGCGGTGACCCAGTCGACGGACCTGTCGGGCATCGGTGCCTTTGCCGTGGCGTTCACGGCGTATCAGCTGCTCACGGCGGTCAACCGGCCACTCAACACCGACCCGCTGACCGTGGGCTTCGCGGCATCAGATCGGGCCGCTCAGAGCCCGGCGGCGGCGGCGGCGACGGGTGGTGCCGTCGTCCTCGGACTGGTGGCGGCGCTGGGTTGTGGCGCGATCGGCCTGGTGCTGGGCGGCACGACGGGTGCCGTTCTCGTGGCCTTCGCCGTCGGCATCCCCGCCTTCCTGGTGCAGGATGCCTGGCGGTGCGTCTTCTTCACCGACGGCCGCCCTGAGCGGGCCTTTCTGAACGATGCAGTGGTCCTGGTCGCGCTCGGCCCCGCCTGCTGGGTCGCCCTGGCTGTGGCCCCCGGCAACGCGGCCGGACTGGTGGCCGCCTGGAGTGCGGCCACCGCGGCCGGGGCCCTCCTCGGTGGCCTCCAGACTCGGGCGAGGCCGGCCGTCGAGCATGCGATCGGGTGGTGGCGCGCCACCATCCACCTGGGATCCAGGATGCTCGGCGAGAACGTCATCGCCATCGCCGCATCGAGCACAGGTCTCTTCGCCATCGCGGCGGGAGCCATGGTGCAGGAGCTGGGTCGCCTGCGCACCGCTCAGGTCGCGCTTGGCGCCGTCAGCCCTGTCATCATCGCCATGAGCACGATCGTCGTAGCCGAGGGCACTCGCCTCCTGGCTCACAACCCCCGCCGGTTCCCCCAGGTGATCCGCCTCGCAGGATTCGGTTCGGCGATCCTCACCAGTGCGTTCGTCGTGTTCTGGCTGCTGGCACCGGCGTCGGTGGGCATTGGGCTCATCGGTCCCAGCTGGGAGGCGTCGCGGCCGCTCGTGCTCCCGGCCGGGACCTACCTGGCGGGGATCGGTGTGACCCTGGCGGCCTCGGGCGCGCTTCGGTCGTTGCGTCGCCCCGGCGGCGCCCTCCGCGCTCGCTCGCTCGCAGCGCCGGTGACCATTGCCGGTGGTGTGGCCGGCGCGCTGTACGGTGGCGCCGGTCTGGCGATGTTGGGCATCGCAGCCGGTGAATGGCTGTGCGCGCTGCTGACGATCAGGGCCTACCGCTCCGCCTGGAGGAGCTGGCGGGAGAAGCCCTGGGGGGTTGGTCCGTTGGCCCTGGGGACCATCGAAAGTCGGGCCCCGGCATGACCGACGGTCCCCGGGCGCTCATCGCTCACGAGTGGCTCACCGTGATCGGTGGCTCCGATAAGGCTGTTGCAGCCATGGCCCGGGCGTTGCCGGGAGCCCGGGTCGTCACAGCCGTCGCCGATCGCTGCACGGTGCAGGAGCTGCTGCCGGGTGTCGAGGTCGACACGCTGTGGACCGACAGGCTCCCGGGGGCCCAGCGACGATGGCGGCCGTACTCCCCGGCCATCGTCCTGGCCTGGTCGATGTACCAGGCCGACGCCGACGTCCTCCTCACCAGCAGCCACTTCGCCGCCCGGGCCGCCGCCACCCGGTTCCGGGGCCCCCACCTCTGCTACTGCTACACGCCGATGCGGGTGGCGTGGCGGCCCGACCTCGAGCTGACCCGGCTCCCTCCGGCGCTTCGGCCCGTGGTCAACGCCGTCCTCCCCGCCGTGCGGGCCTGGGACCGCCGCACGGCTCAGGGCGTCACCGCCTTCGCCGGCATCTCCTCGTCGGTGGTCGAGCGCATCCGCCACGCCTATGACCGCGACGCCGTCTGCCTGTTTCCGCCGGTCGACCTGCCCCGCTTCCTGGCCTCGCCCCGGCGCCCGCCCTTCGGCTACTTCCTGGCCTTCGGCCGCCTCATCCCCTACAAGCGCTTCGACCTGGCCATCCAGGCGTGCACCGAGGCGGGCTACCCGCTGGTGGTGGCCGGCAGCGGGCCCGACGAGGCCCGCCTGCGGGCGATGGCCGGGCCGTCGGTCAGCTTCGTCGGCCGGGTCGACGACGACGCCTACCTCGGTCTCCTCGCCGGTGCCACGGCCCTGCTCTTCCCGGGCGAGGAGGACTTCGGCATCGTGCCCGTCGAGGCGCAGGCGGCGGGCTGCCCGGTCGTGGCGCTGGGTCGCGGAGGATCGCTTGACACCGTCAGCGACGGGGAGACGGGCGTGCTCTTCCCCGAGCCGAGCGTGGCATCGCTGCGCGAGGGGATCGAACGGGCGGTCGGTCTGGAGTGGGACGAGGCGGTCCTCAGGCGGTGGGCCGGGCAGTTCTCCGAGGAACGCTTCGCCGCCGAGCTGCGCTCCTTCGTCACCGCGAACACCTGACGGCGAATCAGGGCAGGTAGCGGTCCACCACGCTCACCACCTGGCTGGCGAGGTCGGTGATCGTCGGTGTCCGGGCCAGGAACGCCTCGGCGGATGATCGTCCGTGGTCGCCCATCTGGTTGCCGGCCCGGTCAGCGGTCTGGTCGATGGCTGTCGTCATCGCCTCAACCGAGGTGGGATCGAAGTGCTCGGTAAAGCCTCGCGTCACCTCCGGGAGGGCGCCCCCGTTGCTCACGCACGCGGCCAGACCTGAGGCCAGCGCCTCCTGGACCGGGAGGCCGAACCCCTCCTCGAGGGACGGCTGGACGAGGAACCGGGAGGTGGCGAAGAGGCTCTCGAGCTCGGGTTGGGTGCAGCTCGGCCGGATGGTGACGTAGCGGCTCTGATCCTGGTCGAGGGACCGCCGCAGCGGCTCGGCGGCATCCTTGCCTCCCACCAGGAGCAGCGTGCCTCCCCGCTGGCGGAACGCGGTCCGGCCGAACGCCTCGATCAGCCGGGGCAGGTTCTTGTGCGGCAGGAACAGCCCGACGTACAGCGCCACCTCCTCGGGGGCCGACCGGGCCCGCAGCGCCAGGATCCGTTCGGCCAGCTCGCGGTCAGCGGGGAGCCCCACCTTGGTGATCCTGCCGGCACCGATCCCGAGATCGGCTTGGATGCACCGTCGGGAGAAGTCCGAGATGGTGAGGATGCCATTGGAGGCTCGGCCCACCCGCCGGAGGAAGCGCCGCTTGGCCCAGGCGTCGACCGGGTTGCGGTGGTACCGCAGGGGGGTGGTGTCGAGCACCATGGTGAGCGCCGGGACGTGGCGGAGCGGCCGCTGCTGGTGGAGGAAGACCACCAGGTCGGCGGGCGGGATGGCGAACCACGAGCGCTGCCCGTTCAGCCGCCGGGGATCGGTGGTGTCGAGGACGTGCTCGGCCCCGGGCCAGAGGTGGCCGGCCACCTCGGGCGGCCCCCACAGCACCCAGCGGTGCGGCGGCGCCACGACCTGCAGGCCCCGCAGCAGCGACTCGGTGACCCGGCCAGCGCCGGAGAAGGACAGCCACCGGCAGTCGAGGGCGATCGTGGGCCGCCCGTCGCCGGGAGGCGGGGATCCAGCCGTGGTCCTAATGGACCCCGTCACGACGGAGCACGGCCAACGGCGTGCGCAGCAGGATCCGCACGTCGGTGGCCAACGACGGGCGGGCCACGTACATGAGGTCGAGCTGGATCCGGTCGTCATAGCCCAGCCGGTTGCGCCCGCTCACCTGCCACAGCCCGGTGAGGCCCGGCCTGGCACTGAGGTAGGCGCCGGCCGCCCCCCGGGCTTGGTACTCGGCCAGCTCGGGCTGCACGATGGGCCGGGGCCCGACGAGGCTCATGTCACCCCGCAGCACGTTCAGCAGCTGGGGGAGCTCGTCGAGGCTGGAGGCCCGCAGGAAGCGGCCCAGGCGGTTGACCCGCACGTCCTCGGCCAGGTCGAGCTTGAAGTCGTTGCGCACGTAGCGGGCGTAGAGCTCCGGGTCCACCAGGAGCCGCGCCTCGGCGTTGACGACCATCGTCCGGAACTTGGCGATGCGGAAGTGGCGGCCGCCACGTCCCAGCCGGGTCTGTCGGAAGAGCACAGGGCCCCCGTCGTGCAGCTTGACGGCCAGGGCGACGCCCAGGAAGAGCGGAGCCAGAAGGGCGAGCAGGAAGGCGGCCGTGACGGCGTCGAAGCACCGCTTGCCCCATCGGGCGGCCGCCGCGAAATCAGCGTGCACGTGGTGGTGGTCGCTTTCCGTCGCCAGCAGCGGCTGTGACACTTCCATCGCATGCCTTCCTATTCGGTCAAAGCGCCCGTACAGTGCCGGGGAAGGCGGCGTAGCGATGCCGCATTGCCGCTGAGTGGACAGCAGGTGGCTTTTCGACCGAACCGCATGCCGGCAGGATAGGGGATCCGCAGCACCCCACCCGTTCCGCATGTACTACATTTGACGCACGATGGAGACGATCGGGGTGCGGGAGCTGCAGCAGCACGCTTCGGCCACGCTGCGCCGGGTCGAGCGGGGCGAGAGCGTGGGCGTCACCGACCGGGGGCGGCTGGTGGCGGTACTCGTGCCGCCGTCTGTGGCGGCCGGCTCGGCCGGGCTGGTGGCGGCCGGGCGGGTGCAGCCGGCGCGTCGATCGGCGGCAAGCCTCGCCCCGCCGGTGGAGAGCGCCGAGCGGGTCGCCGACGTGCTCGATGCGCTGCGGGCCGAGCGCTGAGACCGCCGGGTGGTCTGGTACCTCGACACCTCGGCCTTCTTGAAGCTGCTCGTCGCCGAACCGGAGTCCGACGCCCTCCGGGCC
>JBBSKY010000092.1:0-7572 GCA_038255915.1 Acidimicrobiales bacterium | reverse complement strand
GACAGCGCCGTCGAGCGCCCCGAGGCCGAGCGCTACGACCCTCTCGTGGTCCGGCGGGTGCGCCGCGACAAGGTCGCTCGGCGCCGTGCCCGCTTCGAGGGCCGCCAGACGGGCGATCCGCGCCGATGAACCGTCAGGCCGTGCCGGGGGGCGAAGCGGCGACGTGGAAGGGCCTGGTGATCATCGGGGGCGCCGTGCTCGTCGGCCTTGCCGTCTTCGCCAGCTTCGGCACCCCGACCACCGCCACCGGTGGCTCGCCGCCCGACACCGAGGCGTCCCGCACCAGGGTGACGGTCCCGCCGGTCACCGTGCCGGAGGTGACCACGACCAGCATGCCGCTGCGGGACCCCAAGGACGTCAAGATCGTGGTGGCCAACGGCACGTCCACCAGCGGGGCCACCAAGAAGGTCATCGACGCCCTGAAGCCCGCCTGCTTCGACGTGCAGCTGCCCGTCGACGCCATCGCCAAGGTGAAGGCCGAGAAGCGGCCCACGACCACGGTGTACTCCACGCCGGGCTACGAGCGGGAAGCGGCCCAGATCACCACCCGGCTCGGCCTGCAGACCACGGCCAACGCCGCGTTGCCCCCCGACCTGCCGATCCCGGAGAGGGGCGTGCCCACCTACAACGTGCTCGTGCTGGTGGGCCAGGACCTGGTCGACAACCCGCCCCAGCCCCTCCCGCCGTGCGAGGGCGCCACCACCGGCTCCACCGGCGCAGGCGGCTCCACCTCCAGCACCCGCCGCAGCGGCACGACCACGACCAGGGCCCGCACCTCGACCACCAAGGTCGCCACCAGCACCACCAGGGCCTCGACCACCAGTACGACCTAGCTGGTCGTCCGGGGGGCTCAGGAGCGCTCGGTGGTCGACGACACCTCGATCTCCAGCCGCCCCCGCACGGGATCGCCGCTCAGGCCGGGAGGGGGTAGCAGGCGCAGGGCGTAGGAGGCTCGGGTGATCGAGCGGGACTCCTGGATGGCGCCGTCGCCCAGGGTGTGGCTGGCCGTGGTGGTGGTGCGCTGGATGCCTTCGAGCACGGCTTCGTTGCGGCCGGCCGAGCTGGTGCGCCGCACCACCGGCAGCGTGGTGTTGGTGGTGATCGTGGCCGACCGGCGGCCAGCGACGACGCCGAGACCGGTGAGGCGGCCCTCGCCGACCAGGCGGGAGGGGGTGCTGGCCGGCAGGTTGACCGGGCTGTCGACCTTCCACCGCTCGCCTGGCCGCAGCGGCCGGTTCGGGGGCGCCCCCACGGCGGCCGGGAAGACCTCGGCCACGCCGAGGTCGCCGAGGGCCTCGGCGTCCCTGCCGGCCGCCGGCTCCAGGCCGATCAGCTGGGCGGCCCGGTCGAGTCGCACAAGCACCGTGCGCTGGTCCTCGGGCGTGGTGCGCAGCACCACCTCCACCACGCTGCCCTCGGCGCTGGACATGAGGACCCGCTGGTCCACCTGCAGCGTGGCCGTGGTGTCCTGGGACGCCGGCTCCCGACCGTCGATCCGCAGGGTGGAGCGGGTGCGCACGACCACCTGGTAACCGTACCGGGCGTCGATTCGTGGTCGGAAGGACACCCGCACGGTGCCAGGGGCGCAGCCCGCCAGCACCGAGCCTCCGACGGCGGCGGCGGCGACCGCCGCCAGCCCGGCCCGCACCCGGTTCGAGGTGGCGCCACGCGAGGAGGTGGCCTGCGGGCGGCGCATCGTCCAGACAGTACGTTCCGGTGCGATGGATCTCCTCGCGCCGCTGCTGGCCGACCCCACCCGAGCCTGCCTGCTGTGCGACTGCGACGGCACGCTGGCCCCGATCGTGGCCGACCCGGCGGCCGCCGCCCCGCTGCCCGCCTCGGTCACCGCCCTCCACCAGCTGGCCGGGCGGCTGGGACTGGTGGGCGTGGTCTCGGGCCGGCCCGCGGCCTGGCTCCACGACCGGTTCGGTGACGGCCTGGTGCTGTCGGGGCTCTACGGCCTGGAGCAGGTGGCGGCCGACGGCGCCGGCGAGGTCGTCGAGCTGCCGGAGGCCCAGCCGTGGCGCCAGGTCGTGGCCGAGGTGGCCGACCGGGCTGACAAGGCCGCCCCGGCGGGGGTCGTCGTCGAGCGCAAGGGCCTGTCGGTCACCTTCCACTACCGCAGCGCGCCCGCCGAGCAGCCCTGGGTCGAGGGGTTCACCGCCGAGCAGGCGGCGCGCAGCGGGTTGGAGGCGTCGGTGGGCAAGTCCAGCGCCGAGCTTCGCCCACCGCTGCCGATCGACAAGGGCACGGCGGTGCGCCGGCTGGCCGAGGGCTTCGCCACGGTGGCCTTCCTCGGCGACGACGCCGGCGACCTCCCGGCCTTCGCCGTCCTCGACGACCTGGCCGCCGCCGGGGTGCGCACCCTGAAGCTGGCCGTGGCGTCCCCCGAGATGCCCGAAGCCGTTCGGGCCCAGGCCGACGCCCTGGTCGAGGGGCCCGACGAGGTGGCCCGCCTGCTCAGCCGGCTGGCGTCCGCGCTTGCCTGATCTGGTCGCCCAGCCAGTCGGTCGGCGTGCGGGCCGAGGCCGCCTCCCGTAGGCGCTTGGCCCGGTCGGCCCGCTCGTCGGCCCCCATGGTGAGGGCCTCGTGGAGGGCATCAGCGGTGCCGGCCAGGTCGAACGGCGGCGCGGCCAGCGCCCCGGCACCGCCCAGCTCCTCCCAGGCGCCGGCCTCGGGCGACAGGCACAGGACGGCGTCGCGCCGGTTCACCAGGGCCAGCTCCTTGGCCACCATGTTCAAGCCGTCCCGCACGGGGTTGATCAGGGCCACGTCGGCCCGGCACAGGGCGGCCACCGAACGGGGGAAGTCATCCTCGGCCACCAGGTCCACCACCGGCCCGAAGCGGTCGTTCACCCGCGCCACCTCGGCGAACACCGCGTCGCGATAGGCCGCGTACTCGGGCAGCGACTCCCTGCTCGGGTAGCAGCAGGCCACGAACAGCACCCGGTCGACCAGCTCAGGGTGCTCCTCGAGCAGCAGGGCGAAGGCCGAGAAGCCCCGCACAACGTTCTTCGACAGCTCCATCCGGTCGACCCGCACGAGCAGCTGGCGGTCCCCGACCAGCTCCTCCATCTCCGCCAGGCGGCGGACGCAGTCCTCGCCCTCGGCCACGGCGCCCAGGTCGGCCGGCTCGACGGCGGCGGGGGACACGAAGGTGGCGGGTGGGGCCACCTCGGCTTCGGCGCAGCAGGCCAGGAAGGCCCGCTCCCACCGGCTCGAGTGGAAGCCGACGGCCCCGTGGCCGGCCAGGCCCTCGAGGAGCTGGCGGCGCCGCTCGGCGGGCAGCACGGCGAGCCCGTCGGGCCAGCAGAACGGGGTGTGGGCGAAGTGGGCGGTGGCCAGGTCGGGCCGTTCCCGGGCCAGGTGGCCGCCGACCAGGGAGAGGTGCAGGTCCTGGACCAGCACCGTGGCCCCCTCGGGCGCCTCCTCGGCCACCGCCTCGGCAAAGGCCCGGTTCACCTCGACATAGGCCTCGAACGCCCGGTGCCAGGCCCGGCCGAGCGAGGGAGTGAGCGGCCGCTGGTCGAGGCCGTGGTAGGCGAACCACAGCGTCTGGTTGGAGACGACGTCGTAGAAGCCGCGGTAGGCGTCCTCCTCGACGGCCAGGAGTCGGATGCGCACCCCCTCGTTCTCGGCGGGGTCCTCGGCGGCGGCCCGCCGGTCACCCTCGCTGATGGCTGCCGCCACCCAGGTGTCGGTGGTGGTCCCCCCTTCCTTCGCCCGAGCTTCCCCGCTCTGCTGGGCCGCTCGGGCCCTGGCGGCCAGGGCCGGTCCGAGGGTGGAGATGAGCCCGCCGGCCCCCCGACGGGGGACCAGCTCGCCGTCGTCACCCACCCGATAGGACACCGGTCCTCGGTTGGACACCACCACCAGGTCATCGGCCACGGGGCCATCATGCAGCCAGTGCCCCGCCTCCTCGCCAGTCCTGACAAGTTTCGTGGCACGCTCGACGGGCCGGCGGCGGCGGCGGCCATCGGGGCGGCGGGGCGCGCCGCCGGCTGGGAGGTCGAGGAGCTGGCGGTGAGCGACGGCGGCGAGGGGTTCCTCGACTGCTTCGCCGGACGGGGCCGGGCCCGCACCACCCCGGTGCAGGACGCCCTGGGCCGGCCCGTGACCGCATCGTGGCTGCTGCTCGAGGGCGGGCGCACGGCGGTGATCGAGACGGCCCGGGCCATCGGCCTGGCCCAGGTCGGCGGCCCGGCGGGCAACGAGCCCCTCGCCGCCTCCTCGGCCGGCGCCGGCCAGCTGCTGGCCGCGGCGGTGTCCGAGGGCGCCCGCCGGCTGCTGGTGGGACTGGGCGGCTCGGCCACCACCGACGGCGGCGCCGGTGCCCTCGCCGCCCTCGGGCCACGCGGCCGGTTGGCTGGCGTCGAGGTGGTGGTGGCCTGCGACGTCACCACCCGGTTCCTCGACGCCGCCCGCACGTTCGCGGGCCAGAAGGGGGCCACGGCCGCCCAGGTGGCCCTGCTGGAGCGGCGGCTGCAGCGGATGGCCGCCGAGCTGGAGGCGGTGGCGGGGTTCGACGTGGCGAACCTTCCGGGGTCGGGCGCCGCCGGGGGCCTGGCCGGGGGCCTCGCCGCCCTCGGCGCCACCCTGGTGCCCGGGTTCGACGTGGTGGCCGAGGCCCTCGACCTGGGCGAGCGGGTGGCCGCCGCCGACCTGGTGGTCACCGGCGAGGGCCTGCTCGACGACCAGAGCTTCGCCGGGAAGGCCGTGGGCGGGGTGGCCGGCCTGGCCGCCGTCGCCGGCGTTCCCGTCGTGGCCGTGGTGGGTGACGTCGAGCCGGGCGTTCACGTGCCGCCCGGCGTCGAGGTCGTCTCGCTGGTGGCGCTGGTCGGCGAACGGCGGGCCCGGGACGATGCGGCGGGGTCGCTCACCGAGGCGGTGGCCCTCCTGCTTGCCGATCGTCGTCGTTCCGGGGCACAATGAAGGCTGAGCCAAACATCCAGAGCGGTCGAGGGACGGGCCCTACGACGCCGCGGCAACCAGCCCGCTCTCTACGAGCAGCCAGGTGCCAATGCCCGAACGATGAAGGGTAGGTACTCCGAGATGACGTTTGTGACCGGCCTCACCTGTCGGGAGTGCGGGCACGGCTACCCGGCCGAGGCCCTCCACGTGTGCGACTTCTGCTTCGGCCCGCTCGAGGTGGCCTACGACCTCGACGCCGTGCGGGCCTCCATCAGCCGGAAGTCGGTCGAGGCCGGCCCCCGCACCATCTGGCGGTGGGCCGACCTGCTGCCCTCCAGCCCGCCGGGCGGGGTCGACCTGGGCGCCGGTGGCACGCCGCTGGTGCGGGCCGACCGTCTGGCCGCCGAGCTGGGCCTGGGCGAGCTGTGGCTGAAGGACGACACCCGCAACCCCACCGGCTCGTTCAAGGACCGGGTCGTGTCGGTGGCGCTGGCCAAGGCCCGCGAGCTCGGCTTCAAGGTGGCGGCCTGCGCCTCCACCGGCAACCTGGCCAACTCCGTCGCCGCCCACGCCGCCCGCGCCGGGATGCGCTCGATCGTGTTCATCCCCTCCGACCTGGAGCCGGCCAAGATCACCACCACGGCCGTCTACGGCGGCACGCTGGTGGCCGTCGACGGCTCCTACGACGACGTGAACCGCCTGTGCGCCGAGCTCACCTCCGAGCAGCCCACCTGGGCGTTCGTGAACGTCAACGTGCGCACCTACTACGCCGAGGGCTCCAAGACCCTGGCCTTCGAGGTGGCCGAGCAGCTGGGCTGGGAGGCGCCCGACCACGTCGTGGTCCCCGTGGCCAGCGGCAGCCAGCTGTGCAAGATCGAGAAGGGCTTCCGCCAGCTGGCCGAGGTCGGCCTCATCGCCGAGCACCCGGTGCGGGTGTCGGGGGCCCAGGCTGAGGGCTGCTCGCCGGTGGCCACCGCCTTCGCCCACGGCTGGGACACCTTCAAGCCCCAGCGGCCGGCCACCATCGCCAAGAGCCTGGCCATCGGCAACCCGGCCGACGGCACCTACGCCCTCGAAGCCGTCCGGCGCAGCGGCGGCGCCATCGGCTCGGTCACCGACGACGAGATCGTCGAGGGCATCCGCTTGCTGGCCCGCACCGAGGGGATCTTCGCCGAGACCGCCGGCGGGGTCACCGTGGCCACCCTGGCCAAGCTGGCCGGGGCGGGCACCGTCCGCTCCGACGAGCGGGTCGTGGCCTACATCACTGGCAACGGCCTGAAGACGGTCGACGCCGTCAGCCCGGTCGTCGGCCCCACCGCCACGATCGAACCCACCATGGCGGCCTTCGCCGACGCCATCGACTTCCAGGAGGCCTAGAGCCGACATGCCCACCGTCCGGATCCCCACCCAGCTGCGCAGCCTCACCGCCGGCCAAGGCACCGCCACCGTCGACGGTTCGACCGTCGGCGAGGTGCTGAAGGCCCTCGACGCCGCCCACCCCGGCATGAACGAGCGCCTCTTCGACGACGCCGGCGCCCTCCGCCGCTTCGTCAACGTCTTCGTCGCCGACAACGACGTCCGCTTCGAGCAGGGCCTCGACACCCCGGTCGCCGAGTCCGAGACCGTCTCGATCATCCCCGCCGTCGCCGGCGGCTGACCCGGTACCACCGGCGCCGGGGTGGTTGGAGCGCTTGCTGGGACCACCCCGGCGGGGGCCTACTTCGGGATGGTGGCCTCGACCTTGATGGTCAGGGTGTCGGCCAGCTTGAGGGCGCCCATCAGGGCGCTGAAGGGCTTGATGCCCCAGTCGGACTGGGTGACGGTCATGGTGCCGGTGGCCTTGTCGCCGACGACGACGACGTCCATGCTGGCCGGGCGGGCGGTGCCCATGATGGTGAGGTCGCCCTGCACGGTGGCCTTGCCGCCGCCGTTGTCCTGCACCTTGGTGGAGGAGAAGGTGATCTCGGGGAACTTGTCGGTCTTGAGGACCTTCTTGTCGATGTTCTCCTCGATGTCCTTGCGGTCCTTGTCGGACAGGGGCTTGGCGCCGCCGGTTCCCGAGATGACCTTGAAGGACCGGGTGTCGACCGTGACCTTGGCCGACGAGCCCGCCACGTTGGCGCCGTCGGCGTTGACCTTGGCCGACCAGCTGGTGGCTTCGATCACCAGGTCATGACCGATCTTCTTGGCCATGCCCTCGCGCGAGGTGTGGAGCTGGAAGGTGCCCTGGGAGGGGCCGATGTCGAAGGTGCCGGTGGGGATCACGAGCGCCAACCCTATCCAGCGCACCTCCTGCCCTTCCAAACCGGGCGCGACGGCCGTCGTTGGCACTCGCGGTGGCCGGGCGCTAGCACTCGGGGGAAGCGAGTGCTAACTTGTTCGGGGTACGCACCTCTCGCAGGTCGTCCCAACGGAGGGAACACACACATGGCAAAGATGATCGCGTTCGACGAGCAGGCCCGGCGGGCGCTCGAATCCGGCATGAACCAACTGGCTGACGCCGTGCGCGTCACCCTGGGCCCGAAGGGCCGCAACGTCGTGCTGGAGAAGTCGTGGGGCGCCCCCACGATCACCAACGACGGCGTGTCCATCGCCAAGGAGATCGACCTCGAGGACCCGTACGAGCGGATCGGCGCCGAGCTGGTCAAAGAGGTCGCCAAG
>JBBSKY010000091.1:0-7702 GCA_038255915.1 Acidimicrobiales bacterium | reverse complement strand
GTGTTCGGCCTGGCGTGGCTGGTGCCGCCCCTGCGCTTCGGCTGGTGGTCGCTGCTCGGCGGCGAGGGCAACGTGGTGTTCGGCACCACCGAGCAGACCCGGGGGACCGTGCTCGAAGTGCTCCTCCCTGTGGTGTTCGTCCTGCTCCTCCTCCCGGCCCTGCCCCTGCTGGTCGAGGCCGAGGAGCGGCGCTTCCGCCTCGGCGCCGAGGGGTGGACGAACCGCCGCCGGGCCGTGCGCGGCCTGCAGTTCGGCCTCCTCCACCTGGTGGTCGGCATCCCGATCGCCGCGGCGGTGGCCATCACCGTGGCCGGCTGGTGGTTCACCTGGGTCTACCTGCGGGCCTTCCAACGCACCGGGTCCCGCTCCGAGGCGCTGGCCGAGTCGACCCGTTCCCACCTCGGCTACAACCTGGTGATCATCGGCCTCGTCGCCGCCTCGGTGGGCCTCTCCGGCTGCGGCGCCACCAGCTCCTCACCCCTGAGAGTCACCAGTCCCGACCTGGCTGAGGGCGCCCCGCTGGACAACCGCTTCACCTGCACGGGTGACAACGAGGCACCAACCCTGCGCTGGTCGGGCGGTCCCCGGTCGGTCCAGGGCTGGGCCGTGGTGGCCGAGGATCCCGAGGCCCCGGTGGGCACCTTCACCCACTGGCTGGTCACCGGGCTCGGGCCGGCCACCCGGTCGGTGGGGCCCCGGCTCCCCGAGGCGGCGGTGGCCGGTCTCACCTCTGCGGGTCAGGCGGGCTACGTGGGGCCCTGCCCGCCGACCGACGAGGAGCACCGCATCCGCTACCGGGTGCACGCCCTGCGCCAGCCGCTGGTGCTCGAGCCGGACACCCCGCTGCAGGACGCCCGCAGACGGATCGAGGAGCTGTCACTGGAAGCCGCCGAGCTCGAGGTCACTGCCCGCACGATCTGACCCGCCTCAGGATCGCCGGGGTCTGGTCCTCCAGGTGACCGCCGGCTGGCCCCCCGAAGCGGTCGGTTTCCCTAGCAGCCGTTCATGATCGGTTCGCCGTAGGCCGGGCAGTCGGGGTGCTCGCACACGAACCCTTCGCCCGACTCCGACGGCAGCGCCGTGACCCCGCAGGCCGCGCAGATCGGCGCCCGGCCCTCGGTGTCGTCGCCGTCCTCCATCCGTTCCGACCGGTCATTCACGGCCGGCGCCCGAGTCGCTCTCCACCGGCGTTGCCGTTGAAGGCGCCACCGGTTCATCTGGGGGGTCAGGGCCGGGTGCGGGCGCCGCCAGCGGCCGCGGTGGACCGTACTGGCCGTTGTTCTCGAAGCTGACGTCGATCGCCTCGTAGGCCTTGTGGCGCTGGGCCCTGGCGTACAAGGCGTACGCAGCGCGGTCGCCCTCGGTGAGGTTCACCCGCTCGCTGAAGGGGGTGAGGAGGGCGCGTGGATGAAGGCGCTCGGCCCGCACCACGTTGATCTCTGCGCACAGGATGAAGGAGGCGGAGGCGATGTAGAGCCACGCGACGAGCCCGAGCACGAGGGCGAAGATGCTGTTCGTGGTGTCGGCATCCTCGATGACCAGTCGGATGTAGACGGCGCCGCCGGCCTGGAGGAGCTGCCAGACGAGCGCAGCGGCAATGGCGCCGGGCCAGGCTTCACCCAGGCTCACGGCCCGCGTGGTCGCCATGCGCATCACCAGGCTGAACGTGAGTGCGTTCAGGGCGATCACCAGCAGCACGAAGGCCAGCTTGGCCAGCTCGCTGAGGCCCCAGCCGAACGACCCGACGCGGTTGCTGACGACGGAGAGGGCTGTCGTGCCGGCGAAGGCGAGCCCGACCGTGGCGAGGAGCCGGGCCCCCCGCACACGTATCTGGATCGGGTTCGGCCGCTGGTTGCGCGGCACCGCCCAGGCGATGTTCATGGCGTTCTGGACGGCCAGCGATACGCCGAGCGCCCCGTAGGTGGCCGCCACCGTACCGACGACGATGGCCCCTGCGCTTCCTCGCAAGCCCTCCGGGCGGCCGATCTGCTCGCCGATCACCGGGAACTGCCGCAAGGCAGAGTCGAGGATCCGATCCTGCAGCTCGGGGCTGTCCTGGAGCACGAACCCGAGGACCGACGACGAGATCAGGAGCAGCGGGAAGATCGACAGGAAGGCGTAGTGGGTGACGAGCACGCCGAGGTACACGCCCTGGTCGTCGAAGAACTTGTAGATCACCGCCACGGGAAATCCCAGCCACCGGTGCCGGCGTTGGTAGGCGTCCAGCCGTTTCACCCGCATCGCGGCAGAGGCTACGGTCCCGCGTCGGGCGCATAGGTTTCGACGACGTGGCCGACGTCGAGCTGTTCTGGGACCCGGTGTGCCCGTTCGCCTGGATCACCAGCCGCTGGGTGGTGGAGGTTGCCGGCCAGCGGGCCCTGGACGTCAGCTGGCGGCCCATCTCGCTGCGCCTGCTCAACGAGGCCCGCTACGACGACCCCGGCCTGGCCGCCAAGGAGCCCGGGCACACCGTCGGCCTGGCGCTGCTGCGGGTGGCGGCGGCGGTCGACGAGGGCCACGGCAACGCCGCGGTGGGCGATCTCTACACCGCCCTCGGCCAGGCCATCCACGTACACCCCGACCCGGACGGCTTCGTCACCGTAGGGGCGGCGGCGCTGGCCGGGCGGGCCCTGGCCGACTGCAGGCTCCCGACCGAGCTGGCTCAGGCGGTTGACGACGAGAGCCGCGACGAGCTGATCGGCCAGAGCACAGAGCTCGCCGTCGGGCGCACCGGGGGCGATGTGGGCACGCCCATCATCACCTTCGGCCCGCCCGACGGCCCCTCGTTCTTCGGCCCGGTGATCAGCCGGGTGCCCCGGGGACCGGAGGCGCTGGCCCTGTGGGAGGCCGTCGAGACGCTGGGCGGCCATCCCGGCTTCTCCGAGCTGAAGCGGTCGCTGCGGGAGAAGCCGCAGGTGGCCGGCTGACGAGGCCATCGGGCCGCCGCCCCAGGGCCTAGCGGTCCACGCCCGTTACCCTGTCGCCCCGATGGCACGAGGAGCACGGCTGCCGGTCGAGACGTTCGAACAGGGCGGAGGACCGGCGCTCTGCGTGCTCAGCGGCAAGCCCACCGACCATCGCATCACCCTCACGGCCACGACCCGGAACACCCCCTCGTGGCTGCTGTTCATCGGCCTGGTGCCCTACCTGGTCGCCCGGCTGACCACCAAGAAGGCCCACGGTTCGCTGCCCCTCACGGTGGAGGTCGAGGAGCTGCTGGCGTCGCGCCGGATCAGGCTGCGCATCATCGTGGTGCCGTGCACCGTCGTCGTCCTGGCCGGCCTGCTGACGCTCTTCGCCCTCCCGGGCCTCGGGATCATCCTGCTGGTGGCCCCGTTCTCGTTCCTGGCCACCATCTCGGTGCTGAACCGCCTGCGCTCGCCGTTGAGCCCCGTCCACCTCGACGCCGAGGGTCGCTACGTGCTGATCCCCAACGCCGCCGAGGAGTACGCCAACGCCCTCGACGGGCCGCTCGAGGCCAGTCCCTTCGACCCCCCGCCCGAGCCCGGCTGAGCATCCGGGGCGCGGGTGGTCAGTCGTCCGGGAAGGACACCCGGCCCCCGAAGCGGGCCACCAGGGCGTCGTCGTGGGCGTCGGAGATGGTGCCGACGCACTCGCAGGCGTTCTGCAGCTCACGGGGGTCGAGGTCCTCGGCCAGCAGCTCGGTGGAGACGATGACATCGCCGTCCTCGTAGTACACCCGGCCGTAGTGGATGCCCCGGTTCACCTCGTTCAGGTGGCGGTAGAGGGCGTCGGTCTCGGGCACGTCCCGGGCCATGAACGACCACACCTTGACCTGGGCCTCGTCCTCGATCTCGAACAGCGACACCCAGTACATGGTGGAGCCCTTGCGTATGGGCACGTCGCCGTCGCCGTCGACCACCAGGTCCTGGGTCTCGCAGAACTCCTTGAGCAGCTGCTCGACGTAGGGGCGGACCGTGTCGAGGCTGGCCATGGGGGCCAAGCGTCGCAGATCAGCGGAAGTCGCGGGAGCCCGGGCCCGTGACCCGCAGGTCGAGGTGCTCCAGCTTCTCGGCCACGATGTTGACCACCGTCTCCTTGCGCTCGAGGCGGCCCTGCACCACCAGCGCCGCCGCCCCCCGGGCCACCGGGCGGAAGGCGGCCCAGCAGCCGGGCGACACGATCACGTTGAGCAGCCCGGTCTCGTCCTCGAGGCCGAAGAACGTGGTGCCCTCGGCGGTGGCCGGACGCTGGCGGTGGGTGATGATCCCGGCCACCAGCACCCGGCTGCCGACGGGCAGGCGCCGCTGATCCTCAAGGTCGGCGGCGGTCACCACCCCCCGGGCGGCCAGGCGCTCGCGCACGAACCGGGTGGGCGAGCCGGCCGACACCCCGGTTGACCACAGGTCGAACGCCTCCTCCTCGACCGAGGCCAGGCCGGGCAGCTGCGGTGCGGTGCCGCCGGTGACGATCCCGGCCAGGCGGTCGGGCCGCGACTGACTCACCGCCCCCGCCGCCCACAGGGCTTCCCGCCGGCTGAGCGAGAACGATTCGGTGAAAGCCCCGGCGGTGGCCAGGGCCTCGAGGTTGGCCAGGGTGAGGGCGGGGTTGCGGCGGGCCACGTCCTCCATGTCCCGGTAGGGGCGGCCGGTGGCCAGCACCTCGGCCCGGTCCTCCCCCAGGGTGCGCACCTCCTGCAGGCCCCGGCGCACCGCCCCCTCGTGGTCGACCCTGGCGAGCGCCCGGCTGGCGTTGACGTCGGGGCCCTTCACCACCACACCGTGGCGGCGGGCGTCGGCGCAGATGGTCTGGGGCGACCAGAACCCCATGGGCTGGGAGCAGAGCAGGGCGGCGCAGAAGGCCGCCGGGTGGTGCAGCTTCACCCACGACGAGGCGTAGACCAGGTAGGCGAACGACACCGAGTGGCTCTCGGGGAAGCCGTAGCTGGAGAAGGCGGCCAGCTTCTGCCACAGCACGTCGATCACCTCTGGAGGGATGCCCCGCTCGGCGGCGCCGGCCCCGAACCGGGCCCGCATCGCCTCCATCCGCTCGCGCGACCGCTTGGAGCCCATGGCCTGGCGCAGCTGGTCGGCCTCGGTGGGGGTGAAGCCGGCGCAGTCGATGGCCAGCTGCATCAGCTGCTCCTGGAACAGGGGCACGCCCAGGGTCTTCTCCAGGGCCCGCTTCATCAGCGGGTGGAGGTAGGTGACCTCCTCCTCGCCGTTGCGGCGGCGGATGTAGGGGTGCACCGAGCCGCCCTGGATGGGGCCGGGGCGGATGAGCGCCACCTCGACCACCAGGTCGTAGAAGCACCGGGGCTTCAGGCGGGGCAGGGTGGCCATCTGGGCCCGCGACTCGACCTGGAACACCCCCACCGAGTCGGCCCGGCTCAGCATCTCGTACACCGCCGGGTCCTGGGGGATGGTGGCCAGGTCGACGGTGACGCCGGTGGACTCGGCGATGAGGTCGACGGCGTGGTGCAGCATCGACAGCATCCCGAGGCCGAGCAGGTCGAACTTCACCAGGCCGGCGGCCGCGCAGTCGTCCTTGTCCCACTGCAGGACGGTGCGGCCCTCCATCCGCCCCCACTCGACCGGGCACACCTCGACCACCGGCCGGTCGCAGATCACCATGCCGCCCGAGTGGATGCCCAGGTGGCGGGGGAAGTCCTCGACCTCGCGGGCCAGCTCGAGCACCGCCGGGGGGATGTCGTGGCCACCGGCCTCGACCGTCTTGCCCAGCCGGCCCCACGGGTCGACCTGCTTCGACCAGGCGTCGACCTGGCCCTGGCTGGCCCCGAGGGCCTTGCCCATGTCGCGCACGGCCGAGCGGGCCCGGTAGGTGATGACGTTGGCCACCTGGGCCGCCTGGGTCCGGCCGTAGCGGGCGTAGACGTGCTGGATGGCCTCCTCGCGGCGCTGCGACTCGATGTCGAGGTCGATGTCGGGCGGGCCGTCGCGCTCGGGCGACAGGAACCGCTCGAAGAGCAGGCCCAGGCCCACGGCGTCGGCCATGGTGATGCCGAGGGCGAAGCACACCGCCGAGTTGGCCGCCGACCCCCGCCCCTGGCAGTAGATGTCGCTTCTTCTACAGAACTCGACGATGTCGTGGACCACCAGGAAGTACCCGGGGAAGCCCAGCCCCTCGATCACCTCCAGCTCGTGGTCGATCTGACGCCAGGCTCGGTGTCGCTTCTCGTCGCCGTTCTCGTCGCCGTCTCTGCGGGAGTGCCCACTTCTGGCCCCCTGAAGGGCCAGAAGTGGGCACTCTCGAAGGGGGCGGGGGCCGTAGCGGCGGGTGGCGCCCTCCTCGGTGAGGTGGCGCAGCCAGGTCATCTCGGTGTGGCCGGGGGGCACCGGGCAGTCCGGCAGCTTCGGGGCCACCAGGCGGAGGTCGAAGGCGAGCTGTCGGCCCAGGGAGGCGGCCTGGGCCACCACCCCCGGCCAGCGGGCGAAGCGGCGGTGCTGCTCGGCGCCGCTGCGCAGGCAGGCGGTCGAGGCCGCCGGCAGCCAGCCGTCGACCTCGTCGAGGCTGCGCCGGGCCCGCACCGCGGCCAGGGCCGTGGCCAGCGGGCGGCGGGCCGGGGTGGCGTAGTGCACGTTGTTGGTGGCCACCACGGCCAGGCCGGCCTCGACGGCCAGGGCGGCCAGGGCGTCGTTGCGGGCCGAGTCGAGCGGGTCGCCGTGGTCCCACAGCTCGACCACCACCCGGTCGCGCCCGAACAGCGCCACCAGCTGGTCGAGCCGACGGCGGGCGGCGGCGGGCCCCGAGGCCACCAGGGCCGCCGGCACCGCCCCCTTGCGGCACCCGGTGAGCACCTGGGCGTGGCCGGCCAGGTGCTCGGCCGCCTGCTCCAGGCTCAGGACCGGCCGCCCCTTCTCCTCGCCCCGCAGGTGGGCCTCGGAGATGGTGCGGGCCAGGCGGGCGTAGCCGGCGGGGCCGTCGGCCAGGACCAGCAGGTGGCTGCCCTCGGGGTCGGCCACCCCGTTCTGGGGGCGGGACAGCCCTATGGTCAGCTCGGCCCCCACCACCAGCGGCACCCCGAGCGTGCGGGCCGCCTCCGAGGCCCGCACCACCCCGTACAGGCCGTCGTGGTCGGTGGTGGCCAGCGCCTCCAGCCCCAGGCGGGCCGCCTCCTCGACCAGCTCCTCGGGGTGGCTGGCCCCGTCGAGGAACGAGAAGTTCGAGTGGCAGTGCAGCTCGGCGTAGGGAACGGCACCGGCATCGGGCCGGGGCGTGAGGTGGCGGGGCGGGTCGTAGGCCAGCCGGTGGGCCGACCAGGCCGGGCTGTCGCCCCCGTCCCGCCCCGGCTCGCCGGTGCGCCCCCGGCCGTCGGGACGGCGGGCGTCCGGCCGATCAGAGAGGGCGGCGTTGATCTCCTGCCAGCTGAGGTCGGGGCGCTGGTCCCATCCCATGGGACGAGCCAGTGTAGTCGAACACCTGTTCGATGCACCGGCCGGTGCAGTGGTGGGGCAGGATGGAAGGCATGTGCCGGAGCATCCGACCGTTGCACCGGGCCGAGGTCGAACCGACCCCGCTCGACGTGCGCGACGCCGCCGTCCAGTACGTCCGCAAGCTGTCGGGCATCCGCAGCCCGTCACGGGCCGACGCCCCCGCCTTCGAGGCGGCCGTCGAGGAGGTGGCGGCCACCACCGCCCGCCTCCTCGCCGCCCTCCGGCCGGCCCCGCCCGTCCCGGGACGGATCCCGCTGCGCCACCTCCACCCCTGACACTCCACCCGT
>JBBSKY010000090.1:0-7925 GCA_038255915.1 Acidimicrobiales bacterium | reverse complement strand
GTGGTGGAGGTCGGCGGCGGGATCCGCGAGTACACCGACCGGGGCCGGCCCGTGCTCGACCCCTACCCGCTTGGGGCCATGTGCGACGGGGCTCATGGCACTCCGCTCATCCCCTGGCCCAACCGCCTGGCCGACGGCCGCTACAGCTTCGACGGGACCGACCTCCAGGTAGCGTTGACCGAGCCCTCCAAGGGCAACGCCATCCACGGCCTTCTGCGCTGGCTCCCCTGGCAGGTGGCGGCCCGCGACCCCGCCCGGGTGGTCATGACGGCCACGGTGTTCCCGCTCCAGGGCTACCCGTTCCACCTGGAGGTCGAGGTCGCCTACCAGCTCGGCGAGGAGGGCCTGGTGGTCACCACACGGGCCGTCAACCGCGGCGACCGGGCCTGCCCGTACGGATGTGGGCAGCACCCCTACCTGTCGGCGGGCCCTGGCACGCTGGACGACTGCGATCTCCAGCTGGCCGCTGCCACCAGGATCGTCACCGACCCCGAGCGCCAGCTCCCCACCGGGACCGAGGCGGTCGCCGGCACGCCCTTCGACTTCAACGCCCGCCGCCGCGTGAGCGGCCTCCAGATCGACTCCGCCTACACCGACCTCGAACGCGACGACGCGGGCCGGGCCTGGGCTCGGCTGTTCCGGCCCGACGGCACCTGCGCCGAGCTGTGGGTGGGCCCCGGCTACCCCATCATTCAGATCTACACCGGCGACACCCTCGCCCCTGCCCGCCGGCGCCTCGGCCTCGGTGCTGAGCCCATGTCCTGTCCGCCCAACGCGTTCCAGACCGGCGAGGGCGTCATCCGCCTCGAGCCCGGCCGGTCGGTCACCACCCAGTGGGGCGCCCGCTTCGACAACGCACACGACACAATCAGCGACAGCGCGGCCGCCGGAGACGAAGAGGCGGCGTTCGCCGCCCTACGTCGCTCCGGCGGCATGCCGGCGGAGGCGCTGACGAGAGGATCGCCGATGCCGTGGAGGACGTCGAGGGAAGGCGGCGCCGCCGGGCTCAGCCGGGGGGCTCCGGCTTCTGCAGCATCACGACCGGCTGGTTGGGTGTCGCCGTGGGCTGTGAGGGGGAGGTGGAGGGACGGTCGCCGGCGGACCGCAGCTTGGAGATCTTGCTGAGCAGGTCGAACCAGAAGGGGGCGCCGAGGGACAGCGCCCCGACGGTGATGGCCAGGCCCAGGAGCTTGAGCAGCTGGTCCAGGCCCAGCCTCAGGCCGGGGAAGCGACGGGGGTCGGGGTTGGGCACCGTCCCCTTCCTCTCGGGCGCCCAGCCGATGGGCAGGTTCAGCCGCTTGACCTCGGCCACCCGCTTGGACACATCCTCCAGGTCGCCCACCTGGCGAGTCTGGTCCTGGGTGGGAGCGCCGGTCTCGGTCTGGCGGGCTGCCTGGGCCACCACGGCGTCGCGGACGGCGCCGTCGCTCCAGAGGGTCCGGGTGATCAGGATCGTGTCGACGTTCAGGGCGAGGGTGATGACTCCTGCGTAGATCAGCATCCATTTCTGCACGCGCTTCTTGTACCAGCCCGACACCCGGGCCATCGAGTCGTTGAACCAGCCCTCGACCCCGGCCTGGAAGGCGGTCAGGTCGTCGCCCGCCTGGATGGCCAGGCGGGTGAGTGGGGCTTTGGCCGGGTGGTTCGGCGGCAGGCTGGCCACCGCCTTCTTCACCTGGTCGATGGTGGTGACCTGGTCGTCACCGGGCGCCAGGAGGTCGAGGATGGCCAGGCTGAACGTCCGGGGCGAGACGTAGGAGGGCAGCCCGCGCTTTGCCTTTTCGGGGGTGATCGAGGTGATGAGGCTGCTCTGCTTGAACTTCTCCGAGCTGACCGGTGGCTGGTTGTCGGAGCCGGGCGGGTCGAGCGTCTTGCGCAGCCACTTCTCCAGGTCCCGCGACCGCCAGGCCAGCTTGGCCGAGACGGCCTCGTTCAGCTTAGAGACGATCATGCTGAAAACGAAGTAGACGAAGATGAGACCCAGGATCACGGCCAGCACGGGTGAGTCGAACACGTGCATCTCCTTGTATAGCCAGAGCAGTTGTCAGGGCGTTCCCGGTCCGGGCCGAGGGATTGTGCCACAACCGGCCGCCCCGCGCTCGGGCGATCGCCTTAATCCCGATCCTTCATGAACGGGCCGTGGGAGACGTCAGCGTGGCGTGACTGGATCGTTTCGGTGTCTGGCGACGTGTGCATTCCGCCAGAGCGAGCATCCGTTCTGGCTCGCCCCATGGGCAAGCTGGGTGACGATGGTCGGATCAAGATCTTCCACGCCGGGGGACCCGCTCAGGCCCGGCGGCGGCTCTGGCCGGCGTAGCCGATGAGGGCGCCGGTCAGGCCGATGGCCCCCGGCACCAGGGCCCACAGGCCGAGGGCCAGGCCGTTCAGGGTGACCAGGGCGGCGACGCCGACGAGGAAGGGCCAGGCGCTGGCATGGGGCAGGTAGGGGGCGGTCTCGTCGCCGGCGTGGACCGTCGTGCGCCGGGCCGTTCGGGCCAGGTAGACGCCGATGAACAGGGCCAGGCCGGCGGCCAGTACCAGCATGGCCGTGCCGGCGCTCTCGTAGCTGGTGAACCAGTAGAGGGCAGCCATGAGGGCGATGAGGCCGCCCAGACCGGCGTAGGCGCGGCCGACGACCTTCATGTGCTGGCCTTGTCCCCGGCGTCGGTGCGCGGTCGGGCCGGGTCACGAGCAACCTCGGCCCCGGGGTGGGCCACGTCGAAGACGGGCCGGTTCGAGCGGATGGGAGGCAGCGGGCCGGTGAAGTTGCCGGGCGGCGGGGGAGAGGGCGCCGCCCACTCGAGGGTGTGGCCGCCCCACGGGTCGTCGCCCGCCACCCTGCCCCGACGCAGCGAGATGGCCACGTTGACCAGGAAGACCAGCGTCGAGATGCCCAACAGGAACGACCCGACCGACGACACCACGTTCATGGTGGTGAAGCCGTCCTCGGCCCGGTAGTCGGCTACCCGTCGGGGCATGCCCGACAGGCCCAGCTGGTGCTGCACCAGGAAGGTCAGGTTGAAGCCCACGAAGGTGGAGAAGACGTGCAGCTGGCCCAGGCGCTCGCCCAGCATCCGCCCGGTGAACTTGGGGAACCAGTAGTACACGCCGGCGAACAGGGCGAACACCGAGCCGCCGAACAAGACGTAGTGCATGTGGGCCACGACGAAGTACGAGTCGCTGACCTGGAAGTCGACGGGCGGCGAGGCCAACAGGACCCCGGTGAGGCCCCCCAGCAGGAAGGTGATGAGGAAGGCGAGGCAGAACAGCAGCGGCGTCTTGAACTGCAGCTGGCCCCTCCACATCGTGCCGATCCAGTCGAAGAACTTCACCCCGGTGGGCACGGCGATCAGGTACGACAGCCCGCTGAAGAAGGGGAGGAGGACGGCTCCGGTGACGAACATGTGGTGGGCCCACACGCCGGTTGACAGGGCGGCGATGCTGAGGGTGGCGAAGACCAGTCCCTTGTAGCCGAACACCGGCCGGCGGGAGAACACCGGCAGCACCTCGGTGATCACCCCGAAGAACGGGAGGGCCAGGATGTACACCTCGGGGTGGCCGAAGAACCAGAACAGGTGCTGCCAGAGCAGGGGTGACCCGCCGAAGCGCAGGTCGAACACGTGGGTGCCGAAGTGGCGGTCGGAGAGCAGGAGGACCGAGGCGGCGGTGAGCACCGGGAAGGCCATCAGCACCAGCCCGCTGGTGACGAGCATGTTCCAGGTGAAGATGGGGACCCGGAACATGGTCATCCCCGGAGCCCGCATCCCGACGATGGTGGTGATGAGGTTGACGGCGGTGAACACCGCCGAGAACCCGGTGAGCAGCAGGCCGATCAGCCACAGCTCGCCCCCGATGCTGGGCGAGTAGGTGCCGCCGGAGAGGGGGGTGTAGGCGAACCAGCCGAAGGCGGGAGCCCCCTCGGCGGTCAGGAAGCCCGACACCATGGTGAGCCCGCCGCCCAGGTAGAGCCAGTAGCTGAGGGCGTTCAGGCGGGGGAAGGCCATGTCCGGCGCCCCGATCTGCAGGGGCACGATGTAGTTGGCCAGGCCGAAGGCGAACGGCCCGAGGAACAGGAACATCATGATGCTGCCGTGCATGGTGAACAGCTGGTTGTAGACGTCGGTTGTGACGACCTGCATCTCGGGCTGGGCCAGCTCGGCCCGCATCACCAGGGCCAGTACGCCACCGAGGAGGAAGAACACAAAGGCGGTGACCATGTAGCTGAGGCCGATGGCCTTGTGGTCGGTGGTGGTCAGCCAGCCGAGCAGGCCCCCGGCGTGGGGATGGGCCTCCTCGGCCGGAGGCCCGGCCAGGACCGGCGGGTCCTCGAGCGTGGTCACCCTGAAGACTCCCTGGCTCGGGTTCGCTCCTGGTCGAGCCAGGTCCGGTAGGCGGCCGGGCTGACCGCCTCGACCCGGAAGTCCATCCGGGCGTGGTCGAGCCCGCAGAACTCGGCGCAGCGCCCTGGGAACACCCCCGGATCCTCGACCACGACGTCGAGCTCGTTGTCGAGACCGGGGACCAGGTCGAGCTTCTTCAGGAACCGGGGCACCCAGAAGGAGTGGATGACGTCGGTGGTCGACAGCCGCAGGCGCACGGTGGAGCCGACGGGCAGGACCATGGTGGGCCGGGGCTCGGCGGTGGTGCCGGTGACCACGACCCCCTCGTCGGGGTAGCGGAACTGCCACTGCCACTGGTAGCCGATGACGTCGACCAGCACGTCGGGCCTGGCCGCCCTGGCCGTCACCTTCTCCTGGGTGAACACGGTGAAGCCGAACAGGATGGCCACGATGAGGATCGGGGTGAGGGTGTAGGCGATCTCGACGGGCAGGTTGTCGGCCCGCTGGCCAGGCAGCCCGTCGGCGCCCCGCCGGCGCCGGTAGCGCACGACCGACCAGGCGATCAGCGCCCACACCAGGGCGCCGACGGCCAGGGCGGTGACCACCGACCCCTGCCACAGCGACAGGATCCGCTCGCCGTCGGCGGTGACCGGGTCGGGGGCGCCGAAGCGGGGAAGCCTGGCGCAGGACCCGGCGACCGCCACCAGCACGGCCACCATGACCGCTTGCCCGACGAACCTGACCATCCCCCGTGCCTTCTGCACGACGCCCAACGTATCCACATCGGCACCTCGAGTGGCGATCCGTCTTTCGGGTGTCGACCGGCGCTGGCGGGGAAGCCTCGAGAACTAGCAGGTCGGCCTGACGGCCCTCAGCCGGCTGCGGGCTCCCGGCCCAGGTCGCGCAGGAGGCGCTGGTGTGACTGCACCGCCGAGCGCAGGGTGGGCAGCACGACCACGTCGATGCCGGCGGCGGCGCTGTGGCGACGGACGACCGAGGTGATCTCGGGCAGGAGCAGCTGGTTGGCCTGGGGGAACAGGTGGTGGGCCACGTGGTGGTTCAGGCCGCCGGTGAAGGTGGTGTAGAGCCGGTTCGAGGTGGCGACGTCGGCCGTGCCGGCGATCTGGGTCAGCGCCCACCCCCGGTTGATCTGGCCGGTGTCGGCCTCGGGCTTGAGGAAGGTGGTGCTGTCGAGGCAGTGGCCGGTCTGGAACACCACCGCCATGACGAACCCGGCCAGGATCCCGGCAGCGAGGTAGACGGCCAGGACGGCCAGCGCGGGCTTGGCCAGGAGGGCGACGCCCAGCAGGAGCACCAGGCCGGTGAGCTTCTCGGCCACGAGCCAGAGCGCCCGGCGCAGGGTGGCCTCGGCCACCTTCGACGACCCGATGACGCCACGGGTGATGAAGGCCAGGTCGCCGTTGATCAGCATCGCCAGGTAGAGCAGCGGGTACAGCAGCCAGGCGTAGAGCTGCTGGTACCGGTGCCAGGGCCGCCACGGCTGGTAGGGGGTGAGGCGGACCAGCCGCCCGAAGTGCAGGTCGTCGTCGACGTCGTGGACGTTGGTGAATGAGTGGTGGAGCAGGTTGTGCTTGGTCTGCCACCACGTGCGGCTGATGCCGAAGGGGGCGGCCACCAGCGCCACCGCCGCGTTGCGGCGGCGGTTGAGCGAGATGGTGCCGTGCACGGCGTCGTGGGCCGTGCCCATGGCCACCGAAGCGGCGGCGAGGCCGAGGGAGACGGTCAGGCCCGCGGCCTGCCACAGCCGCAGGTCGAGGAGCACCAGGGCCAGGTAGGAGCCGTAGAACCAGGTGGAGGTGACCACGGCCTTGCGGGCCAGCCGCCGGCGGGCCCCGCCGGCCGAGGCGACGAGGAGGGCTCCGACCTCGGACTGCAGCCCCTGGTGGAAGTCGCCCTTCCGCTGGTAGCGGACCTTGGCCGGCTTCCTCTCCTGCAGCAGCATCCCGGCGACCCTACAGGTGCCGCCGGAGCAAGCCGGAGACGGGTCGGACGCGCCACCGCCCTCCCGCCAGGAGGCGGGAGGGCGGCGACGTGGTTGCGGGTCAGGCGTTCTTGATGGGCTTCTTGGTGGCTCCGGTGTAGGCCGTGGTTCCCCCCGGACCGCAGCCGAGGTCGTTGCAGGCCTGGATGGAGTTCTGGAACTTCACCCCGGACGGAGCGTTCTGGAAGGTGTAAGACGTGGCGTTGGCCGGCAGGATCACCGTTCCCGACTTCTTCTTCAGGTCGGTGTAGCTGAGCTTGAGGTAGGACTCGGTCGAGGTGCCCGGGTCGGCCCAGTGCACCTCGTAGCTCGACGGGGTGACCGCTCCGGCCTTCAGGTCAAGGGCCGGCAAGCTGGGTGACGGTGATCGAGGCCTTGGCGTCGGAGGTGCTGTTGACTCGGATGCGGATGCCGTCGATCTCCGAGGCCATGGCCTGCTCGATGGGCGACTTGACGCAGTTGTCGTTGTTGTCACAGAAGTTCCCGGTGAACATCTCCTCACGGTTGAACACCGACCCGGGCAGCCAGCGAGCCCCGGCCTTGCCGTTGGTGCCCATCAGCTGGATGTGACCCCGGACATCGCCGGGTTCGGGTGTCTCGGTGTTCGGGGTCTCCCAGTACTCGTAGATGAGCACTGCTCCGGGGGCTCCGTCGAAGGGCAGGTTGGCGTCGAGGCCGGCCGGGCGCCGGTACTCGACGTAGTAGGCGTGCTTGTTGACCGGGTCGACGGGGCTGATGCGGGCCACGGCTGGCCCGGTGCCGGGGTTGTCCATGGGCTTGAGGTCGAGCGTGGTGGTGGCCGCCAGGGGGACCTCGGTGATCCTGTCGGTGAGCCAGCCGGCCCTCATCTTGTTGAAGCCGCTCTGATGCTGCGGTAGGCAGACGTAGGAGGCGTGCGGCGTGCAGGCCTGGTCGTGGCCGCTCATCACGTCCCAGGCGTTGTCGTAGGCCGAGGCCAGGTCGTCGTGGCTCATGCTGAAGGCGTGCCCGATCTCGTGGGCGGTGACGCCCCCGTGCCAGCCAAGCGGCGGGAGCCACGTCACCCGACGGCCGCCCATGCTGCCGCCAAAGGCGTAGGTGACGAGATCTGTGTTGAAGGCCAGGTTGATGACGGAGAAGTCGTTGAGGTCGACCTGGGTGGCGGCCAGAGCGGTGCAGTCCTTGTAGAGCAGCTTCAGGTCCATCTCGTTCTCGGGGGTGAGGTACTTAGCCTGGGCGCTGGGCAGGGAGAACCACGAGCCGGTGGCCGGGGCCACCTTGGACCCGAGAAGGTTGATCTGCTGGTACGAGGTGGTGCGGAAGTAGTCGTCCATCAGGCCGTTGTCACCCGTCAGGCCCTGGAAGAACGACTGGGTCTGCGGCTCGGCCGGCTTGTCGGCGAACTTGCAGAGGACCGTGAGCTCGGGCTTCGACGTCGCCGCCGCCCCGGGGCGCGGTGCGAAGGGAAGGCCCTTGGTGGCGTCGCCCTGGACGTCGACGGCGACCGCCGTCAGGCTCTTGGTCCGGCCCGTCCTCCCGGAGACGGCGGTGACGGCCACCCGCTTGGAGGTCAGCCCGTCGATGCCGCCGTAGCGCTCGGCCAG
>JBBSKY010000089.1:0-8503 GCA_038255915.1 Acidimicrobiales bacterium | reverse complement strand
TGCGGGTCATGGCCCAGCACGACAGCCGCAGCTACCCGACTGGCGTCAAGGTCACCGACGCCCAGCTCGCCGATATCAACCTCGTCCGTCACGAGTGGCATGGCGATTGGAACTACACAATCTCCACGATCGGGCGACGCAGAAGCGAATGACCGACCAAGTAGTTACCTTTCAGGCCCTTAGCTCGAAATCACCACATCGATCACCACACGATGTGATGTGCAGTAACCAGGTCCGCTCGTACGGTCCGAGGGAGACGCCCAAACCGGTTGTCAGCTAGGAGGAGGAGCTCGCATGATCCCGCTCGGTGTACTGGTCCTCGGATCGCTCGGCCTGCGCGCTGTCGGGCTTGCCGGTGTCGATGCCCTTGATGGGTGGCAACCCGCCCTGCGTGGCGGGCTCACCCTGATGTTGGTGCTGACGGCCAGCGCCCACTTCGCTGGACGACGGGCCGAGCTGATCGCCATGGTGCCCCGGAAGCTGCCCGCCCCTGGGGCGCTGGTCACCGTCACCGGGATCCTCGAGCTGGCTGTTGCGGCCGGCCTTGTCCTCGACGTGACGGCGCCGTTCGCCGCCGTCGGCCTGGTGCTGCTTCTCGTCGCCATGTTCCCGGCCAACGTCCTGGCATCGGCCGCTTGGCGCTGTAGGGGCTTCGTTACTCGGGCGTAGATATCTGATGTGATCGCCAAGCCAGCGTGGTCGAGCGTGGTCGAGATCGTTTCGAGCGGTACACCGCCGCCGTCTGGGGGTCTGGCAAGTCGATCGGTGATGGCCGTCCTGGCCTTCTTGCCCATCTGGCCGTGCAAAACGAGCGGTTCGACACCCTTGGCGGTGAGGGTTTCGGCGATCGACTCGAGGTGTTCGGTCCTCCCGGTCCGGTCGGCGGGCGTTCGCCCAACCGCCCCGGACGACCGGTCCCCAACCGCCCTTGCTGCTGCGCTCGTTGTCCCACCGCTGCGCGTAGACGTCATCCCGGCCCACGAACAACTGGCTGAGGCGAAGTCGGAGCTGGCTGAGCTCCGAGCCGAGATCACCCGGCTTCGGGACTGGGTCATCGCCAGATCACGGAGCCAACTCTCGGCGACGCTCCCTGCCCGCGTCTGCAATCGAGGATTTGGTGTGCATCCATCTGTGCTCAGCTATGTCCGCCGGTGTCGATGATCGCCGAGAAGGATCGTCGCGACCCGGGAGCACTGACGGGGACAGTGGCCCTCAGCACGGGACGAGACGACTGGTCTCGTCCCTCCCCGAAGTCGGTGTACTTGTACAGCCAGGCGTCAGCCAAGCCCGTAAGGGATCGCTTCGTTCGGATCGGGAGCGCGCATGATCTCCACGTCCTCTATGCCGTGCCCGTCAAGCGTAGTCATGAGGTCCTTCACCGTCGGGGCGCTCGCGACGACGCGATCCTCATGGTCGAGAGCGACCCACGACCCGGCCCACGCTTCGAGGTGCAACGTGCGGATCATGACGGCCAGGTTACGCGCAGGACCCCCGCCCTGGCGGTGTCTGAGGGCAGGTGGGCTACTGGGAGCTGGTCCACTGCACACACGGAGGCCTCGCGCTCCCGCTGGCGCCGGCAGCAACCCTCCGACCGTGACTCCAGATCCCCGGTCTCGCCCCCGGGTCACCTTTCGAGCCAGGCCGAGCGGGGTGGCTCCGTGAGAACCTGCGTGAGAACCGCCGTGAGAACCATCCGGCGGTAAAAGGTGGTGAACGCAGGACAACGGTGGTAAGTTTATGGCGTGCAAACGCCCAGGTCAGGGGCTAGATTGGTGTGTAGCGGTCAACGCCGGTCAGAGAAGGATAACCAATAGCATCTGCTACGGATCAGAAGGTTGGGGGTTCGAATCCCTCCGAGCGCACCAGGGTGCGATCGCCGCTGGCGGGCGGGGACACCGAGCTGACGCCCAGCTGCGTGCGAGCATGCTCGGGTGGGCAGGCTGTTCTCGTTCGAGGGAGTGGCGGTGACCCTTCAGGGGGTGGCCAGCCTGGAGGGAGTCGACCTCGAGCTGCCCGAGGGTGGGTGCACGGTGCTGGTGGGGCCGTCTGGGGCCGGGAAGTCGACGCTGCTGCGACTGTGCAACCGGCTCGAGGCACCCACGGCCGGTGTGCTGAGGTTCCGCGGCGAGGATGTGGCGGCTCTCGATCCGCTCCGCCACCGGCGGCGGGTGGGAATGGTGTTCCAGCGGCCGGTCGCCTTTGGCGGCACCGTGCTCGACAACCTGCGGGTGGCCCGCCCGGCGCTGACGGTCGACGCTGCCGCCGAGACGCTCGATCAGGTGGGGCTGCCCCCGCTGTTCCTCGAGCGGGAGCAGGCGACTTTGTCAGGTGGTGAAGGCCAGCGGGCCTGTCTGGCCAGGACCCTGCTCACCGAGCCCGAGGTGCTGCTGCTCGATGAGCCCACGTCGTCGCTCGATGCCGACGCCGCCACCGGGCTCGAGCGGCTGGCCAAGGACCTGGCCGGGCGGGGCACCTCCCTGCTGTGGGTCACCCACGACGCCGCTCAGGCCGAGCGGCTGGCGGACCGCCTTGTGGTCGTCGACGGTGGACGGGTGGAGGCGCAGTGGACGTGACCGGTGGGCCGGTCCGGCTCCTGGCCGCCACCGCCGACACCGGGCGGGTCGGCCCGCTCGGGATGGCGGCCTCGCTGATCCTGGTGGCCGTCGTGGTGGTCGTCTCCCGGTGGCGCCACCTCGACCTCGGTCGCCAGGTGGTGGTGGCGTGCGCCCTCGCCTTCGTCCAGCTGCTGCTGGTGGGCGTCGGCCTCGGCCTGGTGGTGGGCGACGGTCGTCCCCTGTGGCCGTCGTGGATCTGGGTGGCGGCGATGCTCCTCTACGCCGCCTGGATCACCGCACGGCGGGCCCCGGAGGTGTCCGGGCTCTTCGGCCTGGCCCTCATGGCCCTGGGTGCCGCGCTGGCCGTCAGCCTGGCCGTGGTCTTCGGGCTCGGGGTGTTCCGCCTCACCTCGCGCACCCTGGTCCCGACGGCCGGGCTCATCGTGGGCAACGCCCTCACCTCCACCGTCGTGGTCGCTCGGCGGGCGGTCGAGGACCTGCGGGACAAAAGGCCCGAGGTCGAAGCCCGCCTGGCGCTGGGTCTCCCCGCCGAGCAGGCGGCCCGCCCCCACCTCCGATCGGCCCTGCGCACCGCTCTGTCGCCGCAGATCGAACGGACCCGAGCCGTCGGCCTGGTGGCCCTGCCCGGCGCCATGACCGGTCTCCTCCTGGCCGGCGTCGACCCGCTCGTCGCCGTGGCCGTGCAGGTCGTCGTCATGTACCTCGTGCTCGGCTCGGCTGCCGTGGTCGGCGCCGTCCTCGCCCTCGGCCTCGTCCCCCGCCTCTTCACCGCCGACCACCGGCTGCGCCAGCTTCCGAGGCCGGCCGAAAGCGCCTGAGCAACCCACCCGGCGACTCGATGGCCAAGTGGCTCAGATGCTCCTCGGGCACTCGAGCTGGTCGACGCCACGTTCGGACAGGCGGGTCCAGGCCCCGTCGATCCTCAGCGTCTGACCGGGCTGGCAGATCTTGTCGAACCAGGCGATGAAGAGGCGACGCTCGGGCGGGAGCGGGACGTTCAGGGCGGCCCAGGTCGAGAACGGCGACGACGTGCAGCCAGCCGCCGGTTGCGGGCGGCAGAGGGACGCCTCGGCGGTGTTGCTGGAGTAGAGGTTGTGGGAGAGGTAGGCGTCGCTAAAGCCGGCGTAGAAGCCCAGTGGGTAGAGCACGAACAGGACTGCTGCGCCCGTGACCACAAGCGAACGCCGGTCCGATCGCTCCCCAGGGCGATCGACCTCGGGTGGTGCCCGGAAGAGCAGGATCGCCCCTGCGGCCAGCGCCAGGTTCCAGGGCCAGACGGCGGAGTTCCAGCCGATCCGAACGAGGGTGAGGAGAATGCCGATGTGGAAGGCGGGGCCCACGATGCGCAGGAGGGGCCAGGTGCGGGGCGTCAGGGCGAGGGCGGCCAGCCCGACCTCGCAGAGCGGGACGAGCACCGCCACCACGGGACGCAGGCGAACGTCGCCGGCGGCGTCAGCGATGAACAGCGCGCCGCCTGAAGGCCAACCGGCGCTGAGGATCTTGTGCACACCGGCCCAGCCCCAGAGGGCGATCAGGTGCCAGCGGCAGATCGCCGTGCTCCGCGGTGGCCAGGCACCGGCGAAGAGGAGGATCGCCAGGGACACGAACTCGGGCTGGAGCCGCACCTGGTCGCCGAGCACCGCCAGCACCAGCAGCGCACCGTGGGTTGCGGCGCCGGCACGGGGTAGGAAGATGGCCAGCAGCGGAGCGCCGACGAGCGGGACGCCGAAGTCGAGGGAGCCGAGGGCGCCGACGATCGGAAGGTTCGGTGGGAGCGACCGTTCACCCCACAGGTCCCAGGTGAGGAGGTAAGAGGCAGTCAGAGCAACGGCGGCGATGCCACCGAGGGTGCGCGACCTGGCAAGCCGTGGGCTCCGGAACGGTGCGAGAGCCCGGGTAAGGCTGCTCGGGCCGTCCATGGCCGGAGCGTAGGTGGAGGAGAACCGCCGGATCGGGGCTGGCTGGTGGCCTTCGGGAGCTAGTGGTCCAGGACTTGGACCACGAAGGCGGTGGCCCGCAGCCAACCGGGTCCCTGGCTGGCCAGGGTCAGCACGTGGGTGCCGGTGGTGAGGGCCCCCTCGGGCTGGTAGCTGGCCATGCCGCCGCTGACGCTGGTGAAGGTGGCGTCGCGGTCGTCGAGCACCCAGCCCAGCTCGTTCCCCTGGGCCTTGGCTCGGAAGGTGGGCCGGCGATCGCTGGTTCGGATGGTGCCGACCACCGGGGCTGGTGCGATCACCTCGGGGTCGGTCTCGCCGACGCCGACGTCCCACAGCTCCACCAGGAAGCTGTCCTTCACGTGGCGGACCGGGAAGGCCGTGGCCCGCGGGACCGTCCTGCCGTCGAGCATCGTGGTTCCCCGCAGGGTGACGATCAGGACCTCGCCGTCTCCGGAAGAGTTGATCACCACGCTGCGGGCCGTGCGGCCACGGTCGGCTGTCCACCCGGCCCAGCCACCCTGCTGGATCTTGTCCATGCTGGCGGCGAAGCGGGCCTGGGTCCGCCAGTGAGACTGGCTGCGGGGGGCCAGCACCCGCCACGCCGCAGCGACGTCGCCCCGGTCGATGGCGGAGGTGAAGGCGAGGACCGCCTGCTGTCCCGACGCGGGCGGGATGGGCTTCGGCTTCTGCGTGGTGGCCGGGTGACGATGGGTGGTGACGGGGGCCGGCGAGCCGCCGCTGGAGCTGCTGGTGGGGCTCAGGAAGGTGGTCTCGGGTGTCGTGGCCACCGTGGTGGAGGAGGTGGGCTGCACGCTGGCGGCAGGGTCGACCGGCCTGGTCTCGGTGCGGATGGCGGCGTTGGCGGCGACGGCGGTGGTGGCCAGGACGCCGATGGCGGCGAGGGCGATGCCGATGCGGGGGGCGAAGGGCGGGAAGGGAGGCACATCGGTCTGACGTCGAGGGAAGGCCAAAACCTTCCCGGAAAGGTCGTCAGGGCGAGGGCCTCTCTCGTCCGGCACCCTCGAGGCCCTTGGCTTCTAGCCGCCGACGGGCGTACACTTGCCGAGGTGGCGCGAGAGGACGAGGTCGTTCGGGTCGCAGAGATGTTCGGGGGGGTGGCTCGGTCGCTGGCCGCCCACGACGACCCGGAGGCGATCCTGAACAGGATCGTGCACCTGGCCGTGGAGCACCTGGAAGCGTGTGAGTTCGCCGGCTTCTCGATGATCGAGGGACGGCGCATCACCTCGCCGGCCTCGAGCGGCGAGGTCCCGAGGCTCGTCGACGCCATCCAGGCCGAGGTCGACGAGGGTCCGTGCCTCGACGCCATCAAGAATCATGCGGTGTTCCAGACCGGCGATCTCGCTCACGAGAAGCGCTGGAAGAAGTTCGCGGGACGAGCCCACGAGGAGACCGGCGTCAGCAGCATCCTCTCGATGCGACTCTTCATCGAGGCGGACACGATGGGCTCGCTCAACCTGTACTCCACCAAGCCTAACGCCTTCGACGACAACGACGTCGCCATGGCCTCGGTCTTCGCCGCCCACGCCGCGGTGGCGATGTCCTCGGCCAAGCGGGAGGAGAACCTCGAGCGCAAAGCCGACACTCGGGACCTGATCGGGCGGGCCAAGGGCATCCTCATGGCCCGCTCCGACATCGACGACGACCAGGCGTTCGAACTGCTGCGCCGAGCCTCACAACGCCTCAACATCAAGCTCGTGGCGGTGGCCGAGAAGGTCGTCGAACGCCGGCCCGCCGATCCGCTCCTTTAGGGCGGCGCCCCCGGCGGAGCGAACAGCGACGCCAGCCGTCCCGTCCCCTCGCGGGCGATCGAGGCGTCGAGGGCGGCGGCCAGGACCTGCCCGGCGGTCTGGCGAAGCTGGGCCAGGGCGGTGGCCAGCTCGGCGGCGCGGTCGTGGTCGAGGGCGCGCGGCCAGTCAGCGGGGAGGAGGTGAGCCTCGAACAGGGCTATGAAACGCTGGGCCACCCCGTCGGTCACCTCGGACAGCAGGGCCCACTCGTCGAGCACCGCGTCGGCCGGCACGCCGAGCCGGATGAGAGCGGAGCCGGTGTCGAGGAACCGCTGGTCGGGGACGCGGAACCGGCCCTCGTCGGTGACCTCGACCAGGCCCATCGAGGCGGCGCGCTGGATGAGACCCGGGGTGAGCGACCCAGGGGGGAACTGGGCCAGGAGGTCGGGGGCGTCCAGCACCACCTCGTGACGGTGGTTGAGGAGCACGTCGAGCTGCTGCTCGACCCCGACGAGGTCGGCCAGGTCCCGGCCCTCCTCCCAGGTCTCGAGCACCCGGCCGATGCCGGCGAGGGAGAAGCCCTGGTCCTGCAGGCGACCGATCAGGGCCAGCCGGGTGAGGTGGCTCTGGTCGTAGTACCCGGTGCGCCCCACCAGCCGGGGTCCGGGCAGCAGGCCCCGGTTCTGGTACAGCCGAACCGTGGTGGTGGCCACGCCCGCCTGGCGGGCCAGCGCATCGAGTCGCATTCCCTCCGGCGGCTCCACGGATCCGAACCTACCTGATGACGTACCACCTAGTGCGTGAGCATCTGCTAGCGTACTGAACATGAGCAGAGAGGAGGCCTTGGGCAGCCGGGAGGTCGTTGCGCTGGCGGGTGCCTGGATGCTGGCGGTGGCCGCAGCGGGCGTCGGCACCATCTCGCTCTCGCTGGTCGACCAGGTCGTCCTCTTCGCGGTGGCTGTGGTGCTCCCGCTCGCCGTCGGGGGCCGGGCCTGGTGGTGGGCCGCGGCCACGGGAGCGGCCCTGATCGGGTTCCTGGTGCCTGTCGGCCCGGCCGGTCTCTTCGCCTGCCCCTTCCTCGTGGTCACCCTGGCCCGGCTGCGCCAGCGCCTCCGGGCGGCGGGACCTCCGACTGCCTGGAGGCTGGCCCCGGGGGCCGAGGTTCTGGCTGCCGCCTACGCGTCGGTGGCCGCCGCCTTCCTGGTGCAGTCCCGGCTCGGGCTGGCGCCGCTCGACCTGCACGAGCCCATCATCGAGCTCACCGCCGTGCACTACTCCTTCGCCGGAACCGCCGCCCTGGCGCTCGCCGCCCACACCCTCGGCTTCGCCGTCGGCGGATGGCGACCGGTGGCCGTGGGCGCCGTCGTACTCACCGCAGCGGCGCCGCCGGTCGTGGCCGCCGGCTTCGTCACTGAGGGGGCCATTCCCCAGGTCGGAGGCGCCGTGCTGATGACGCTGGGGGTATGGCTCACCGCCACGCTGCAGCTGCGCCACGCCTTGGCCTTGCGGCGCCACGCCATCCGCACCGGCCTCCTGGTGGTCTCGGGGCTGGCCGTCTGGGCCCCAATGGTCCTGGCTGTGGCCTGGGCCGCTGGGCAGCACTGGGACATCCCGGTCCTGTCGATCCCGGACATGGCCCGCACCCACGGCGTCGCCAACGCCTTCGCCTTCTGCCTGTGCGGTCTCCTGGCCCGGCGGCTCGAAGCGCCGGCCGCCAGAGGCGCCGCCGCGAGGGTGGCGGCATGAACCTCTTCGGCCTGCGGTTCGGGGGCCCGGACGAGGCCGAGGTGGACCGCCTGCTCGCCGCCGCCCGGGCGGCGGCGCCAACCTACGACGACGTCGGGTCGACCCTCGACCCCGAACGCTGGGCCGATCCCGCCATGCGGGTGGGCCTCCGCACGGTCGGTCGCGGGCCGGCCGCCTTCGAGGCCGCCCGGCAGGCGCTGCGCACCTGGGTGCCGCAGCTGGGCATCGGGGCCACAGTGGAGCCGGCGGGAGAGCCCGTCGTCATCGGCGCCACCGTCCTGATCGTGCTCCGCCGCGGTCCCCTCCACGTCGTCGCCCCCGACCGGATCGTCGGCGTGATCGACGAGCCACGCCGCTTCGGCTACGCCTACGGGTCGCTGCCCGGTCATCCCGAACGGGGCGAGGAGAGCTTCGTCGTCGAGCATCTCGACGACGACACCGTTCGCGTGACCATCCGCGTCCAGGCCGGCCCGGGCACCTTGGCCGCCCACGCCGT
>JBBSKY010000088.1:0-8768 GCA_038255915.1 Acidimicrobiales bacterium | reverse complement strand
GCGGCGATGGCGGCGAGGTCGGCCACACCCTGCAGCTTGCGGTTGGTGGCGGCCAGCATCCCCAGGTCGACGGTGAGGGCCGAACAGATCATGAGGGTCACCATGATGAGGGCGACCAGGGGGAGGGCCGAGCCGCCCTCGTCGCACCGACCGCTGCGGGAGGCGCTCATGTCGGGTTCGCCAGCGTTGCCGTGAAGGTGCTGGACATCTTCGAGGGGAGGAACGGAGTGATGAAGCTGACGCTCGGGACGAGGGGCTTGCTCCCCATTATGGTGAGCTCCACCGACACCTGGAGGCAGTCACCGCTGCCGTTGGGGGCATCGGCCAGTGTTCCCAGGCACGGGTAGACCGTGAAGGTGCAGGTCGTGCCGGCGTCACCGCACACCCGGTCCATCGCCTCCAGCGATGTGTTGACCTGGGTCCGGGCCGCATCCTTGACGTTGGAGGTGTTCGGCACCGTGTACTGGTACGGGACGGCGATGCGGGCTCCTTCGGCCGTGGCCTGGGTGAGCACCTGGCGCTTGGACAGCAGTATCCCGAACACGATGATGCCGAGCAGGAGCGTGCAGAGCAGGGTCACGATGAGGGCGAACTCGACGAGTGACGACCCTCGCTCGTCCGGCCGACGGGCCGAGACCGCAGAGACTGGTGGTTGTTCCATCGCCATGAGCATCGGCCCCTGCGGCCGTGGTCTCCATGGCCCGATCGGATCATTTCATCAATGGTCACCCATCAATCGCTCGATCCGGGCCGCAAACGTGACGATGGGTCGTTCAACGCCGGTACTGGTGAGGTGCCGGCTCGAACCCGAGGAGAGACGTGGCAGCCCAGAAGCGCTCGAACAACCTGATCATCGTGCTCGGTCTCGTGACAGCCGTGGTGGGGGGCGGCCTCGTGCTGCTCCTCATGGGCCGCGGTGGCGGAGGAGGAACCCCGGCGGCCGGCAGCGGCGGTGACAGCGTTCCGGTCCTGGTGAGCAAGCGGTCGATCGCCCTCGGGTCGGCGGGCGCCGACCTCGGAGACGCCGTCGAGGTGAAGCAGGTGCCGGCGGCCACGAGGTCGAGCGACGCCCTGGTGTCTCTGGGCGAGCTCGCCGACCGCACCACCACCCTTGACATAGGAGCCGGCCAGCAGCTGCGGTCGGCCTTCTTCCGCCAGCGGACCGCCCGAGGCGAGGCCATCAAGGTGCCCGATGGCAAGCAGGCCGTTGCCATGAAGATCCCGTTCACCAACGCCGGTGGTGGCTACGTCGGCCCGGGTGACCGCATCAACCTCTACGCCCTCGTGGGGAAGCAGAACGGTTCGGTCACCCCGCTGTGCGGCACGGGCCTCTGCCCCGGTGGCGATCCCAAGGGCGTCCAAGCCTCGTCGCAGATGGTCCTGACCAACGTCGAGGTCCTCGATGTCAGCCAGGAGGTCGCACCGGCGACGGTCACCAACGTCCAGCCCACCCCCGGCCAGGTGTCCCGGGCGCCTGAGGTGGAGGCCAGCGTCACCTACCTCATGGCGCTGGACGCCGGCCAGGCAGAGAAGGCGATCTTCTTCGCCCGCTTCGGCGAGGTCTACCTCACCCTGGTCCCGAAGGGTCAGCCCGACGCCACCACCGGTGGGCGGGACCAGACGAACGCCCTGAGGCCCTGATGGCCGGCCCCCGCATCCTGGTCCTCGACCGCACCGAGGACCTGGCGCTCCAGGTGAAGCGGACCATGGGAGCCGCCTGGGCCGAACGTCCCGGTGAGATCGACCCTGAGATCGTGGCCTGCTCGCAGGTCGCGGCGGTGGCCACCCAGCTCGAGGACGAAGGTCCCTACGACGTGCTCCTGGTGGGTCCGCTTGCGGCCACCCGCAGCGGCCTGGCCAAGATCGAGCTGATCCGGCAGGCCTACCCCATGACCAGCGTGGTGCTCGGCTTCGATGAGCGGCCCAACGCCCGGCTGCGGGACGTGATCCGAACGGGCGCCGTCGACCTTCTCGAGCTGCCAGTCGATGACGACGAGCTGCTGGAGGCGCTCGAGCGGGCCATGGCCCTCCATGTCGCGACCCTGGCTGCGGTCCCCACCCCCGAGCCGGTGGTCCAGCTGGTCGAGGCGCCGACGGCCGCGGCGCCCGCCCCGGCACCGACAGGAAAGGGCCGGGTCTACGCCGTCGCCTCCGCCACTGGCGGCTGCGGGAAGACGTTCATGGCCACCAACCTGGCCTACTTCCTCCACACCCACGGCGGAGGCAGCCGGGTGTGCCTGGTCGACCTCGACCTGCAGTTCGGAGAGGTGTCGACGGCACTGCGCATGCGCCCCCGCTACACGATCTTCGATGCCCTCGAGCGGGAGGAGGACGAGCCCGAGTTCCTCCAGGCCCACATCGAGGAGTACCTCTCGGTCCACGAGACGGGCTTCCATGTCCTGGCCGCCCCCCGGGACCCGGTCGAGGCCGAACGGGTGACGCCTGCAGACGTGGTGCGCATCGTCGATGCCGTCAGCCGCCGGTTCGACCACATCGTCGTCGACACGCCGGCCCAGCTCTCCGAGATCGTCACCGTCGCCCTCGACCTCTCGGAGCAGCTCTTCGTCATGACGACGCTCGACCTGCCCTCGGTGCGGAACATGAGCGTCTTCCTCTCCACCCTCGAGCGGCTCCGGATCCCCACCGAGTCGATCCAGCTCATCCTCAACAAGGCCGAGAGCGACGTCGGCATCGACATCAGCCAGGTCGAGAAGCTGTTCCCCCAGGGCTTCCGGGCCGTGCTGCCCTACGCCAAGGAGGTCAGCCGTTCCATCAACCTCGGCACACCGGTGATGGCAGCCTCACCCCAGGCAGACGTCTCCCGCCGCATGGACGTGGCCATGGCCGACCTGCTGCCGCCCGAGCTGCGGAGCACCGTCCATCGAGCTACCGAAACACCCAAGAAGCGCCGTCTGTTCGGCCGGAAGTAGTCGGGAGACCCTTGTGAAGCTATCCGAGAAGCTGGCTGCCCTTGATGATGAGGAGCAGCGTGAGAAGGCGCCTGCTCCGCCCCTGGCTCCCGCTCTGGGGGGGGTCACCCCCCGCCGAAGAGCCGAGGACAAGGCCCCGCGGTCCCCCTCCGCGGGGGCCTGGGACGTGCAGAAGCGCAAGGTGCGCGACCTCGTCGTCGCCGAGGTGGCGCCGAAGATGGCCGGGCTCTCCCCCACCCAGCTGGCCGAGGAGGTGCGCAACAGCGTCGACCGCATCCTCCTGCGCGAGGACGTCCAGGTCTCGCCCATGGAGCGGCGCAAGCTCGTCCAGGAGCTGGTGCAGGACACCCTGGGCTACGGACCGCTCGACCCGCTGCTGGCCGACGAGACCATCACCGAGGTCATGTGCAACGCCTTCGACGAGATCTGGATCGAGCGCAAGGGGGTCATCGAGCCGGTCAAGGCCGCCTTCACCGACGACGCCCACTACCGCCAGGTCATCGAGAAGATCGTGTCGGCCGTCGGTCGCCGCATCGACGAGAGCTCGCCCATGGTCGACGCCCGCCTTCCGGACGGATCGCGCGTCAACGCCATCGTCCCCCCCCTCGCCGTGCACGGCGCGGTGCTGACCATCCGAAAGTTCGCCAAGGACCCCTACACCGTGCAGGACCTCATCAGCTTCGGCACGCTGAACCTGCAGATCTCCCAGGTCATGGAGGCCTGCGTGCGAGGCAAGCTCAACATCGTGGTATCGGGAGGGACCGGCACCGGCAAGACGACGAACCTCAACGTCCTCAGCTCGTTCATCCCCCAGAACGAGCGGATCATCACGATCGAGGACTCCCACGAGCTCCAGCTGCAGCAGCCGCACGTTGTCAATCTTGAGGCCCGACCCCCCAACGCCGAGGGCAGCGGTGAGGTCCGCATCCGAGACCTCGTGAAGAACAGCCTCCGCATGCGTCCTGACCGGATCGTGGTCGGCGAGTGCCGTGGGCCCGAGGCCCTCGACATGCTCCAGGCCATGAACACCGGCCACGACGGCTCGATGACCACGCTGCACGCCAACACCGCCCGCGACGCCCTCAGCCGCCTGGAGACCCTGGTGCTGATGGCCGGGTACGACCTGCCGGTCCGCGCCATCAGGGAGCAGGTGGCCGCCGCTGTCCACCTCATCTACCAGCTCGAGCGCATGCCCGACGGCAAGCGCATCGTCCGATCCCTCACCGAGGTCCAAGGGCTGGAGGGCGACGTGATCCTCCTGCAGGACATCTTCGTGTGGGATCACAACGCTCACGCCCTGGTGGCCACGGGCCTGCGGCCCCGCTTCCTCGACAAGCTTCGAGCCGAGGGGATCGAGGTGGCCGCCAACGTGTTCGCCGCTCCGGTCCGGGTCCCGGTCGAGCCCATCAGCGCCAAGGCAGCCCGCCGGGCCCGGGTGCCCGAGGCCGAGCAGCTGGCGACGAGGAGGGGCTGACATGGATCCCGAGCTCGTCCTACCCGCCGCCCTCGTCGGCGTCGGCCTCGGTCTCGCCGTCATCGGCGGTCTCCTCAGGGTGAGCCGCCGCGACGAGAGCCTGTCCGACATACTCGGCCTGCCGTTCGGCGAGCAGGACGTCGCCGTCGCTGCGGTCACCGAACGGTCAGCAGCTCTCTTCGAGGGCACCGCCGGGATCGTCGAGGTGGCCAACCGGGCCGTGTCCGCCTTTGACGCTCGAGGTTCGCTCTCCAAGCTGCTCGAACGGGCTCGTCTTCCCATCCGCGCCGGCGAGTACGTCATCTTCGCCTTCTGCGGCGGGTTGGCAGCGGCCGCCGTGCTGCTCGCCCTGACCTCCGAGTGGCTCTACGCCCCCGTCGGCCTCGCCCTGGCCACCTTCGTCGCTGTCGCCTACCCCCGCAGGCGGATCCGCAAGCGGAAGAAGGCCTTTGAGGACCAGCTGCCCGATGCGATCAGCCTTACCGCAGGCTCGCTTCAGGCCGGGCACACCTTCCTCCGGGCCATCCAGATGATGTGTGAGGAGAGCGAGGCGCCCCTCTCGGAGGAGTTCGCCCGGGTCGTGCAGGAGACCCGTCTCGGTGACTCCCTCGTTGAGTCCCTCGATCGCATGGCCAAGCGCCTGGAGATCAGGGACCTGGAGTGGATCGTGCAGGCCATCCGGATCCAGCAGAGCGTCGGCGGCAAGCTGGCCGACCTGCTCTACAGCCTGGGTGACTACATCCGCTCGAAGGACGAGATCAAGCGTGAGGTGCGAACCCTGACGGCCGAGGGGCGGGCGTCGGCGTGGATGCTCGGTGCCCTCCCGGTCATCGTGCTGCTCGCCGTGCAGGTGGTGAACCCTGAGTACCTGACGCCCATGCTCCAGGGGTGGGGGATCGTCTGGCTGGCGGGCACGGCCGGGTCCGTGGTGCTGGGCGTCTCGATCATCCTCAAGATGGTCAAGATCGAGATCTGAGGAGGAAGAGTGGACATCACGACATTCGTTGCCGCCGGGCTCACCGCGGGCGGTCTCGGCTTGGCCTGGGTAGGGGTGCTGCGGGCCCGACCGGGCGGGCCCAGCGCCGCCGACTACCTCAAAACCCTCGACGACTCCTACGACGAACCCCTCGATGAGTACCAGCAGAAGCTGAAGGAGCCTGCGCTCAAGCGCCTGCTCCGGCCTCTCGGCACCGTCGCGGGGACAAAGGTGGGCTCGATCACCCCGCGAGCCCAGCTCGACCGGATCCACGCCCAGCTGGTGCAGGCCGGCCTCGGGGGCAGCATCAGAGCCGAGGAGCTGGCCACGCTCCAGATCCTCCTGGTGGCCGGCGCCGCGCTGCTCGGGACGGTCATGACGATCCTCCTGCAGCCCCGCATGGCCTTCGCCGTCATCTGTGTTCTCGGGTTCCCGGTCTTCGCCCTGATGGGCTCGCAGGCCTGGCTCACCCGGAAGGTCGACGAGCGCAAGGAGGCCATCCGTGGCGACATGCCCGACGCCCTCGACCTCATGGCCATCGCCGTCGAGGCGGGCACCGGTTTCGAGGGCGCCATCGGCGTCGTCTGCGCCAACTTCAAGACCCCTCTGGGCGAAGAGCTCTCCCGCACGCTGAAGGAGATGGAGCTCGGCCTCTCCCGCCGGGAGGCGCTCCAGAACCTCAAGCGCCGTACCGAGGTACCTGAGCTGTCGAACTTCGTCCTCGCCCTGGTCCAGGCGGATGCCCTCGGCATGCCGATCGGTCGGGTGCTGAAGACCCAGGCGGTCGAGATGCGCAACAAGCGGAGGGCCTGGGCCCGGGAGAAGGCCGCCAAGCTCCCGGTGAAGATGATGCTGCCGCTGGTCTTCTTCATCTTCCCCGCCATCCTCATCGTGACCATGGGCCCGGCGATCTCCACCACCATCAGCGGCTTCAAGTAAGAAGGGGCCGACTGGCAGCAGACCCCGACGTCTCAGGCTCCTCCGCACGCGCCCTCCTCATCGGCGTGCGGTGGGGCGCGCTGGCGGTGGCCGCGGCGCTGAGTGTGGCCCTCGGGCTCGGTCGCCCGGCCCTCCTCGCCGGGATCGGCCTGGGTGTCCTGGCCCTGGCCCGGACCGTGGCGCCCGCCAGCCTGCGACCCCGCCGGTTCGTCGACATCCTGCTCGTCTTCAGCGAGGTGGCGGTCGCCACCGCCGCCGTGGCGGCCACCCAGGGCTGGGTGTCGCCCTTCGTCTTCTCGCTCGCCGCCACCGGTGTGTTGGTCGGCTACCGCTTCGGCCTCATCCGGGCGACCCTGACCGCCGCCGCGGTCGGGGTCGTCGTAAGCCTCCTGTCCGTCCTGACAGCGAGCCCGGCGACCACCGAGGAAGCCCTCCTGGGCTGGGCCCAGGTCCTCCTCGTCTACCTCGTGGCCGGCTACGCCCGCCGGATCTTCGGTGAGGAGGCCGAACGAGCTTCGGTGGCCCTCACCAGGGTCGGCCGCCTGACTGAGGCCAACGACCTGCTGTTCGAGCTGTACCGGGTTGCGCAGAGCCTGCCGGTGTCCCTGGAGCTCGGTGACACGGTGGCGCTCGTCGTCGGCCGGGTCCGTGAGCTTCTCCAGCCCGACGTCGTGGTCCTGCTCCTCCCCGATGACGGCACCTCAACCTGGTCGGCCGTCCATGCCGAGGGCGCTCGGGTTCGGGGTCCGGTGCCGCTCGACCAGCTTCCCCGTCCGCTGCGCATGGCAGCCGAGCAGATCGACGCCCACATCGAACCACAGCTCACGGTCGGTGCGGGACTTGGGCTCGCCTCCCGCAGCGGCGTTTACGCCTCGCTCCGAGCCCGCGGGCAGCTGGTCGGGCTCATCGCCGTCGAGAAGCGCGACGCAGGCGCCCTCACTCGTCGCGAAGCCGAGCTGCTCGAAGGTGTCGGCGAGCAGGCCGCCCTGGCCATCGACAACGCCCGGCTCTTCGGCCGGCTGAGAACCGTCGGCGCCGACCAGGAGCGCACCCGCATAGCCCGGGACCTCCACGACCGGGTGGGGCAGTCCTTGGCCTATCTCGCCTTCGAGCTCGACCGCCTCGTCAGAAGGTCTGACGCGGCCCCGCTGAGGATGGAGCTGGAGGGGCTTCGTGACGACGTGCGCCGGGCGGTCACCGAGGTGCGGGAGACGCTCTACGACCTGCGCACCGAGGTCACCGAGCAGGTCGGGCTCGCCGCAGTGCTGGAAGACTTCGCCCAGCGGGTCCAGAAGCGTTCGGGTCTCGAGGTGCGGGTCCGGCTCGACGGCACCACCCGCCTGCCCCTGACCCAGGAGCGCGAGCTGCTCCGGATCGCCCAGGAGGCCTTGACCAACGTCGAGCGGCACGCCGATGCCGCGGCGGTCGAGGTGTCCCTGCGCCTCGCCCCGGAGGAGGCCTTCCTCGAGGTGGCCGACGACGGCCAGGGCTTCGTGCGAGGTGATGCCGGCCGGCTCGACTCCTATGGGCTGGTAGGCATGCGTGAGCGGGCGGATGCCATCGGAGCGGCCCTCGAGATCGTCTCGGCTCCGGGCCAGGGCACCACCATCCGCTGCCGGGTGCAACAGCCGACACACGAGGGGACGTCTCCATGATCCGGGTCTTGCTCGCCGACGATCACACCATGCTGCGCCAGAGCCTCGGCAGGGCCCTCACCGAACACGGGCTGGAGGTCGTCGGCGAGGCGGGGGACGGAGAGGAGGCGGCTCGGCTCGCCCTCGACCTGATGCCTGACGTCGTCCTCATGGACGTGAGCATGCCCGTCCTGGACGGGGTGGAGGCCACGCGCGTGATCCGTGACCGGGCGCCGGCGGTGCAGGTCGTGATCCTCACCATGCATGCCGACAAGGGCGTGCTGGATCGAGCCATCCGAGCCGGAGCCGTGGGTTACCTCGTGAAGGACTGCACCATGGAGGAGGTCGTGCGCACGCTCCAGCAGGCCGCCTCAGGTGAGACCGCGCTGTCACCCGAGCTGGCGGGGGCGATGCTGGCCGAGGCGGTCACACCTTTGACTGGCGTGGCGCCTGACTCGATCATCAGCAGGCGCGAGGAGGAGGTCCTGCAGCTCATCGCCGAAGGCCTCTCCACCACGGAGGTGGCGAGCCGCCTCTACATCTCGGTGAAGACCGTCAAGAACCACCTGGCGTCGGTCTACCAAAAGCTGGACTCCCGGGACCGCACCCAGGCGGTCGTGCGGGCCGTGCGGATGGGGATCATCCGCCTGGAACCGGACAGAACGCCCTGAGGACTAGTGCTGCGTCGCGGATTTGACTTGTGAGAGGGTTTTGCGGCCTCTGCGTACCTTTTCGAGGATGTCGGCCGCTTGGGCATGCCATTGAAATGGTTTGGGATCGAGGTTGCGGTGAGCGGTCCAGGTCTCGATGGCCTT
>JBBSKY010000087.1:0-8831 GCA_038255915.1 Acidimicrobiales bacterium | reverse complement strand
GGAGGTCGCCGATGCGGTCGGCGAGCCCGTTGACGGCGCGACCCACCTCGGCCACCTCGGGAGGGCCTGCAGGTGAGACCCGGGCGCCCATCTCGCCCCGTTGGAGCCGGTCGGTCACCGAGTAGAGCTCTCCCACGGGCCTGACGATCGACAGGGCCAGGCGGTCGGCGAGGGCCACGGCGACGGCGACGACGAGCAGGCCGATGGCGGCAATGACGGCCCAGGCTCGCTGGACGCCGCTGCGGAGCAGGGACCCCTCGACGCGGACCCGGACCACGGTCGCTGCCGTCGGCTCGGGTCCCACGGCACCGACGAGGATGTCGCGGCCGCCGTTCGGGGCGGGGGTGGTGAACGAGCGGCCCTTGCGGGCCAGCTCGACCTCGGCATCGGCGGGAACCTTCTCGCCGAGGATCGTGCCGTTGGGCAGGTAGACGGTGATGGGCCGAGGGCTGCCGGCATTGGCCTGCTCGACCAGCTGGGTGATGGTGGCCGTCTGGCCGGGGACGGCGCTGATGGCGCCGGCCAGGGACCGGGATTCCAGCTTGGCGGCTTCGAGGGCCCGGTTGGCGGCCACAACCTGGATGAGCCGGCCGAGGGGGAGGCAGAAGGCCAGCACGATCATGGTCGTCACGGCTGCTGCGGTGAGCGCCAGGCGGGCCCTCACGGGGTGTCCGGGTCGACGAGCATGACGCCCACGCCCCGCACGCTGCGCAGGTAGCGGGGCGACCGGGCCGACTCGCCCAGCTTGGTCCGCAACCACGACAGGTGGACGTCGACGGTCTTCTCGGGGCCCCCGTAGGGCTGCCGCCACACTGCGGCGAGGAGCTCCCGTTTGGAGACGACCTCGCCTCGGCGGGTGGCGAGGTGCCAGAGCAGGTCGAACTCCTTGCGGCTCAGGTCCATCGGTTCCCCGTCGATGGCAGCCACCCGGCTGCGGGCGTCGAGGGTGAGCCCACCGATCCGGACCGGTTCGTCGGCGTCGTCCTTCCTGACCCGGCGGAGCACGGCCCGGATGCGGGCATCGAGCTGGTCGGCCGAGTACGGCTTGATCACGTAATCATCGGCGCCGGCGTCGAGTGTCCGGATGATGTCGCCCTCGTCGTCGCGGGCGGTGGCCACGATCACCGGGACGGTGCTCACCGCCCGAAGCATCCGCAGCAGCTCGAGGCCGTCGATGTCGGGCAGCCCGAGGTCGAGGACGACCACGTCGGGTTGCTGGTCGACGATCTCGCCCAGGGCCCGCAGCCCGCTGGATGCCCCCAACACCACGTGGCCCCGTTCGGTCAAGCCCCTGGTGACGGCGGCCAGGATGTGGGTGTCGTCCTCGACCACGGCGACGGTCGTCACCAGGCCACGGTACCGCCGCACCCCCAAGACGAACCGTAGGGCCCTTGATGCCCCAATCGGCCGCGCAGGGTGGCACCAAACTGGGGTGAAGTCTTGTGAGCGGCTTTGCCTGGGCTTAGGGATCGTGCCCCCACACTGAGGTCAGTCGCCACGCAACAGGCGTGGCCACCGAAAGGGCGACCTGCTGGTGACAGCAGCAAGCAACGTCCCCGGGCCTGCGCCGCAGGCGGCCGGACTACCGAAGTGGAGGAAGAAAAGATGATCATCACAGAGCTTCTCGCCGGGTTGAGCGTGGCCGCCAAGGCCGGGTTCGGCCTCACCGCCGCCGCCGCAGCGGTGACCGCCGGCGGCGCCGCAGGTGTCCTGCCCGGTCCGGCCCAGCACAGCGTGGCCGCCACCGTCGAGGCCGTGACCCCGTTCTCGTTCCCCGACGAGGCCAACGTCAAGGCTGACTTCGGCGACACGGTCAGCACCGACGCCACCGACGGCGGCGTCGACGGTGCGACCGTCAGCACCGACGCCAAGCTGAACGCGGAGCTCAACCGGCCCGCCGAGGCCAAGTTGAACGCCGACGCCAACCGGCCCGCTTCCCCCGGTCAGAACGGTCTCGACCAGGCGAACACGACCCCGGCCGCCGGCCGTGCCCCGACCTCGGTCCCCTCCGGGAGGCCGGCCACCGCCGGCACCCAGAGCTCGAACGGTCTGACCACCGCGGCCAGCACCCCGGCCGGCGCCCACGTCCCGACGTCGGTTCCCGCCGGCCCGCCGGCCAGCACGCCCCCGGCCGGTGCCGGCACCCAGAGCACCGCCGGGCTGACGATAGCCGGCAGCACCCCCGCCGCCGGCCACCTCCCCGCCGCGGTCCCCCCGGTCCGCCCCGGCCGCCCGTAACCGCTCCACCACCCGAGGGAGGCCCGCAGCATCCTGCGGGCGTCCCTCGCGTCGGAGTCCAGTCAGCGCGAAGCGGCTGCTGGCCCTCCGATGGCCGACAAGAAGGCGCATCCCAGCCCGGAACTGGGAGGCCCGCCGGCAGCAGACACCGACCGGCACGCTCGCCGTGATGCCCCGCTCCCGGTACCAGCGCTCCGCTGGGTCCTTGCCGTTGGCCAGCCACTCCTCGGGCGCCATTCCGAGTCCGGGTTGGTCGGTGGTCGCCCAGGACGCGATCAGGAGCGGCTCGACCGGGTCGAGCCCGTCGCGGAACACGGCGATGATCTCCGCCACCACAGGGCGGACTTCGTGAGAGCCGAGGTCGAACTGCCACACCGGGAACCACGTCGTTCCCCGGCCGGGCAGCCCGAGCGCGGTGCCGTTCACGACCCGCTTGTGCAACGCCTGTCGGGTGACGCGGAGGAACTCGGTGACCGTCGTGGTCGGCCACCGCTCACGGGGTGACGGTCCACGAGCGTCGCCAGCCGTTCCGTGAAGCCCTCGGACGAGGCCCGCGAGGCTCGGCGCCCGAGGTGCCGAAGCCGCTTTAGCGCCACTGATCTGGGCTACGGCGGTGGGCCGACCAGGTGCTCCAAACCGCCGTCGCCCGCAGTGGCGCTCAGCACCTGGCCGCAGAACACGGCGGCGATCAGCACATCCCGCTCACCGTCCTTCGAGCTCAGTGTGACCGCCTCCGCCAGGTCGCCGCCGGTCGGCCCTTCAGCTACAACCAGCGCTGGCAGAGAGAGCCTTGAGCAGGAGTCACCGGACCACGCGGTGGATCGCTGAGGGCGAGATGGAACTCCGCCGGCGGTAGGAGGCAGGTGCTGTTCGGCGTCGAGTGGCTGCCCGAAGGCGATGAGGGCGTCGACCTCGGTTCTGGAAAGGCCCCTCGATCCGCTGGTCCGGACGAGGCAGGTGGGCACTTCTCGCTGTGCGCCCCAGCTGAACGCGTCGTCATAGAGCTCGTCGTCGATCCCGCCACACGGCCTCGAGCCGACGAAGGCCTCGACCGCTGGGAGCTTCCTTGTACCGTGCGGCCCAAGGCGTTCAAGAGGCACGACAGGCATGGGCGGCAGGCGGAGGAGGTCGCCGAAGATCGCCGCACCGCGCTCGCCCCACGTCGACGCCCAGACGAGCTCAAATGTGACGGCCAGCTCCCGGATCCAATCGCCGTGACGCGGCGACACGACCACGCTGAAGTCTGCTCCGCTGCGCCGCTCGTAGTGCGGCGGCACGCCGCCCCCGGTCGGGAACAAGCCCGATCGTCACGTGCCTGCCGGCGGCGGCCAACACTCCCATGGTCCCCTTCGTGGGCTTGGCTGAGGCGTCGGTGCTCACGGTGTTCCGGTGGACCGGCGTGTCCCTGCAGCGCATCCGGCTCGCGCTGGCGGAGCTTGAGCGCCACATCGGTCTGGAACACGCTCCGGCCAGCAGAGCGCTCTACACGGATGGTCTGGACGTCCTCTACGACTACGGCGAGCATCACCAGGGCACGGACGCTGGACGCGGCGCCCTGCAGCTGGTCGTCGTCACCGGCGGTCAGCGGGTGGCCTCGACCGGGATGGTGCTGGGGCTTGGGGCCTCGGTGCCCTCGGCGGTCGCGCCTACGTCATCACCAGGCCTGCCGCCGAGATTGCCGCGAGGATGAAGCCGCCGGCCCACGGCCGCCGCCGCCAACACCGAGACCAGGAGGACGAGGGCGGCGGCGACCCCGATCTTCACGGCGCCGACCTCGCCCACCAGTCGGCTGATCCGGCCGGACGCGTCGGTGACCGTGGTGACTGGGCCGCCCGAGATGTCACGGCCGGAGTTGAGGATCAGCTCGTAGGTGCCGTACCAGGCCACGTAGGCCCCGGCCACCACGAGGAGGCCGCCCGATGCCCGGTGCACATAGGGCAGCACCCGCTTCATGCCCGTGACCACCCGGCGCTGGGCCACCGCGACGGCCACGCTCAGGACGGCGAGCACACTGCCCATCCCGGCGGCGTAGAGCAGGAAGGTGGTGATGCCGTCGATGAGGCTGGCGTCCTGGAACGTGGTGGCCACCGCAGCCAGGAAGGGCGGCAGCGTGCAGGACAGCGAGACGGTGGCGTAGGACACCCCGAACAGAAAGATGCCGGCCAGCCCCGCCTCGCGGTCAGTACCCCTCGACAGGCGGGGGAGCGACAGCCTCGGTTCGAACCCGCGCAGCATGGCGATGCCGAGCGGTATCAGCGCCAAGCCGATGACCACCGTGAGCCAGGGTGCGACCCGTGACACCTGGACCGAGGCCAGCGTGACGACGGCGCCGACCGCGCCGAAGACGGCGGCGAAGCCGACCGTGAGCGTGCCCGAAACGGCCAGGGCCCGCACCGTGGCCCGCAGCGGCGACAGCCGCTTCTCCCCGGCCACCCCCACGAAGTAGGCCAGGTAGGCGGGCAGGAGGGCGAACCCGCAGGGATTGAAGGCCGCGAGCAGCCCGGCGGCGAAGGCGAGCGCGAGAGGGGCGCCCATGCGCGGCGATCAGGGCCTACGGGCGAGGCGGAGCACCTCGTCCTCGGGGAACGCGCCCTGCCAGCGCTTCAGCTCATCACCCGAACTGGAGAAGAGGATGGCGGCGGGTTGGCCGGGGATGCCGAGGGCCCGCCAGGACGAGAAGCCCTCGTCCCACAGCAGCGGGAACGAGATCTTGTAGCGGACGAGGAAGTCCTTGGCTTCGGAGAGCGAATCCTGGGTCCCCAGCCCGACGACGGTGAGCTCGGAGTTGTTCTGGCGAGCGAACTGCTCGACCCCGGGCGCTTCGGCCCGGCAGCTGGGTCAGTGGGGAGCCCAGAACCACACCAGCATTGGCCTGTCGGGCGGTGGCACCCTGGCCAGGTCGACCTTTGCCCCGGTGGCCACGTCGTACACGGGCAGCGAGGGAAGGGCGCCGTTCGGCCCGCTCGTAGGTGGGGGAGCGGGCGCCCCGGGCGGGGTGGGGGCAGCCGCTGGTCGATCAGCCGGGGCGGCCGGTCCCGGCGCAGGGGTCCGGGCGGCGCCGGCCGCGGCGGCCGGGTCGGGCGACGAGCCGGCTACCCCGGTGTCGGGCGACGCGCCTACGGGGACGGTGCCGGCCGGCGCCACCGTCGTGCCGTCGGCGACGAGGGAGGACCCTCCCCCGCAACCGGCCAGCACCAGGGCGGCGAGGGCCAGGCCGGCGACGGCGCTGCGCCGGGGAACGGCTCGAGGGCTGGCCGCCGGCCCGGAGGTTTCGGGGCGGGAGATCATGATCTTGTCCTCCTCAGGATCCACAAGTTGAGGCTAGAAGAGGCGCTGCCCCTCCGGCCTTCGGGGAGGTGAACAATCGCTTACGGATCGGGCCGCCCGTCGGACAGGCCCGTGGCCGTGGCGTCGGGGGCCGGAGCAGTGGCCAGGATCTGATGGCGGTCGACGATCAGGGGATCCAGCAGGGGTCGGTTGAGGCCCTCGCCGGCTCGGCGTCATGTCGGTCTCGTCGCACGGCTGCCGGGCTTGGGTCGTCGGCATGCGGCGGGGCGTCCGGCGTCCACCGGTCCAGGACGGCGGCGAGCACCTCCAGGTTGAGCGGCTTGGTCAGGTACTCGTCCATCCCCGCAGCAAGGCACCGCTCCTGGTCGGAGGACATGGCCGACGCCGTGATAGCGATGATCGGGACCCGATGCGTCGTTGCCTCCAGCCGGCGGATCTCCCTGGTCGCGTCATAGCCATCCAGGTGAGGCATCTGGCAGTCCATGAGGATGGCTTGGTAGGGGGTCGTGGTCGCCGCCTTCACCGCTTCGGTTCCGTCGCTCACGATGTCGACCTGGAAGCCGAGCTTCGTGAGCATGGCCAGCGCCACCTGCTGGTTGACGACGTTGTCCTCGGCCAGCAGGATCCGGCCCGGACGTTCGGGCCGAACGACGATGGGCCGGGCCGTCGGCTTCGGGGCGGTGCCAGCGACACCGACCAGGCAGGTGTGGAGCTGGGCCCGCCGGATCGGCTTGGTCAGGAAGGCGCTGATCCCCGCCTCCCGGGCCCGTTCCGCGCTGTCCTCCTGACCCGACGAGGTCAGCAGGATCATCCTCGCCGGAGGGATGTCGGGGGTGGTCGTGATGCGCCGGGCCAGCTCGATGCCGTCGACGTCAGGCATGTTCAGGTCCAGCAGCACGGCATGGAACGGCTCGCCGTTCGCCGCACTGCTGGTCAGCACCTCGAGCGCTGGGGTCGCACCTTCGGCGGCCTGGGTTCGCATCCCCCAGGACCGGAGGAACCGGGTCAGGATGTCGCGGTTGGTGGCGTTGTCGTCCACGACGAGCGCCCGCATGTCCCGCAGGCTCACGGTCGTAGCGTCTTCGGCCGGTAGCGGGCCAAGCTCGAGGGGCACTGTGAAGGAGAAGGTGCTGCCGTGGCCGAACTCGCTGCGGAAGGTGATCCCGCCTCCCATCAGCTCCACCAGCTGCCTGGATATGGCGAGCCCGAGACCGGTGCCACCGTAGCGGCGGGTCGTGGCCGAGTCGCCCTGCGAGAACGTCTGGAAGAGGCCGGCCCCGTGTTCTGGCGCGATGCCGATCCCGGTGTCGATCACGCGAAACGTGAACGTCGCCGGGGACCCGGCGCCGCGGTCTATGGCGACGTCGATCACCACCTCGCCCGACGCAGTGAACTTCACGGCGTTGCCGGCCAGGTTCGCCAGGACCTGACGCACCCGGCCGGGGTCACCGCGGACGGTCGCCGGCATGTCGACGGGAAGGCTGCAGGCCAGCTCGATGCCCTTGTTGTGGGCCGCCACGCTGAGAAGGCTGGCCACGTCCTCGACCAGAGCTCCAAGGTCGAACTCGACGGACTCCAGCTGGAGGCGGCCGGCTTCGATCTTGGAGAAGTCAAGGATGTCGTTGAGGAGGCCGAGCAGGTGCTCGCCCGACACGCGAACGGTGTCGGCGAACTGTCGCTGGTCGGCCGTGAGGTCCGTGTCGAGGAGCAGCGAGGTCATGCCCAGCACCCCGTTCATCGGGGTGCGGATCTCGTGGCTCATGTTGGCCAGGAACTCCGACTTCAGCCGGGATGCGTCGAGCGCTTGATCCCGAGCCGCCGCGAGGTCGGTTTCGGCCCTCTGCCGTTGGGTGATGTCATGCACGAACGCGTTGAAGCTCCAGGTGTCCTGCGATTTGACGGGCCAGATCGCCAGCTCAACCGGGATCCTGTGGCCGTCTCGGTGCAGCGCGGTGATCTCTATGCGCTGGTTGAGGACCGGACCCTCGCCGGTGATCAGGAAATGGGCCAGTCCCTGCTCGTGGTGCTCGCGGTGTTCGTGAGGGATGATCGTCTCGCTCAGCTTCCTCCCGAGGGCATCGGCCTCCGGCCAACCGAAGATCTGGTGGGCCTGGCTGTTCCAGGCCGTGATGTGACCACCCGCATCCATCGAGACGAATGCGTCAGTGGCCGCTTCGAGGATCGCCCTCGTGTCCGATTCACGTTCAGCTGATGAGCGCTCGGCGGCTTGGCGGGCCCGCAGCATGCGCCGCATCACGACCAGACCCGCCAGAAGCACCAGGCCGAGGAGGCCGGCGATCCCCAGCACGGTCGAACGCAAGCGCGAGACCCCAGCGAGGGCCCGGTCGGTTGGCACGGCGGCGGTGACGGTCCAGCCGGTCGAGGCGACAGGGTTGAAGGCGGACAGCGCATCGCCGTGTTCGGTTGCCGAGCGGCTGACGCCGGAACGGCCGGCCAACGCCTCCCGCACCCGCGGATCCGACGCCACCGAGGTGAGGCCGTCAGGGCTGCTCCTTCCTCCCGACAGCAGGGTTCCGCGCTGATCGGTGATGGTCAGACGGATGCTCTGGACCGCGGCGAGCTGGTCGGTGAGGACCCGGATCGAGTCAAGGGACACCACCGTCCCCAGGTACCCGAGCGGGGGGCTGGAGGCGTCACCGCTGACGGCATGCACGATGCTGATCACCGCCACGACCAGTGGCTGACCGCTGATGGCGGTCCGGTAGGCCTCCGAGATGTAGGGCCGGCCGGTCGACTTCACACCCGTGCACCAGTCCCGGAAGCTGAAGTCCACCCCGACGATCTCCGGGGTTGCGGGCTCGACCTGGGTCAGGCGGCAGCTCGCATCGGTGAGGAAGGTCCCGGCGATCCTCGGCCGGGGCCCCCGCAGCTGCGCGAGCTGGAGGCTGATGACGTCGCCGCGAAAGTTCGCTGAGTCCCCGTCGGCCAGGGCCGCGCTGAGGAGAGGGCGGGTGGCATAGGACTCGGTCAGCTCAGAGACCGCCTGCAGCTGCTGCTGGAGCAGCACCGCGGTCACCGCCGAGGTCGTCCGGACCCGGGCGGTCACCTCCTGGACCACCGTCTGGTCGGCGAGGTGGATGGTGGCGTAGCTGAGGAGGACCAACGGGACGATAGACAGGACAGCGAACAAGCCGACAAGGCGTCCAATCGAGGAGCCATCTCTCTGACGGGCCGCGGCAGGATCGGTGGCGGCGGGGCGCGATCGGAGCCATCGCGGTCCCACGCCCCTCCTATCGGACACCGCGACCCCGACCTGACCTGTCTCTTCCCAACGCCAGGCGCGG
>JBBSKY010000086.1:0-9232 GCA_038255915.1 Acidimicrobiales bacterium | reverse complement strand
GGCGGCTTGGCGGCCGTAGAGCTCAACGACGCCGACCCGTTCGGACGCTCGCCGGTCGAGGGCGACGACGTCGTCCTGGGCGCTGCGGGTCGCACTGTGGAGCTGGTCGTCGTCGAGGTCAACGAACGGTCGGGCGGCCCGATCGGCTTCTCGCCGGGCCAGCTCGGCTGCGGCAGGGGGTCCGGCGGCGAGGGCTGCGCCGTGTTCGACGACCCAGTCCTCCCGCTGCTGCTGCGCATCCTCGTACCGCTCGGGGTCTGCCTCGGCTCCCGGGGCCTGAGCGGCGGCGGCGCTCTCCTCGACGACCGGACGGACGGGCCGGTCGAGTCCGACGAGGCCGGCCCGGGTCTGTTCGGCCCGTGCCTCCTGGTGAGCCTGGCGGAGCCGGTCGAGCACCACCTCGGGCGCCTCGGCCACCAGCTGCGCGACCCGGTCGACGCGGGCCTGCAGGTCCTGGTCGGAGACCTGGGCGGCGGCCACGGGCGGCCCGTTGAGGGCTTCGTTGGCCGCTTCCCACCGGGACCGGATGTCGGGTTGGCCGGGCCCGGGCCTGGCGCCGAGCGGGTCGTCGTCGCTGCCACCGACGATCTCTTGGTAGGCGGCGATCGTCCCGGCCCGCTCACCCCACTCGAGCCGGGAGGCGGGGTCCTCGGGCACCGGGCCGAGCCGGTCCACCCAGTGGGCCACCTGCTGCCGGTCCTGGTCGTGGGCCGCCTCGAACGTGGGGATGCTGGGCATGGGCTGGAGGGTGAAGGTGCGCTCGAGGCGGGTGGCGTCGTCGACGAACGTGGCGTTGTAGGCGGAGCCAGGCTGCAGGTTCGCCAGCTCGTCGCCGAGGACCTCGTCGACGCATTGGGTCATGGTGGGCGAGCCTTCGCCTCGATCGGTTTTGCCGTCGACGTGCGCGGCCCAGTTGGCCATGTCGGTGGCCAGTGATTCCCGGGCCGCCGGCCAGTCGGCGTGGATCTCGGGGCGCCCGGTCGGCCGGTAGCTCGGTTCGTGGTTGTTGACCGCCCAGTACTCGGCCGGTTCGTCGATGGTCATGACTCGGGCTGATCCCGTCTCGATGAGGGCGTCGGCGAGAATCTCGGCTCGTTGGTCCATCCGCTCAGCCAGCTGCCGGGCGTAGACGAGCAGCTGCTCCTCCTGAGGTGGGAGGGTGTGGGCCGGGGTGGCCTCGACGAAGCTTCGCCTCTGGGCAGCCCTGGCTGAGGTGTCGTCGACAGGTTCGGTGGGGCGTTCGGGTCGCTGACCGGGGACGGTCGGGTCGAGCCGCCACTGGACGACGGCGGAGGCGTCCACCGCGCTGGTCAGCTCGCGACCGGCGATGGCTTGGGCGAGGGCGGTTTCGGCGTCGGAGCCTGAGTCCTCGATCGTCTGGAGGCGGGTGACAAGGGTCGGCCAGGCCGGTTCGTCGCGCATCCGTTCTGCCAGCTCGGGGCCGACGGCTCTGGTGGCGGCGGCCGCCCATCGCTGCTCGCTGTGCTGGTCGAGGGCGTCTTTCCACTGCGGGTAGAGGGTGTGGAGCGACTCGGCCCGGTCGTGCTCGTCGCGCAGGACCTGGGTGGCCGCCAGCGCCGGCTCATCGGTGGTCATGACGCCGACGAGGACGGTCACCGGGTCGCCGGCCACGGGGGCCTCGTCCGGCCCGGGGTGCTGTTCGCAGGCCACGTACGCCCAGTTCCCTTCCCGACCGCGGGTCATAGCGACGTAGAGGCCGTCGCGTCCCGTCCGTTCGCTCATGACGGCGTGGGCGGTGTCGACCGTGCGGCCCTGGGCGCCGTGCACGGTGGACGCGTAGGCCAGCTGCACGTGCTCAGCGACGTAGCCGGCCGGCAGGTCCTGCAGCCGACCTGCGTAGGCCTGGTCGTGCCGGCGAACGGTGAGGGATCCGTCGGCGCCGACCGCCTCAACGGTCCACTCGTCGCGGTTGGCGACGATCGTGCCATTCTCGGCGATCGTCCGGTCGTTGCGGCGGGTCACGATCCGGTCGCCGACCCCGGCCCGGTTCGCATCCGCGAGCCGCACCCCGTCCTCTTCGACTCGGCCAGCCGAGACCAGGTCGACCCGGGCTCGGCTGGCCAGCTGGGCGGCCTGTTCGTTGGTGTCGACCATGAGGAGACTGGTCCGGCCGTCCAGGGTGTCGGCCAGCCAGGCGGTGTAGGCGGCGTCCTGCATCTGTTCGACGGTGCCGCCGACGATCCGGGCCCGCCGGTCGTACTCGATGAGCGCGTCCGGGGCGCCGTCGCGCAGACCGAGGCTGGCGTTCGCTTCCCATCGGGAGTCGAAGCGGCGGACCTCATCCAGGTGGGCGGCGCCGACATCGGCCACGACCAGCCGCATCCCGCCGCCGGCGCCGGGGGCGGCGAGCTGCTCCGGGTCGCCGATCAGCAGGACCTTCCCGCCGCCGGCGATGACCCGCCCGGCGATCTGATCGAGCTCGCCGGTGGGGACCATCCCGGCCTCGTCGACGATCACCAGCTGGCCGGGCGTGACCTGCCAACCCGGGGTGCCCCGCCCGTTCTCGAAGAGCCACTTGGCGATGTTCTCGGCCCGGTTCCCCGACGCCTCAGCGAGGACCTGAGCGGCGTTCTGCGACAGCGCCAGCCCAAGCACCGCCCCGGCCCGGTCGGCTTTCCAGGCCTGGGCGATCGCCGCGGTGGTGTGGGTCTTGCCCGTCCCGGCCGGGCCGACCACAACGTCGAGCCGAAGGCCTGACCCGAGGACGTGGCGGGCGGCGGCGGCCTGGTCGAGACCGAGCCCGCCCCTGCGGATGTGCTCGTCGATGACGGGCGCGGGAACGACCTGGGCGCCGCCCGTCCGGGCTGCGTGGACCAGCCGGCCTTCTGCTCGGAGGGCGTCGATGCTGGCGTAGCGGATGGCGGTGTGCCGTTCGTGTTCGTTGCGGCCGTCGCTGGCCCGGCGCAGCTCGGGTGGCGTCGCCGCCACCGCCGGGGCGGTGAGCGGGACGGCGACACCGCCGGGCCGCAGGGCAAGCTCCACGAGCCGGTCGACTCGGTCCTGCAGCTCCCCTGCCCCGAGGGCTGGCTGGCGCCGGTCGAGCCGTTCGACCTGACGGGCCAGGTCGCTGCGCGTCCAGGTCGCCTTCTTCTCCGACACCCGGCGGACCGCAGCGTCCGCCAGAACCTGCGGGTCGAACAGACCGAGCGCGCCGCCGTTCACGGCCCGTTGCACCCCGGAGGCGGCCACCTCGCCCGCTTCCCTGCCGCTGAGGCCGGCGCCGTGAAGAGTGCGTCGAACCTCGTCGACGAGACGCGTCTGGTCGACGGGCCGGACGGGGTGCCCCTCCCCTACCAGGTGCTCTTCGGCCACCACGACGATGTCGCTGAGAGACATCTCGGCGTCCCCGACCCGGCACCGCTGGTCGAGGGCGGCGTCCCAGTGCCTGGCCAGCCCGTCGGTCCCGAAGCCCCGTTCCCGGGCCTCCCAGCGGGCCAGGGCCGCCCCGACCGTCTCCCCGTGACCCTTGGTCGGCCGGGTGTCGAGAGTCGCCCACTCACTCATCTGGGCCCGGACGAACGGGGACGCCTCCCGGCCGTACTTCGCCTGATACTCCTCGAGCATCGGTGCCAGGCGGGCCTCCACCGCCCGCCGCCGGCTCGAGAACTTGGCGATCACCTCATCGGAGATCCCCTCGATCTCCCGGACCTCGTCCCCCGCTCGGCGGAACTCGTGCACCACGCCGAGGGACCGCTCGAGGGCGGTCTCCCGGGCCAGGTCGTACATGCCGCCGGCGGCGGCCGCCGCCGCGTACAGCTCCCGCCCGTCGATGCTGCGCCACTGGCCGTCCTTCGAACAGCGCACCCGGTTGAGGACAGCGACGTGGGTGTGCATCTGCGGGTCGCCGTCGCGGCTCTGCCGGTGATCGAAGGCGGCGGCCACGAACCCGTCGGCGTCAACCTGGCGGACCCCGGCGTGCCCGGTCCTCGAGAAGCAGGCGTCCCGCTCCAGGAAGGCCAACGCCGCGTTGACCCCTTCGTGGTGGGCGGCCCAGATCGTCTCCCGGGCCGCCTCATCCGGCGCCGCGGCCCACAGCACGCTCCACGACTTGGGCGGGCTGAAGGTCAGGTCGAAGCCGGCCACCGCGCTCCGCTCCCCCGCCTTGCGGATCTTGTGCTCGATCCGCTCCCACTCCTCAGCGTCAGCCTCAGGGTTCGCCTTCCGGGCGTCGGTCAGCCGGTCGGGGACGCTCTTGTGCGACTGGAATGGCGGCCCCAGGGCCTGCGGGTTCTCCGGGGAGGCATCGGGGTGGAGGCCTTGGCCGTACATGCGGGCCATCTGCTCCGGTCTGACGACCCCTTCGAGGCCGAGGAGCTCGGCGCCGCTGCCGATCCACTGCCCTGGGCGTTCGCCGATCTCGGTGACGCCTCGCACGTAGTAGTCCTCGGCGCCGGATGCCACTTCTTCGGTCAGGTACTTGTACCCGGACCCGGCGGAGATGGTGCCGACGCTCAACACGACGCGGGACGCTAGCGCTCGAGGGCTCCACCCGACATCACCTTGGTGCAAGGGTGTGTCGGAATCATGGGTACAAGCAGTCTGCGAGCACAGCGAGCAGGCCACTGTCGTGTTCGGTGCTGGAGGTCGACAGGTGACAGACGGCTCGGCGGTCGATACGGTCTGGGCCATGGCTGGTCGGAAGAGCGAGGCGGTCAAGGCTGCCCAGGCGAGGTTGCGGCAACGCGTTGAGGGCCAGTTGCTCGTCGTGGAGGCGTTCGTCCGGGCCGACGGGCAGGTGGAAGCAGCCCAGGACCGGCTGAAAGCGGTGGTGGCGGAGAACGAGGCGAGGGTGGCCGCAGCGGAGGGCGACATCGGCCGGGCGAAGCGTGGGCGCGCCGAGATGCTGGCCGGCCTGGCGGCGATCGTGAACGACGAGGACGAGGCGGCGGTCCTGGTCGAGGTGCCCGTGGCCGAGGTACGGGCTGCGAAGCGGGCCGTACCGGTCGAGCGGGCCCGGGAGGTCGCGGCCAAGGCCAGCCGGCGCCCGTCGGGTGCGGCCGCCAACGGGGTCAGGAAGCCGGCGGCGCCGGCCAAGGCGAAGTAGGAGGGGTTCGGGTGGCCACAACAGCGTTGTTCCTCGACGGCTGGGACGAGCAGTCGATCTTGGGGACCGATGAGCTGACGGGCGGCTGGTTCGTCCAGCTGTGGCGGAACGGGTCGGACTCCGAGCGGCCCGACGTGTGGGTGAACGCTCCGACGTCCGTCGCCCTGTTGGACGATGTCCTGCGGGGCACCGGGGAGCCGATGCGCAAGGTGGCCGCCGCTCTGACCGAGTCGCTGGCGGAACTGAAGCCCCACCCTCCCCCGAGGTGAACACGTGACCCGGCCACCGGGTAGACAACGGGCGACCGGCGCGTACCCGATCGACGTCGTCACCATCGACGTCGAGCACTTCCGCCGGTTCGTCGACCATGGCTCCGCTGAGGACGTTGGCGGCCATCACTGGTGGACGGGTCGGCAGGACAAGGACGGCTACGGGATCTACTCGGTGTGGGACGCCACCACGGGCAGGGCCGTCAAGTACCGGGCCCACCGGGTCGCCTACGCCCTCGCTCACGGCGGCCTGGCCGCCGGCGTGCATGTCCTCCACCGCCCGGGCTGTGAGGACCCGGGCTGCGTCAACGACCAGCACACCTACAGCGGCTCCCCGGCCGCCAACGCCCAGGACCGGGACCGGCCAGCGCGGCGGGCCGAGCTGGCCGCCCGCCGCCAGCACGTCGCCGGACAGGACCCCCTGCCCGGGATGGGATGGGAATGGGGCCGGGTCCGGCCGGCAGGGCCTCAGGGGCCCGGCCAAACCCAGAGCTCCCGGTTGAAGCGATCAACGCAGTCCCTCGTGTGGAGCCCATCCCCCTCGCCGTGACCGTCCCGGCAGACGTGGCAGGTGCATCCGCAGCACCCGTGATCGCCGGCACGATCCTCAGGGCCCGCCGGCTCGAAGGCCGACTCGGTCATGTCGTCACCCGCCGGCTGGTCCGGCAGCGGGGTGGTCTCGGTACCTCCTTCGGCCTGGGTGAAGGCGGAGCCGAGCCACTCGCCGCAGCCTTCGCAGTGGGTGAGGAAGGCTCCTCGAAGGGTGGTCCAGGCGCCGGCGTCGAGTTGGACGGCGGTGCCGCAGGGGTGGGTGAGGACAAGGTTGGTGAGCATGAGGGTCTCCGTTCGTTGAGAGGTGAGTGGGGGGCGGGCAGCTGGTCGGCTGCCCGCCCCGGCGGGTCGGCTACAGGTACTGGCCGGTGGAGTAGTCGTCGGGCTCGTCGCTGCTGGGGACCGGGGCGTCTTTCGGCGGGGCGTCGAGGAACTCGACGTCGGAGGCGACGACCTCATGCACCTGGTGGCGCACGTCGTCGGTCGTCCATTCCCGGTGCTCGAGGCGGCCGCTGACGGCGACCCGGCGGCCCTTGGCCATGTGGTTGGCCACCGCTTCGGCCAGGCCGGCGAAGGTGACGACGTTGACGAAGACGGGGGCGGGGTCGGCCTCGTCCTTGCGGCGCCGGCGGGGAACGGCGAGGCGGATGGTGCACACGGGCGTGCCGCCGTTGGTGTAGCGAAGGTCGGGGTCTGCGGTGAGACGGCCGATGAGCTGGATGGTGTTCACTTCGGGTCCTCCTGTTGGTGGGCTGTGGTTCCTGGCGGGAGCAAGCCCCGGCGGGCAAAGGTCGGGGGCAAGCGGTCGCCCATCGGGCGGGGTCGAGTCCCAGGACTGAGCGCAGCGAGGGAGGACACGCAGGCCCGAAGCTGCTTGCGGCCGGCCGCCGCCGGGGCAGCCTGCTGACAGGGAGAACCACCTGCTCACCGACAAGGAGACCCAAGGGGACCTCCCAACCGGCGATCGGGCGGCTCTTCCGCCGGCGCGGCATCGTGGACCCCAGCGCGTACCGCCGCCGCACCAGCGGCCAGCACCGCCCCACCGTCGCCGCTTGGCGTGCCTGTGACCCGTCCGCGAGCTTCGTTGGCGGCACCGCCGGGGGAAGGGGAACGCCACGGTGGTCCCATGGCCGTGGCCGGGAACGCGGTTCAGCGGAGGAGCAAGCAACGGGAGGGCCATAGGGCCCGCTGCGGCACTGAGGACGACGAGGTCGGCGCCGGACTGCGAGCTGAGCGGCCCGACGGTCTACCGGGCCTCTCCTAGGCACGGTGCCCCACGGGTTGAGTGGACGGGCGGTTGCTGGCACGCGCCGAAAGGGCGCACGGCGGGAGGACCGGACGCCCTCGGGCGGCGCTGGGGGGCCGCTCAGGCGGCAACGTCCTCGGCCGGCTCGACAGAACCGCCGGCTGCGAAGTCGAGCTTTTGGACCCGGTCGGCTGCCCGCTGGGCCTGGGCGGCGGCGTAGACGACGAGCTTGGCGTCGGCCCGCAGCTTGGCGGCCCAGCCGGCGATGTAGGCGGCGCTGTTGCCTATCGACGCCTCCGGGTCGATGCCGACGGTTCCGCAGAGGTAGGCGGCGGTGAACTCGGCGACCAGCTCCTCCTGGGAGTAGGCGTCGTCACCGAAGCGGTGACCTTCCATGATCCCGGGCCGGGCCAGCCGGCTGGGGTGGCCGGTGCTGTGCCCGGCTTCGTGGAACAGCGTCGAGTAGTAGCCCTCGGCGGTGGTGAAGCACGAGCGGGGCGGGACGTTCACGACGTCTTTCGGCGGGCTGTAGAAGGCCCGGGTGTCGTCGAGGTGGACGAGGCGGGGCCCGTCGTTGTCGGGGCCGAAGTAGCCGACGGCGGTGGCCTCTGCCTCGGCGCACGGGTCGAAGCTGGCGGGCCGTTCACCGGGCGTGGCGTACCGGTCGGGGAGGCCGTCGGGGAAGGCGGCCTGGTCGAGGTTGAACACCTTGAAGTACCGGAGGATGAACAGCTTGCGCTCCTCGACCTCGCCGGTGGCCGGGTCGGTCCGCTCCTTGGTGGCCTTGGCCCAGAACACGATGAGCGTGCCCCGCTCTCCTTTGGTCACCCCCCGGGGCTGGTCGTCGCCCTCGGGTGCGGCCCACCGTTTCCCGGTCCGGGTCAGCCCGGCCCGCTCGGCGATCTGGTCGAAGGTCCCCCACCACGGGGAGCTGTAGCCGTTGGCGGTGGCCTCCATCTGCAGGAGGAAGGGGTTGATGCCCCGGTAGGCCTTGCCGGTGGCCAGCGACCGGGGCAGCGCTCCCCCACCGGTCCACGGCTTGCGCCAGGGGACGGTGCCCGCCTCGAGCGCTTCGAGGATCTTGGCGGTGACCAGCTCGTAGACGTTCGGGCCGGCCATCACTGGGCCACCAGCAGCCGGAAGGTGCCCGTCTCGAAGGTCGCCTCGTCGTGGAGGGTGCAGGTGAACTGCTCGTCGGTGAGCATTCGGTGGGCCTCGTCGGCCACCAGGGCGTCGACGTGGGCGAGGAGGCCCGGGTCGTCGTCGTCCCGGTCGACGCTGTCGTCGACGTCGCAGGCCCAGGTGCGCATGGCGTCGATCAGGGCGGCCCGGGCTGTGCGCCGGTCGATGTAGACGTGGGTGGCGGCCTCAGGGTCGCCGGGGTGGGTCTGGGTGACGACCCAAAGGGTGATCTGGGGCGCGTCAGGGTCAGTGGGTAGGGTCGTGTTGGTCACGTCGGGTTCCTTTGGTAGGGGGTTCGGGGTGGTCGGTTGCACTCGGTTGGGGCCCGCCACCCCGTGTGTCGCGAGGTGGCGGGCCCGGCTGCAGCTGCTAGGCGAGCGGCCCGTCGTCGGGGCCGAAGATCTCGCTCATCAGCACCGCTCCGGCCGGCTCGTCGTCGGCGAACAGGGCGTCGAAGCAGGCGGGGTGGGTGCCGCTGATGATCTGCTCTCGGAGCCCTGCGGGCAGCTCGGGGAAGGCCTTCTGCACGAGCTCGCCGGCGGCTCGGCGGGCGTGGCCGTCGAGGGTCACTCGGACCGAGCCGTCGTGGCCGCAGTAGGGGCAGGCCCCGGTGCGGAACTCGATGGTCTCGGCCTCGTAGGCGGGTGCGGTCCGGTGGTTGGGGATGAACATGGTCTGTCTCCTTCGCCAGGGTGTCGTGGAGGTTCCGAACCCCCTTCCTGGTACGCGCCGAAAGGGGGCCCGAGGGCCCCCCGCTCGGCTGCTAGCCGGTCAGACGTCGTAGGCGATGCAGTGGCGGGCCAGGCCGGAGCGGCGGTAGAGCCACAGGCGACGGGTGCGGAGCCGGGCCCGGCCTCGCTCGGCGTGCACGGCGGCGAACTTGGCGGCCAGCTCGGGCCCGAAGACCCGGGTGAGCTC
>JBBSKY010000085.1:0-9362 GCA_038255915.1 Acidimicrobiales bacterium | reverse complement strand
CTTCGGCTACGCCTACGGGTCGCTGCCCGGTCATCCCGAACGGGGCGAGGAGAGCTTCGTCGTCGAGCATCTCGACGACGACACCGTTCGCGTGACCATCCGCGTCCAGGCCGGCCCGGGCACCTTGGCCGCCCACGCCGTAGCCCCCGTCGTCAGGCGGCTGCAGCACGCTGCCCTCGACGGCTACCTGGGCGCCATCGCCCGCCATGTCCACCACCAGCTCCCAGGAGGAACAGCATGAGACCCCCCAGGCTCGCCGCCGTCGTCGAACGACGGCTGCTCATCAACTACCGGGCCGACCCTGACGTCGTCGCCCCCCTGCTGCCGGACGGGCTCCGGCCCCAGCTCGTCGACGACACCGCCGTGGTCGGCGTCTGCTTCATGCGGCTGGGACGCCTTCGGCCGCTGGGATGGCCATCGGCGCTCAGCCTCAGCAGCGAGAGCGCCGCCCACCGCATCGCGGTCGAATGGGACAGCTTGGAGGGGACCCGGCGCGGCGTCTACATCCCCCGGCGCGACAGCAACGCCCCGGTCAGCGTCGCCGCCGGTGGCCGCCTGTTCCCCGGCGTCCACCACCGAGCCGACTTCGACGTCGCCGAGACCGACGACTCGTTCCACGTCTCCTTCACCACCCGCGACGGGTCGGCCCACGCCGCGGTGGCGGCCACGCTGTCGCCCACACTCGGAGGCCGCCTCTTCACCGGAGCAGAGGACGCCTCCGCCTTCTTCCAGGCCGGGGCGGTCGGGTTCTCCCCGACCCGAGCGGGCTGCGGCCTCGAGGGCGTCGAGCTGCGCACCGACCGGTGGGCCATCGAGCCGGTGAGCGTCGACCACGCCGAGTCCTCGTTCTTCGCCGACGCCGAGCGCTTCCCGCCCGGATCGGTCGAGCTGGACTGCGGCCTGATCATGCGCCAGGTGCCGGTGACCTGGGCCCCGGTCGGGGCGTTCAACCCGGAGCGGTCGGCCCTGGTCGAGCGCTCGTCGAGCTTGCAGGGGGCCGGGACGTGCTGAGCTGCGTTCTCCTCGGGGAGGCCGGCCCGGCCCACCGCTCAAGCCCGGTGGTGCCCACCATCCTGCGTGGCTTCCTCTTCGTCCCTGCCGCGCTGCTCGCGCTTGTCACCGCGGCGAATGTGGGCTACTTCGGGGGCAACCTCGTGCTCGTCCTCGTGATGGTGGGCCTTGTCCCTGCGGCCGTCGTGTGCTGGGTCCTGGCATCGGGAGGCAAGGCAGCTGACCGGTGGACCGTGGGATATGCGGTGGCCTGGGGCGGGGTGATGCTCGTCCTGCCGGGCATCCTGGACCTGTTCGGCGTCCTCGTCTGAGAGGCCCAGGCCTTCCATCGCCGCGACGGACGAGAATCCGGCCCGGCCACAAAGCGCCGTCACGATGACCAGCTCTGCCCGGGCTTGAAGGCCGGTCCGTTGTGCCCGGGCAGAAGATGGCGTCGCCGCAACTGGTTCTGCCCGGCCAGAAGGCCGGCCGGTTGTGCCGGGCAGAAGGGGGCGTCGGGCCGACGGGTTTCCGACTCGCTCTCGGGCGGCGCACCCGACCGCGTCGTGGCACCGCAGTCGATGTGTACTGGCGAGCATTGGGCCGCCAGTACGCTGTGGAGCGGTGGCGGTGCCGTTCGGCGCCTCCACGGTCGAGTGCAGGCGCCGATCCATGGCGTCGAGGTTCCGCTCCCTGGAGCGGGCAGCCGCAGCATCCACGGCCGCCCAACTCCCCAGCAAGGAACCTGACCATGCCTCCCAGCCACCCCAACGGCGGCGCGCCGCGCCCCGGACCCCGACGATCCCCCCGCTCGGCCCAGCCCGCCGACGCCCGCCGCCAGCCCCGCCCGCACAACGGCCGGCCGGCGGCGGCCCGTCCGACCGCCGCCCCCGTCAGCAGCCCGGCTGACCGGCTCCCGCCGCGTCAGGCCCCCGCCGGCCCGCCGGCCACCACCTTCGCCGAGCTCGATGTTCCCGCCCCCATCGTCGCCGCCCTGGCCCGCCTCGGCGTGGTCACGCCGTTCCCCATCCAGGCGGCCAGCATGGCCAGCTCGCTGTCGGGCCGTGACGTGCTCGGCCGGGGCCGCACCGGCAGCGGCAAGACGGTCGCCTTCGCCGTGCCGGTGGTGGCCGCCCTCGCCGCCTCGGGCCGCACCACCAAGCCCGGTCGGCCCCGGGCGCTGATCCTGGTGCCGACCCGCGAGCTGGCCGTCCAGGTGGCGGCCGTCCTCGAGCCCTTGGCCGCGTCCATGGGCCAGCGGGTCAGCACCATCTACGGCGGCGTCGGCCAGGCCCCCCAGGTGGCCGCCCTGAAGCGAGGGGTCGACATCATCGTGGCCTGCCCGGGCCGCCTCGAGGACCTCATCGGCCAGCGCCACTGCGCCCTCGACGCCGTCGAGATCTGCGTGCTGGACGAGGCCGACCACCTGGCCGACCTCGGGTTCCTGCCCGTGGTGAAGAAGCTGCTGGACCGCACGCCCACCGACGGCCAGCGCCTTCTGTTCTCGGCCACCCTCGACCGGGGCGTCGACGCTGTGGTCCGCCGCTACCTGCGCAACCCGGTCACCCACTCGGTCGACGAGGTCGACGAGCCGCCGCCGATGCTCGAGCACCACGCCTTCACCGTCGAGCCCGGCGACAAGGCCGCCGTGGTGCGCGAGCTGGCGTCGGGGGTCGAGCGCAGCCTGCTGTTCACCCGTACCAAGCACGCGGCCAAGAAGCTGGCCCGGCAGCTGGCCGACGGCGGCGTCCCGGCCGTCGACCTGCACGGCAACCTGTCCCAGCCCCAGCGGCTGCGCAACCTGGCTGCCTTCGCCGACGGCTCGGTGCGGGTGCTGGTGGCCACCGACATCGCCGCCCGCGGCATCCACGTGGACGACATCGCCTTGGTCGTCCACGTCGACCCCCCCTCCGAGCACAAGGCCTACCTGCACCGCTCGGGTCGCACCGCCCGGGCCGGCGCCGCCGGCGTCGTGGTCACCGTGGTCACCCCGGCCCAGGAGGGTGAGGTTCGGGCGCTGGTCCGCCTGGCCGGCATCCGCCCGGCGGCGGCCAAGGTCCGCCCCGGTGACCCCCGCACCCTCGCCCTCACCGGGCCGGCTGCTCCGGTCCGCTACCTCACGGTCCCTGCGCCCGCACCCCAGGTGGCCCGCCCGCCGCGGGTCGGCCGCACCAGCCGCCCGGCCCACACCCAGGGCCGGTCGCAGGGCCGGCGCCGCTGAGGCCATGATCCCGACCGCAGCGTCGGATCGCCCGTGCCGGGCCACTGCTGGCCACCGACCTGATCGCCATCGTCCCGGCGTTGCAGCAGCCCACCGGTAGCGTTTCGGCGGTGAGCGACGCCGGGACCTCCGCCGAGGACGATCCGCGCCCGGTCGTGGGCGACGGTGTTGATGCTGCCACCCGGGAGTGCCCACTTCCGGTCGCAGGAGAGACCACAAGTGGGCACTCTCGCGGCGAGCTGGACGTCGACGTCGTGGTGATCGGCAGCGGGTTCGGTGGGAGCGTCGCCGCCCTCCGGCTGGTCGAGAAGGGCTACCGGGTGGCGGTGCTCGAGGCGGGCCGCCGCTTCGACGAGACCAGCTACCCGAAGACGTCGTGGCAGCTGCGCTCGTTCCTGTGGCTGCCCCGGCTGGGCTGCTTCGGCCTGCAGCGCATCTCGCTGCTGCGCGACGTGATGATCCTCTCCGGGGCCGGGGTCGGCGGCGGGTCGCTGGTCTACGCCAACACGCTGTACGAGCCGCTGCCGCCGTTCTTCGACGATCCCCAGTGGGGCCACATCACGGACTGGCGCGACGAGCTGGCCCCGGCCTACGACCAGGCCAAGCGGATGCTGGGCGTGGTGCCCAACCCCACGATCACCCCCTCGGACGAGGTGCTGAAGGCCACGGCCGAGGAGATGGGCGTGGGCCACACGTTCCACACCACCCCGGTCGGGGTGTTCTTCGGCGAGCCGGGCGTCCCCGTGGACGACCCCTTCTTCGGCGGCGTCGGCCCCTCGCGGCGGGGCTGCATCGAGTGCGGCGAGTGCATGACCGGCTGCCGGCACGGGGCCAAGAACACGCTGCTGAAGAACTACCTGTACCTGGCCGAGAAGGGGGGAGCCGTCGTCCACCCGCTGACCACGGTCACCACCGTGCGCCCCGCCCAGGGCGGCGGCTACGAGGTGGAGACCGAGCGCACGGGCCTCTCCCGGAGGCGACGCACCTTCCGGGCCGGCCACGTGGTGTTCGCCGCCGGCGCCCTGGGCACCCAGCGCCTGCTGCACCGGCTGCGCGACGAGGGGGCGCTGCCCCACCTGTCGCCCCGGCTGGGCGAGCTGACCCGCACCAACTCCGAGGCCATCGTGGGGGCCCGGACGTTCCGGGGCGGCGCCGACTTCCACCGGGGCGTGGCCATCACCTCTTCGATCCACCCCGATGAGCACACCCACATCGAGCCGGTCCGCTACGGCAGGGGCAGCAACTTCATGGGCCTTCTCACCACCGCCCTGGCCGACGGAGGCCCCGGCCGTGGAGCCCGGGTGCGGACCTGGGCCCGGGAGGTGGCCCGCCAGCCGGTCGCGATGCTGCGCAACCTCAGCATGCGCCGGTGGTCCGAGCAGACGATCATCGCCCTGGTCATGCAGACCCGGGACAACTCGATCACCTGCTACACCAAGCCGGGCCTCCTCGGTCACCGCCGCCTCACCTCCAAGCAGGGCCACGGCGAGCCGAACCCGACCTGGATCCCCGCCGGCCACGACGCCGTGCGCCGCATGGCCCGCCGCATCGGGGGCTTCGCCGGGGGCGGGTGGAACGACGTGTTCAACGTCCCGATGACCGCCCACTTCCTCGGCGGTGCGGTGATCGGCGACAGCCCGGCCACGGGGGTCGTCGATCCCTACCACCGGGTCTACGGCCACGACGGGCTGCACGTCGTCGACGGCGCCGCGGTGTCCGCCAACCTCGGGGTCAACCCATCGCTCACCATCACCGCCCAGGCCGAGCGGGCCCTGGCCCTGTGGCCGAACCTGGGTGAGCCCGACCCTCGCCCGGCGGTCGGTGCGCCCTACCAGCGGGTGGCGCCGGTGGCGCCGCTCCGGCCGGTGGTGCCGGCGTCGGCGCCCGGGGCGCTGCGCATCGGCCCCACCCGGGAACGCAAGACGCCGGCCCCGTAGGGCCGGCGTCGAGCAGCAAAGCGGTCCGGAGGAAGGATTCCCTCCGGGTCAGATCAACCCTTGAAGGCCTTGTCCGTGTTCTGGAAGACCTCGGGCACCGGGTACTTGCCCTGCACGAACAGCAGGATGGCTGCGTGCTCCTGGTCGACGCTCTGCAGGGCGCCAGCCAAGGTGAGGGCGTCCTTGCCGGTCAGGGTCTGGGTGGCGCCGAGGTAGGTGTCGGCCGCCGTCTGCTCGAGCAGCAGGGCCAGCTCGGCCACGCCACCCACGTCCTTGACGGCGGCGAACTTCTCGTCCACGACCTTCTTCAGGGAGGCGGGCGGGCTGGAGACGGCCTGCTGGCCGGCGCCGGTGATCACCTTGTTCCAGGCGTCGAGCGCCGTCTGGTGCTGCGACATCGCCGTCTTGGCGAACTCGGCCACGGCGGGGGGGTACTCGAGCTTTGCGGCAAGCGCACCCTTGTAGGTGCTCACGGCGAGCACCTCGAGGCCAGCAGCGAGCTGCGCCACCTTGAGGTCGCCGCTGGCGTCGCCGCCGGCCTTGGTCGTGGCGGTGGTGGACGCCGGACCTGCGGCGCCCGTGGTGGTGGTGGCTGCGTCGTCGTCGTTGCTGCCGCAGGCGGCGAGAACGCCGCCGGCGGTGACGGCAGCGGCGGCCCCGAGGAACCAACGGCGCGAGGTGGCGCCGTCGACCAACGGGGTGGGCTCGGTGGTGATCTGGTCGTTGCTCACTTGACTGCTCCCTCTGCGGGCGGACTGGCCTTCTCCGGCTTGGGGATGGCCACGGGGAAGCCGACGCTGCCGGCTGCGGCGGGCAGCTTGGAAACGTCGGTGGGGATGGCGATCAGCTGGGGGGCGCCGCCCTTCAGCAGCGCCTCAACCGCCCGGAGGATGGCCAGGTGCTGGGTCTCGACGCCCATGACCGTGGCCATGAGGAAACGCGAGTTGGCGTCGGTGAACATGGCCAGGTCGGCCAGGTAGGTGTCGCGGGCGACCAACTCGAGCGTCATGGCCAGCATGACCACGTCGGCCGGGGCCTTGAGGGTCGGCTTAGCCGCCTCGACGATCGGGGCGTACTTCGGGTTGACCATGTCCTGGACCTTGCCACCGAGCTTGGTGGTCTGGCCCTGGAAGGCCTCCTTGTGCTCGTCGTGCTGCTTCATCGTCGTCTCGGCGAAGGCCACGACCGTCTTGTTGCCGTCCTTGATGAAGGGCAGTGTCAGGGCAGCCTTGTAGGTCTCGACGGCGAGCTTCTCGAGCGAGGACGCCGTCTGCAGGATCTGGACGTCGAGCGCGGTGTCGGCAGCAGCGGGGCGGGAGAGTAGTCCGACGATGGCCGCACCGATGCCGGTGCCTGCTACCGCGGCGCCGCTGCCGGCCAAGCCCAGGCGGGCCAGGAGGCTGCGTCGTCCCTCATCGAAGGCCTGTCGCTCTGCCGGACCGGGAGTGGCGTCGCCACGCTCGTAGCGGAGCTCCTCGAGCATCGGCAGGCTGGCGCGGGCTTCCGCCATCGCCTCTGATTGCAGGTCCTGAGACTCGGTGATAAGTCCACCGAGCTCACGTTCGTCGATTGACACATGGCCTCCTGTTCTGGGCCGGACCGAGGCTCGGTCCAGGTACAACGGTGCCGTCCGCTCAAGTCACCACGAGAGGTTCGGAGCTGACGGTCCGCCGGATGACGGAATCAGATATCTCAGCCGTGAGGTGTGCCAGCACAGAGCACTCCTCGCGACAGACTGGGCCTGTCAGAACGTTCCTGACAGGTCGGAAAAAGGTGCAAGGTGCACGGCCGATCCATTCCCACCCTAGCCGGGTGCCGAAACACAGGTGAGCTGACGGGTCTCCGGCGCCTCGGTGCAGCGATAGGTAAGGGGGGCCGTCGTGGTGGTCGAGGCGGGAGCCGCCGCGGAGCACGTGCGGGTCCCGTCGGCCTCCGGCGGCCCGCAGCGCAGGAGGCCGGAGTCGACCCCCGTGGTCCCCCCGCCGTCTACGGGCGTCGGGCCCGCGGGAACGGCGGGAACGGCGGGATCGGCTGGGATCGGGGGATCTGCGGGAGTGGTGGGGTCGGTAGGGGGAGGCCGGCGCTCCAGGCGGGTGCGCTGGCTGGGGGAGAGCCCCGTGCAGGTGGCGGCGTCGCTGTCGGCGGGGACGGTGCAGGTGGAGGCGTAGGCCCCGGCGACGGGCGGCGCCGGGGCACCGAGCCGGCGGCAGAAGCCCTGGCCGGCGGCGCTGCCCCCGGGGTCGGCGAGGACCACCGAGCAGGTCATGGCCGTGGAGGCGAGGCCGAGCGGGCGGGGGCAGGTCACGGGACCGGTGGTGCCCAGGGCGTCCTCGGGGACCGAGCACGAGACCCGGAAGGTCGCCTCCTCGGGCGGGACGATCCTGATGGCGCCGACGCCCACCTTGAGGTCGAGGGCGAGGCGGCCGCCGTCGCCGGGGCTGGTCTGGCTGTCGGTCACGTCCAGGCCGGGACCACCCCGCTCCCGACCGAACACCTCGGCGACCCCGGCGCCGACACGCGCCCTGACGTCGACCACCGACGCCTCCCTCGGCAGGATCACCGTGAGCTCGCCGGCCCCGACCTCGGCCACGGTCCGCCGGGACTCGCCGGGGGCGAGAGGGAGCCGGGCCAGGTCGAGCACCAGCTGGCCGGCGTCGTGGTCGTAGCGGTCGAGCAGGGGGTTGGCGGCGCTGATGGTGACCGTGCGGTCACCGGTGCCGTCCGACCAGGAGGTCAACCCGACGGCGAGCACCGCGGCCACCACGAGGGCACCACCGCAGGCCGACAGGCGGCCGGTGCCGGCCCCCCGGACGACGAAGGCCACCAGCGCGACCAAGGCGACGATCCCGAGGGCCAGGGGCAGCAGCGGCATGCGCATCGACACGGCGCCGACGAGGACCAGGAACGTTCCCGTTACCAGGGCGAGGAACGCCCCGACGGCGGCAAAGGCGGCGGCGAGCCGGAACAGGTCACGGCCCGTGGAGCGCCACTCGACGCCCCGGGGCGGCGGCGGGCCCATCGGCCAGCCCGGGGGCACCGGAGGCCCGTCGGGCCCGAACGGGGGCGGCCCGAGCGGCCCGCCGGCGGGCCCTTCGGCCGCGGCACCCGGGGTGGCAGGGGGCTCTGGGTCGGTCGGCCCCGTCGGGGCAGGGGTCGGTTCCAGCACCTCACGGCCGCCCCCGGGCACGGAGGGGCTGGCATCGCGGCGGGCCCACAGCAGGGCGGCCCCGATGGCGATGAGCACGAACGGCAGGCCCATGCCGTCGCCGCTGCCCAGGAACCAGCCGTCGAAGAGGCGGCCGACGGCGACCACGGCGGCCACGCCGAGGCCGATGCGCAGGATGCGGCGCTGGTCGGGGGCGAGCGGTCGGGTCGGGTCACCGTAGGTTTCGTCCCGCAGGACGACGGCCAGGGCGATGTAGGCCACGATGCCCCAGCCCGACAGGGCGGCGACGGCGAACAGCAGGCGCACCAGGTTTGGCTGGAGGTCGGCGGCGGCGGCTACACCCGCAGCGACCCCCTTCAGCTGGCGGTCGCGCACCGACCGCCGCAGCTGCCAGGAGCCAGGGTCGAGCTGGTGCGGCGGTGGCCCGGGGGAACGGCCCGCCGGGTCCTGGGTCTCGGTGCCATCGGTCATGGAGTCACCCTCCTCCCGGTCGACCCCCGCCCGCCATCAGGGATGTCCCTGGTCGTCATCTAAGGGTGGCTGCGTGCCACGCTGCTGCCATGACCAGCCCCGGCGTCGAGCGGCCTCCGCTGTCGGCCCGGCCCCGCCAGGGTCGGCTGCTGGGCGGGGTCTGCGCCGGCCTGGAACCCGTGCTCGGGGTGCCCGTCGGCCTGGTCCGCTTCGGCTTCCTGCTCGGCGCCCTCGCCGGGGGTGTGGGGATCGCCGCCTACGTGGCCGGCGTGGTGCTGCTGCCCGCGGTCGACGGCCCGCCGGCCCCGACACGGCGCCGTGACCCGATCGAGCTGACCGCCATCGGCCTGATCCTCGCCGGGGGGTTCCTCCTCTGCCGGGCCAGCGGTCTGTGGGTGTCCGACGTGGTCGCCTTCCCCGGGGTGGCCGCAGCGGCGGGCGTGGCCCTGGTGTGGGGGCGGGCGCCGGAGCGCACCGCCATCCTGGCGGGACGGGGCGGACCGCTGCGCATCGCCGTCGGGGTCACGCTGGTAGTCGGGGGCGGCGTCGCCTTCCTGGCGGCCACGGGTGACGTGGG
>JBBSKY010000084.1:0-9420 GCA_038255915.1 Acidimicrobiales bacterium | reverse complement strand
GTAGAGGTTCTGGGGGAAGCCGTCGTCGGGGCCCTCCCAGCCCGACCAGACCGCGTGGAGGCGGCCGGCGGCGCGGAAGACGGTCAGGTCGATGGCCCACACGTCGTGGGCGGGGTCGCGCACCGGCCCGAGCGCCCGATAGGGACCGAGCGGGTTGTCGGCGACGAGGGCGTAGGTCCGGTGGTTGGCGTTGCGCCCGTCGCTGGCCGAGTAGTAGACGAACCACCGACCGTCGATGTGGTGCAGCTCGGGTGCCCACAGCTGGCGGTCGGCGCCGTCGTGGTCGTTGGGCGCCCAGATCACCGTCTCCACGTTGCGGTCCATGTGCCGCAGGTCACCGAAGCGCTTGACGACGATCCGGCGGTTTCCCCTGGCCGACTGCACGAGCAGCAGCGAGCCCTCGTGGGCGATGACCCAGGGGTCCTGGCCGGGGAACGGCCGGTGCTCGCGGAACGCATCGAGGAGGCTCATGCCCAGCCTCCGAGCGGGGCGCCGACCCGGTCGGCGAGCAGGCCGAGGAGCCAGCCGGTGGTGAGGAGCACCCACACGGTGACGCTGGCGTGGACGAGGGCGACGCTGTCCTCGTCGCTGAGGTAGCGGACGACGGGGCCGACCCACAGGACGCTGCGCAGGATCCTGCGCCGCGGCTTGTTCTCGAGGTCAGGGGACAGAGCGTCGACGCAGTAGACGACGAAGGCCATGGTCACCTCCCCGAGAATCCAAAAGAGCGGTCCGCTCCTGTCGTACTCCAACGTCAGAAACCAGCCGGTCGTTACCAGGAACCACACGACCGCGGCGAACCTTCCCAGCTTCGCCACGTTCCGGTGGGTGAGCCACCGGGTGAGGGTCACCATCCACAGCACGGCCCGCAGGACGCGCTCGGTTCGGGGGCGCTCCTCCTCCCCGGCGGCGTCGGCGCAGAACACCACGAAGGCCAGCGCCACCTCGACCAGGAGCAGGGTGATCATCCTGGTCCCTGCGGCGCTCGCGACCGGTCGTCCCAAGGGCTCCGCATCGGACGATCCGGGCAAGGGTGGAACACGCCATCAGATCGGCGGATCCGCACCGCTACTTGACCTCAGCAGCGCAGGGCGGCGAGCAGCTGCTCCACCGTCGGCGCCCCGGCGAGCCCGGCCGGCGTCCGGAACATCCGACACGCCAGCCCGACCGGCGAGGACGCGCTGGCGAAGGGATCCACCCCACCGACGAGCACGGTCGGTGACCCGCGAAAGCCCAGGCGATCAGCCTCCTCAGGGGTCGACACGATCTGCAACGACAGCACCGTTGGCGGCGCCCCCGCCAGCCGCAGCGCCTCGCGCAGCCGCGTCTCGGTCTCCTGCCAGTTCGGGCAGCCATCGAAGTACTGCAGCGTCACCTCCACGGGGCCCATCCTGCCCGACATGGCGAGACCTCGACCGTCGGCGCCCCGCAAGGGTCACGTCTCCTCACCCCCGGGCGAATGTCCCGCCGAAAAAGGGACATTCGCCCCTGTCCTGCGGGACATGGCGCCCGGTACCCTCCTCGGTGGAGGAGGCCCCGTCACCGGTGTCGACCAGCGAGGTGCAGGGGCCCGAGGAGGAGACATGGGACGTCGGGTGCGGATGTGGCGGGGCCATCAGAGCCGGCGGCCGGGGGGCGCGTCCCCGCCTCGGCGGGGCTGGCGCGCCGTGGTGGCGACGGCGCTGGTCGGCTCGCTGCTGACGATGGCACCGCAGCCGGCAGCCGCGGCCCATCAGTACCTCTGGTGGAACGAGGACGGCGCCAGCTTCCGGACGTTCGGAGCCAACGCCGAGATCATCATCTACCAGGGAGCGCTGGAACGATCCTGTGACTTCGTCAACACTGCCGCCGACGTCTACATCGTGCCCGCAGGGGTCACCGCCGGCCCCCTGAACGACATCTCCGGCTCGCCCAACACCATCATCACCGCCGCCGGTGGAGGCCTGTTCATCGAAGAGACCATCGGCTTCACCGCACCGGGGGGCACGATCCCCCCCGGCCGCTACGCCGTGGTCTACGACGAGTGCCAGGACGGCGACTTCGACCCGGGCGAGGACTTCGTGCAGGACCCGGCCTTTGAGTTCGTGGCCCGGGGCAACCCGCCCGACATCAACCCCCGCATCGCCCAGCTCAAGGCCGATGCCGGCCAGGAGGCGGCGTTCTGGGCCACGCTGCTGACCTCGGTGGAGACGCTGGAGCAGCTCCAGGAGCTCCAGGGCCTCGTTGAGTGCCTGGCCGGCGGACTCGCCGGCTGCGCTCTGTCGCAGCTCACGGACTACCTCAAGGAACAGCTCGAGGGCGCCTTCATGGACAGCCTGGGCCTCACCGACCCCATCGACGGAGCCAAGAAGGAGGTGGGGAACCTGGTGAAGATGTACGGCGGCATCCATGCCGACCCGCCCGACCCCAACTTCCGCCAGCCGGGCTCGCTGACGCCGGTCCCCACGCTCGCGCCTGAAGTCGTCGATCCCCTCCACGCCGCCACCGTCGGCCTGGGCGCCTCGGCGGCGAACGAGGGCCGGCTGGCCGAGGCGCTCCTGCACGCCATAGAGCGCTACCAGGGGGCCGACGCCGCCGGCGACGTGACCTGGGCGCTGGTCCACGCCGCCGAGGCCAAGGCCTACACCGGCGCCCTGGCCGATCAGCTGGCCGTCACCGACGCCGCCCTTGACCGCATGGCGCAGGCGGCCGCGGCCGACGGGACCGACCACGACGGCCTGGCCCGGTTCGCCGAGCCGAACCGGGCCCGCATCGCCACCTCGGGCTTCGACGCCACCGAGCGGAGGACCCTGGCCGACCTGGGCATGGATGCCGGTGAGGTCGCTGCCCTCCAGGCCTTCATCGCCAGCCTCGACCACGACGGCTACGCCGAAGGCCGGCTCCTCGACGAGATCAGCGACCTTCGGGGTCTCGGGGCCTTTGTGACCCCCCACCTGCGAACGCTGCAAGCCGACCTGGACAACATGATCGCCTTCATGCAGGCCGACCCCGCCCTGCTGGCCCGCGCCCCGGTGGCCGACGCCGGCGGCCCCTACACCGTGGCTGAGGGGGCCACGATCACCCTCGACGCCTCGGCCTCGACCGACGCCGACTCGGCGATCGCCGGCTACGCCTGGGATCTCGATCGTGACGGTGCGTTCGACGACGCAACCGGCGCCAGCCCGGCCTTCTCCCCGCCGGGGGCGTTCACCGGCGTGATCGCCGTGCGGGTCAGCGACGCCTCCGGCCTGGCCAGCACCGACGTGGCCCGGGTGGCGGTGACCGAGGCCAACGGTCCGCCGACGGTGGCGGTGAGCCCCGGCGGCCTCCACCAGACGGTGACGGTGGGCACCTCGACCAGCTTCACCGCCACCGCGGTCGACCCCGACGGCGACGCGGTCGGGGTGCGCTGGCTGGTCGACGGCGCTCAGGTGGGTACAGGGCCGAGCTTCGCCTACGCCCCGAGCGTCGCCGACGTGGGCCTGCACAACCTGTGGGCCGAAGCCTCCGACGGCCGCCCCGACGGCGGCACGACCCGCGCCGCCGTCGCGCTCTCGGTCCTGCACCCCGACGCCGACGGAGACGGGTGGCGTGCCAACGACGACTGCGACGACGGCAACCCCCAGGTCAACCCCGGCCACTTCGAGGTGGTGGGCAACGGCATCGACGACGACTGCGACCCGGCCTCCAGCGACGCCGGCAGCCCCCCGCGGCCGGACTTCACGAGCACCCCCTCGTCGGCTGTCGTCGGGGAGGCGGTCGCCTTCACCGACACCTCCACCGACGCCGACGGCGACCTGGTGGCCTGGGCCTGGGACTTCGGAGACGGCTCCAGCGCCGCCGTCCAGCACCCCAGCCACACCTACGCCACGCCCGGCACCTACACGGTGAGCCTGACGGTCACCGACGCACAGGGCGACACCGCCACCGCCACCCGGACCCTGCGGGCGGGAACCCGGCCCCTGGCCTCGTTCTCGGTGCTGCCCGATCCGCCGGTGGCCGGCGAGGAGGCCCGCTTCACCGACACCTCCACCGACCCTGACGGCACGGTCGCCTCCCGCCGCTGGGACTTCGGCGACGGCACCACCTCGATCGAGTCCGAACCTGCCCACGTCTACGCCGCCCCCGGCGCCTACACCGTGACGCTGATCGTCACCGACGACACCGGTCTCGCCGGCGAAACCTCTCGGGACCTCGCGGTGCCCGGTCGGCCCACCGCCGACTTCGGCGTCGGCGGGGGCATGAACGTGGCTCGGCTGACCGACGGCGCCACCGTGGTCAGCGCCTCCAGCGTGGCCAGCACCAACGCCAGCCATCGCGCCGAGAACGCCATCGACGACAGCACCAGCAGCGCCTGGTTCACCGCCACCGGCCAGAACCGCGACCAGCAGCTCACGGTCGGCCTCGTCCCGGGAGGTCCCCACGTGGTCGACCGGGTCGTGCTGGCCGGCACCGGGTCGACCAACGGGATCCAGGACTTCGAGGTCAGGGTCTCGGCGACCGGCACGGCGGCGACCGACTTCAACCTCGTGGTGGCGGACACCCTGCCGCGCGCCGCCACCCCCCAGAGCTTCACCTTCCCGCCCGTCGACGCCGCCTACGTCCAGATCGTGGCCAAGACCGGCTGGGGCGCCACCCAGCTCTCCCTCCCCCTGCTGCAGATGTGGGAGCGGCCCCGCCAGGGTGGCGTCGTGTCACTGCGGGAAGGCCCCAAGGCGACGGTGGTGGCGGCGTCGAGCGGGACCAGCCCGGAGAACGCCCTCGACGCGAACCCGTCGACCGTGTGGACCTCTGCATCTGGCGCCCGCATCGACCAGTCGCTCACCGTCGACCTGGGCGGCGACCGCCTCCACACGGTCAACCGGGTGGGACTGGTCTCCCCGGTCGGGACCGGGCCCCGCAGCTTTGAGATCCGGGCGTCGGCGACCACCAGCGACGACGCCGCCTTCACCACCGTGTTCACCGGCACCGCGGTCAACATCACGGCCTCCCAACAGTTCACCTTTGCCTCCACGCCGGCTCGCTTCGTGCAGCTGCTGGTGCGCGACAACCAGGGCAGCACGTGCTGCATCCGGGTTGGGAGCTTCACGGTGCTGACCACCGACGGCGCCAACGCCGCCAGCGGCGAAGGCGTCGGGGCGACCGTCGTGGGCGTCTCGAGCACCGGCAGCTTCCCGCCCGAGAACGTCATCGACGCCTCGTCCAGCACGCTCTGGCAAAGTGCTGCGGGCGCCAACACCGACCAGCACCTCGACGTCCTGCTCATCCCGGGCGGGCCCCACCGGATCGACCGGGTCCGGTTGGTCGGGGCCAACAGCTCGTCCTCCCTGCGCCGCTTCGAGGTGGCCGTCTCCACCACCACCAACGACCCCAGCGCCTTCACCACCGTGACATCGGGAAGCCTCCCTCGCGACGCGCTGGACCACTGGTTCAAGTTCTCTCCCGTCGACGCCAGCTTCGTCCGGCTCCGCATGCTCGACAACCACGGGGGGTCGGTCATCCAGCTCAACGACCTCCGGGTCTACGCCACGAGCCAGGGCGGGGCAACGCTGGCCTTCGACGACCGCTCCACCGATCCGGAGGACACCCTCACCGCCTGGAGCTGGGACTTCGGCGACGGCACCACCTCCAGCGAGCGCCACCCTTCCCACGTCTACGGAGCACCTGGCACCTACACCGTCACCCTCACCGTCACCGACGCCGACGGGCTCCGCTCCACGGCCACCACCACCTACAACGTGCTGGTCACCCCCGCGGCCAGCTTCACCTGGAGCCCGGTCGAACCCCTGGAGGGGCAGTCGACGCTGTTCACCGACACCTCCAGCGACCCCGACGGCACCATCGTCGCCCGGCGCTGGCGGTTCCCCAGCGGCACCGAACCCACCACCGCCTCCACCACGAGAAGCTTCTCCGACAACGGCACCTGGGACGTGACCCTCGACGTCACCGACAGTCAATTCCTGACCTCCACGGTGACCAGGACCGTGACGGTGCGCAACGCCCCGCCGAAGGCCGGGCTCGGCCCCGACGTCACCCGCCTGTGGGGCCAGAGCTGGGCTCCTCCGGTCTCGGCCACCGACCCCGGGGCCTCCGACCAGGCTTCGCTGCAGTGCGTGCTCGACCGTGGCGACGGCTCCCGAGTGGAGGCAGGCTGCAGCCAGGCCGCCGTCCGCGCCGCCCACGCCTACGCCGATCCCGGCACCTACACCGCCACCCTCACCGTCACCGACAAGGATGGCGCCTCGGCCACCGACACCGCGGTGGTGACGGTGCGGCCTCACGACACCTTCACCAACGTCTACGCCGTGCCCGGCTCGGCCGCTGGCGGCCTGGTCGAGGTGGTCGCCCGCCTCTGGGACCGGGTCGACTTCGACGATCCGCCGTCCGGCCGGGCCCTGACCCTCACCCTCGGCTCGGCGTCGGTCACGCTCCTGACCGACGCCGACGGGGCGGTGTCGACCAGCCTGGCCCTGCCGCCGGGCGGCGGCGCCCTGAGCGCCACCTTCGCCGGTGACACCCACCTCAACCCCTCGACCGACACCGACGTGGTGGACACCGGCCCGGCCCGGCCGCCGGGCGACATCGTGTTCATCGTCGACGAGTCGGGCAGCATGGGCGACGACCAGGCGGCGGTGCGGCGCAACATCGCCACCATCGCCAACCGCCTGGGGGCCAGCGTCGACTTCCAGATGGGCGTGGTCGGCTTCGGCGCCGGGAGAGCGCACCAGGATGAGTCCACGGGGCTCGGCCACATCCACCTGCCCGTCACCGACAAGGTGCCCGCCATCACCGCGGCGGTGAACGAGCTCACCATCGACGGGGGCTTCGAGCCGGGCTACCACGGCGTGACCGCCGCCATGGGCGACGCCATGGGGTACCGGGCCAACGCCGGCGTGTGCGCGGTGCTCATCGGCGACGAGAGCGCCAGCCAGGGCTCGACCACCCAGGCCCAGGCCCGCGCCGCCCTGGCGGGCCGCGGCGCGGTGCTGTTCAGCATCGTCAGCCTCTCGGCCGGCCGGGGCTATGTGGAGCTGGCTGAGCAGTCGGGGGGCCGGGCCTTCGACATCGTCAACTTCCGCAACGATCCCGAGCCGGTGCTGGCCGCGCTCACCGACACCTGCGTGGCCGAGATCGTGCAGCGGCCCGATCTGGTGGTGGCCGTCGATGACGGCACCGAGTCCGTGGGACCCGGCCAGACCCTCACCTACGCCATCACCGTCACCAACGCCAGCCAGCGCCCCGCCACCGGGGTCGTCGTCAACGCTCCCCTGGCGCCCGAGGTGGCCTTCGCCAGCGCCGGCGACGGTGGCACGGCTGCGGGCGGGGCCGTGACCTGGCCGGCGTTCGACCTGGCGGCGGGGGCCACCGCCACCCGCTCGCTGACGGTGACGGTCCGGCAGCCGCTGCCCGACGGCACCGAGACCATCGCAGCATCGGCCACGGCCGTCGACGACGGCAGCGGCGGCCCCGACATCACCCCCGCCAACAACACCGCCACCGACATCGACGTGGTCGAGGCGTTGGCTGACCCCGTGGCCGATGACCAGGCCGTCTCCACCGACGAGGACACCCCGGTGGTCGTGACGCTGCATGCCAGCGACCCGGCCGGGCGACCCCTCACCTACACCGTGGTCGACAGCCCCCAGCACGGCACGCTGACCGGCACCGCTCCTGAGCTGAGCTACCAGCCGGCTCCGAACCGCCACGGCACCGACCGGTTCACCTTCTCGGCCACGGCGGGCGGCCGCAGCTCCAACGTGGCCACGGTCTCGGTGACGGTCAGACCGGTGAACGATCCACCGACGGTGACCTTGGAGCCGGCCGGACCGGTCGACGAGGGCGGCGAGGCCGTCGAGGTCCGATCGGTCGCCAGCGATGTCGACGGTGACGCCCTGACCTACACTTGGTCGGCCGATTCCGGCACGATCGAGCCTCAGGGGGCGACCGCCAGCTACCGCAGCGACGATGGGCCGGCCTCGGCCTCGGTCCGGGTGTCGGTGTCCGACGGGCAAGTGTCATCTCTGGCGGAGACGGCCATCGAGGTGCGCAACGTCGCCCCCGCCGTCGACGCCGGTACCGGCGGAGACGGCCACTGGGGGCTGACCATGCCGCTGACCGGGGTGATCTCCGACCCGAGCGGGGCGGACACCGCCGCGGGCCTGAACCCGGTTTGGGACTTCGGGGACGGCACGGCGCCGAGGCCGGGCGATCCGGCTGCCCACGTCTACGCCGATCCCGGCGCCTACACCGCCACCCTCACCGCCACCGACAAGGACGGCGGGTCGGGTTCCGACGGGACCTCGGTGACCGTCACCAAGCGGCCGACCATCGTGACCTTCACCGGCTCCATCACCGCCGCCTTCGGGTGGACGACGCTTTCGGCGCAGGTCGCCGACGGGGCCGACGAGGCCACGGCCAGGCTGGCCGGACGGGAGGTGCGCTTCGAGGCGGGGGGCCAGAGCTTCCCCGCCTCCACCGGCGCCGACGGCGCGGCCACCGTGACCGAGCCCGTGCTGCTCCCACCCGGAACCCACTCGGTGACCGTGCGGGTCCCCGAGACCTCGCACTACCTGGAGGCCGTGGCTCCGGTGACCCTCGCGGTGACCAGCTCGCCCGGGAAGGTGACCGGAGGAGCCCTGCGGTCACCCGCCGGCGGCAGCGCTGGCTTCAACGTCCAGTCCGACGGCACCACCCTGAAGGGCCAGCTGCAGTACTCCGGCGGCCCGGGGGTCGACAAGTTCCACGCCTCCGAGTTCACCGCCCTCGGCGTGTCCGCCGACGGCAGGGCGGCGTGGTTCGCCGGCGTGGGTCGCGACGGGCAGCCGTTCGTGGCCTACGTCGAGGACCAGCGTGAACCCGGCACCTTCGACGTGTTCCGACTGCGCATCGAGGGCGTCGATCAGACCGGCGACGGCCGGCTCAAGGGCGGCAACATCCAGATCCACCCGGTCCGCCCCTGAGCCGATCGGGACGCTCGTCCGCCCCGATGGGTGGGGCGCAGGGATGTGAGCCTCATGACGTCCACGTCGGGACCAGATGGCTACGGCAGACCCTCGAGCAATTCGGCTACGTCTGCGGGTGAGAGCATCGAAGCGATTGATGAGCTGATCCTCCTGGCGGCGTTTCGGAAGGACGGGTCGCCGAGCAGCCGGGTGACTGCGTCGCGAACAGCGCGCGGGACCGTGTCCTGCGGGCTCAAGGAGATGCCGGCAGCCGCCGACGCGATGGAAGCGGCGTTCAGGAACTGGTCGGCTCCTTGGGGCAGGCAGAGCTGGGGAAGACCCAGCGTTAGGGTCCGCAAGGGTACTATCCGCGCAGGCTGGCTGTTGGTCTCGTAGGATGCCGATGTGGGGTTCGAGGTGGTGGAGGAGGATCTCGTTGGGTTCTTCGGGTTCCTGTTCGGTCATCTTGATGAGAAGCAGCGGCGGTTGTTGGCGGGGT
>JBBSKY010000083.1:0-9486 GCA_038255915.1 Acidimicrobiales bacterium | reverse complement strand
AGAGCGAAGCCGCCGGCCCCGGCCAACCACGGGCCGGGCAGCCGCCGGTTCAGCACCACGAGGGTGGCCAGCGCGGCGACGGTGTAGGCGGCGCCGTACGCCGCGGCCAGGCCGGGCACCCCGAACCGGGGGAACAGGGCCACGGCCAGCACGATGTTCACGCCGTTCTCCAGCGCGTAGAACAAGAACATGGTGCGCGTGTCCTGCATCGACTGCCACACCCGGGTCAGGAAGGCGAAGGCGGAGAACCCGGGCAGGCCCAGGGCGAAGCAGGCCAGGGTGGCGGCGGTCAGCCGGGCGTCGCCGGCGTCGAAGCGGCCGTGCAGCAGCAGGGTGCGCACCAGCGGACCGGCGACCAGGGCCAGGCCCACGCCGGCCGGCACCACGACCGCAGCGATGGAGCGCAGCCCCGTGGCCACCCGCTCACCGACGCCGGCCCCGTCGCCGGCCGCCCACCGCTCGGCCATGTCGGGCTGCAGGGCGGTCATCACCGATACGGCGTAGACCCCGTGGGGCAGGAGGAAGAACACCAGGGCGGTGGTGTAGGCCGTCACCCCGCCGCCCCGCTGGGCCGGCAGGCGCAGCACCACGAGCAGGGCCACCTGGTTCGCCACCACCACGCCCAGGGTCCAGCCCGACAGGCTCAGCATCCGCCGGACCGACGGCGCCCGCAGGTCCCAGGTCGGCCGCAAACCGGCCCGCCGCCCCACCAGGCCCGCTGCCGGCAGGCGGGCCATCTGCACTGCGGCCATGGCCACCACGCCCAGGGTGGTGCCCAGGCCCAGGAAGGCCAGGGCCCTGGCGTCCTGGCGGAAGGCGCCCACGTCCAGGCTGCGGGCCACCTGGGGCAGCAGGGCGATGACGGCGATCACGATCAGGTTGTTGGCCACCGGAGCGAACATCGGCGCCGCGAACCGTCGCCGGGCGTTGAGCAGGGCGGTGGTCAGGGCGATGGCCCCGTAGGCCACCACCTGCAGGGCGAACATCCGCACCAGGGTCGTGCCCACCGCCCGCTGGTCGGCCGTGCGGTCGCCGAAGTAGAGGGCCACGATCGCGGGGGCGGCCAGGAAGAACGCAACGGCGGCGGCCACCGAGGCGACCACCGCCAGGGTCACCACCGCCGAGATGTCGTGCCAGGCCGCTTCGGCCTCATCACCACCACGGTCGACCTGGGCCAGCAGCTGCACGAACAGCGGCACCAGCGTGGCCGACAGCACCCCGCCGAGCAGCAGCTCGTAGACGATGTTCGGGGTGGTGTTGGCCAGCACGTAGCTGTCCGACAGCCCCGCCTGGCCGATGGCGATGGCCAGGGCGATGTTGCGGCCGAACCCGGTGAGGCGCGACAGCGCCGTCCCGGCCGCCATGACCCCGGTGGCCCGAGCCAGCGAGGGTCGCCTCTCCCTGGCCGTCACCCGGATCGCGGGGCGCGGTGCTTGCCGGGGCCCCGGGGGCGGTGCCGGCCGCTGGGGTGGCGGGGGCGGGCCCGGTTGCGGCGCTCGCGCAGCAGGGTCCGGGCCCACCACAGGGCCAGGAACACAGCAGCGGTGCCGCTCACGGCGATGGCCACGCCGGGGAAGGTGTTGGCCCGCACCACGTAGACGGTCTCCTGCAGCACCCGGCCGCCGTCGGGGGTCAGCAGCCGCACCTTCACCGGGAAGCTGCCCGAGGCTCGCACCCGCACCAGGATCTGCGAGGTGGTGGTGCGCCGGTCGAGCACCACCTGGGTGCTGTTGCCCTCGGGGAACTCCAGCTTGTCGCTGTCCAGCTGCAGCAGCACCCTGGCGGTGCGGCCGGTCTCGTTGAAGATGCCGACCGGCAGCTGCCCGGTGCGGGCGGTGAGGCGCAGCGTCCGCCCCTCGGGCATCTGCAGGCCCCGCAGCTGCTCGGTGGACCGGTCGACCAGGTTCCGCAGCCGCTCCCGGCGCTGCTCCACCGGCAGGTCGGCCGAGGTGGCCACCAGCAGCCGCCGCCGCCGCTCGGCCGCGCCCGCCGCTCCCTCGGCCCCGAGGCGGGGGCCCTCCGCGGTCAGCCCGTCGGCCGGTTCGGGGTCGGCGAGCACGAGGGCCTCGGTGGCCAGCTGGATGGTGGCCTCGTTGACCAGCTCGCCGATGGGCTGGCCGGAGCCGGCCGGCAGCGGCACCAGCGTGCGGCCGGGGGAGGGGGCCAGGGTGGTGGTGGCGCCCCGCCGAGGCCGGGTGGTGCTGGTGGCCCGGGGCGCCGGCGGGGGCGGCTCGAGGGGGCGGGCGAAGCCGGCGGCCAGACCGACGGCCTGCACCACCGGGCTCCGCTCCAGGCCGCCCAGCAGCTCGGTGAGGAACCCGGTCGACGGGGTGAACTGGCGGGGGGCGACGACGGTGGCCACACCCCGGTCGAGCGGACCCTCGGGGGGCGGTCCGCCCTGGTCGGCGGGCAGGGTGGCGAGGGCGGCCAGGTCGGCCAGCAGGTGGTGGGCGGCCAGGGGCTGGTCCAGGGGGGAGGCGGCGCTGTCGAGGTGGGCGCTGAGGGTGCCGTCGGCCACCAGGGCCGTGGCGGTGGCGCCGCCGCCGGTCACGGTCACCGGGCGCACCGGGGCCGCAACGGCGGGGCCGGTGGGGCCGAGGGCGGCCTGGGGCAGGATCAGCCGGGGCGAGCCGCTGGCCACCACCTGGGCCAGGGCGGCGTCGTCGAGGGGCTCGTCGGCCAGCCAGATCCCCTGCATCGGGTCACGACCCAGCACGCTCCGGGCCGCCTCACGGCCCGCCTCCAGCTGCTTGGGCAGCAGCGAGCCGGCGGCGGGCCCGAGACCGGGGACGTCGACGGGCACGAAGGGGCGGCCCAGCACGTCGCGTCCGGCGACGGCCAGCCCCAGGGCGTTGGCGGTCGTGGGGGCCGACTCGTCCAGCGACGCGAGCATCTCGGGCGTGGGGGCGAGCGTCAGCGGAATGACCGGGGAGGCGCTGAGCCCGGCGGCGGTGTCGGCCAGCGCCGAGGCGCCGGCGGGGGGACCAACCAGCCCGCCCTCGAGTCCGGTCGACGGCGGCGCCGACAGGGGCAGCACCACCGCCGCTCCCAGCCGGGTGCCGTCGGCGGGCGTCTTCACGGCCAGCAGGTGGGTGGTGAAGCGCTGCACGGTGTCCCCGCCCCCGACCTGGCGCAGCTCCACGCTCAGCGGGTAGATGCCGGGCTGGCTCAGCGTGGCCCGGGCCGGGTCCACCGGCTCCTTCGGGTCCCGGGTGGGCACCGTCATGGTGAGCGTCCCGTCGGCGGTGGCGGGCACCTCGGCCAGCGCCATGGCGGTGTTCGACCGCGGCCAGATCGCCGGCTTGAGGCCTTCGCCCACCATCGTCTTCTGCAGCTCGGTCCGGCTCTTCACCGCGGGGTGCAGCGTGACGGCGACCTCGACGGCGGTGAGGTCGGTGACCTCGGCGGCCCGCAGGGTCAGGCCCACCGTCTCGCCAGGCACCACCCACGCCGTCTGGGTCACCAGCCGCAGCTGCCCACCCGCCGCCGCCGCCGCCTCGACCCGCACCACCCACGGCACCAGGGCGACCAGCGCCACCAGCGCCCGGAGGACGCCCTGCCGTCGAGCCCTCACACGCCCCCCACGGGGCACCGACGCTACTTCCCCGAGTTCTCGACGAGGGGCCGGCACCAGCGGGTCCCGGCCCCCCGCCCAGAGCCGGCGGGATCCCAGGGAAGGCGCCGTTGCGGCGGCAACCGGCCGTCACCAAGGCACCTTGGTTGTAGCCTCAGGCCCCATGCGGACGATCGTCCTCGGTGAGCAGCCCGCCCCGTTGCAGTCGTGGCTCGAAGCAGCGTCGGGCCTTGGGGCAGGACAGGTTCGACGAGGTGTGGGAGGGGGAGTACCACGTGGCTCCGGAGGCGCACGGCAGGCACGGCGACGTGGACGAGCAGATCTCCCATCTCCTGTACCCGCGGGCCTGTGCCGCCGGGTTGCGGGGTAGCGGACCGCTGAACCTCGGGACCGCCTTGGCGTCGAGGAGGTCCTGATCGCAGGTCCCCTGCGCCGGGCGGGCGAGTGGTATCAGCGCTCGGAAGCCGGCTTCGACCGGTGCGGCGCCAGCCGGCTGCTGGCGGTCACCGAGGCCATCCTCGCCGCCGAGATCGACTGGCCGCCCGTCACCTGAGCGGGGCTGTCCCCCTTGCTGAGGACGGCGAGGGCCTGGGGGAGGCGGTGGAAACCGACCCGCTCGTAGAGGCCGAGCGCCGCCTCGTTGCCCCACTGGGTGTTGACCACGCACTGCTCGGCCCGCCAGCGGGACAGCCACCGCAGCCCGTCGACCACCAGGGCCCGACCCAGGCCCCGGCCCTGCTGGAGGGGGTCGACGGCCAGGCGCTGCAGGTAGCCGTTCCGACCACTGCGGCCCGTGATGGCGTAGCCGACCACCGCCCCGGTGTCGGTGACCGCCACCTGGAACCGGGTGTGGGGGGTGGCGGTGAGGGCGTCGGTGAGCCCGGCCTCGTCCAGCTGCCAGAACAGGGGGAAGGCGGTGGCGTCGACCTGCAGCACCGCCGCCTGGTCGCGGCCCCAGGCCCGCCGCAGCTTGGCCCGGCCGCTGCCGGCCCGGGCCGCCGACAGGCCCGACAGGCTGTGCGACAGCAGGTGCAGGCGCTCGGCTTCGGCGAATCCGGCGGCCAGGAAGGCCCGCTGCTCGACCGGGGCCAGGGCGCCGGTGACCACGCCGGTGAAGCCCTGGGCCGACAGCGTGTCGACGCAGCGGCGGACGAAGGCCAGGGTGGGCACGGGAGCGCCGGGCAGCGGGGTGAGCAGCGCCACCTGGGGGCTGCCCCGCCACGGCCCGGTCCTGGCTCGCTCCCGACCCCAGCGGATCACGTCGGTGTCGAGGGTGGCCACCGATCCAGATGGTAGGCCCGGAGTCCGACGGCGGGGGCGTGCGTTGCCGTTGCCGCCGCCCCTCGCTGCTCAGAGCGTGACGATCACCACGTCTTTGGTGCCCGCCACCGTGCGCATGTCGCCAGGATCACTGGTCAGGATGGTCACCGGCCCCGCCACCGTCCTGAGCGCCGCACCGACGTGGGCGTCGGCCACCGAGACGTGGTGGGTGGCGACGAGAGCGGCGGCGACATCGGCCGCCGCCCCGTCGAGGGCGACGTCGACGATCCGCAGCTGGTTGATGAATGCGGCTGCAGGTGCCGTGCGGTCCCAGCCCGCCTCGACCCGCACCGCGGTCGGGACGAGCACCTTCGTCGGCCGACTCCTCTTGCGCCGGTCATTGACCACCTGAACGGAGGTCAGCGCCTGGGCGTGCTTGGGGTGGCTGATCGACAGCAGCGCCTGCACCGCCTCGTTGTCGAGCATCACGGTGGTGGTCACGCTGCGCTCGCCGCCTGCGCTTCTGCCCAGAGGAGGACATCGTCGGCGTCGGCGTCGGGATGGCGCTCGATGATGGCTGCCGCGGCGCAGCGAATGGCGTCAGGGCGGCTGGCGAGGGGGTTCCCGTCCAGCTCGGCGGCGGCGATGGCGAGCTCGGCGAGGGACGGCCTGAGAGCGGGGTAGCGGTCGTAGTGGGCGTCCAGGGCCGCCTCGACGACCAGCGCGTCGAGGCGCTGCCAGAGCGCGTCGGCAGCCAAGGCCGTTATCGAGGTGGCCGCACCGAGCTCGCTCACCGCCAGCGCCGCCGCTTCTCGGAGCGCGGCGGGAAGGCGCATCGAGGTGCCGACCGTCACCTCGTCGGTGCTGTCCAACAGTTCACGGATCCGATCGATGGCGTCCACGGCACGAACGTACCACCGGCTGTGGTTCACGTCAGCCTCGAACCCCGCCGGCCGCCAGCGCCGCCTCCCGTAGCCTCCGAGGTCGCCATGGTCGCCGTCCCCTCCCGCTTCCAGCCTCTCGTCGAGGTCACCGCTGGGGTGGCCCGGCGCTTCGCCGAGGCGGGCCACGAGCTGCACCTGGTGGGCGGGCCGGTGCGCGATGCCCTGCTCGGCCTCGACCCCACGGCCAGCGCCGACCTCGACTACGCCACCGACGCACGGCCCGAGGAGATCCTGGCCCGGGTCACCGGGTGGGCCGACGCCATCTGGACCCAGGGGCAGCGGTTCGGCACCATCGGGTTCCTGCACGGCGGCGTGCGCCACGAGGTCACCACCTACCGGGGCGAGGCCTACAGCCCCGACAGCCGCAACCCCGAGGTGGTGTTCGCCACTGACATCGAGGCCGACCTCAGCCGGCGTGACTTCACCATCAACGCCATGGCCCTGCGCTTGAGCAGCGCCGACCTCACCCTGGTCGACCCCTTCGGCGGCCTCGACGACCTGTTCGCCCGCCGGCTGCGCACCCCCCTCGACCCCGACACCTCGTTCACCGACGATCCGCTGCGCATGCTGCGGGCCGCCCGGTTCCTGGCCCGCTTCGTGATGGAGCCCGACCCGGCCCTGGTCGAGTCGGCCACCCGCCTGCACGAGCGCCTGTCGATCATCGCGGCCGAGCGCCTGCGCGACGAGCTCGACAAGCTGATGGTCACCGACCCGCCCGGCCTGGGCCTGGGCCTGTGGTTCCTGGTCAACACCGGCCTGGCGGGCGAGTTCCTGCCCGAGCTGCCGGCCATGGCCCTGGAGCAGGACCCGATCCACCGCCACAAGGACGTGCTGGCCCACACCGTCGCCGTGGTCGAGAAGACCGGCCCCGACAAGGTCCTGCGCCTGGCCGCCCTGCTCCACGACATCGGCAAGCCGAAGACCCGCTCGATCGGCCCCAAGGGCGTGTCGTTCCACCACCACGAGGTGGTCGGCGCCCGCATGGCCCGTGACCGGCTGCGGGCCCTGCGCTACCCGAACGACGAGGTCGAGGCCATCACCGAGCTGGTCAACATGCACCTGCGCTTCCACACCTACAAGCTGGGGTGGACCGACTCGGCCGTGCGCCGCTACGTGCGCGACGCCGGCCCCCTGCTGGGCCGGCTCAACGAGCTGACCCGCTGCGACTGCACCACCCGCAACGCCCGCCGGGCCGCCCAGCTCGACAAGCGGATGGACGACCTCGAGGTGCGCATCGCCCAGCTGGAGGAGCAGGAGCAGGTGAAGGCCCTGCGCCCCGACCTCGACGGCACCGCCGTGATGAAGATCCTCGACCTCCCCCCCGGCCCGATGGTGGGCCGGGCCATGCGCTTCCTCCTCGACCTCCGCCTCGAAGAGGGCCCGCTGCCCGAGGAGGACGTCACCCGCCGCCTGAAGGACTGGTGGGCCGACCAGCAGCGGTGAAGCGGCGGCCATTGAAGATCTGATGAGGGAAAGAGGTAGCAAAGCCTGCGTGAAACCGGTAGTACGGGTCGCGTGCCGACCTCAGCTGTAGGGGGCACCTCACCCGGCAGCGCCGCCTTCTTCACCCGTTCCTCGACCGCAGCCACCACAGCGGCGGCGTCGTCGTTGGGGAGCCGTACCCGGACCGTGGCCGTTCCGTCGTCACCCCAGCGGACGGTCATCGAGGTCAGATCGGGCACCTCGGCGTCGGTGGCGTCGTCCAGGCCCCGCAGCAGCCGGCACATCCGCTCGAGCTGATCGGCGTTCATCTCCTGGGCCAGCTCCACCAGCTCGGCCTCGTTCGTCGCATCCGCCACCCGGCACAACGCCCGCACCTGCGAGTACGACAACCGGCCGGCGGCGAACTGCTCGGCGACCAGCGGCAACCCGGCCAGGGCGTGGGCCACCCGCAGCTGGGCCCGGGCCGTCGACGGCGACACCGCCAACCGGATCGACAGCCAGTGCACACACGACCGGATCCCCCACCCGGCCCACCCCTGCCGACGATCGAACTCACCCAGCACCAGCAACCACCGGCACAACCCGGCCGACAGCTGACCAGCCAGACCGACCAGCTCCTCCTCCACCCGCCCGATCGGAACCTCACACAGCGCCACGCTCATGAACCCAACGATACGACGCGGCGTGACAACCACAGAAACGTTCCAGTCGCCTCAGGCCGAGCCACCTCCGTCTGCTCCCGCCCGGTCGCCAGCAACGAGCTGTCACCAGAGATGCTTTGCGAGGCAACGCTCCGTAGGCGAGCTGCAGTGCTACTACGCGACCTCGCAGGTCAGTTTCGAACGGCTTCGAGGACCAGCCGCGGGGTCTCTTCGAAGATGCGGTCGTTCGAGACGAGAGGGATGCTGAGACGGATCGCGGTGGCGGCGATCCAACGGTCGGCGTCGTGCTCCCGTTGACACAGAGCGTGACCGACCCGCTTGCACGCGACGCGCAGCTCGACGTACGTCCGGATGAGATCAGGCCCGGTCTGCACGACCTCCGCTCGCGCCAATGTCGCCTCGAGATGGCGGAGTCGAGCGATGCCCCAGCGCCTGAGGAGAGCGCCGTAGCGGATCTCGGCGACTGTCTGGAAGGACACGACCTCTGGGCGCCCCATGAGGAGGGGCTCGTACCGGCGGGCCAGCGGAGAGTCGGGCACGAGCCCGGCGCTGTAGACGTCGGTGTCGACCACGACGGGGCCGCGGGCCTCGTCGCCGCTCAACTCAGGACAGCGGCAAGGAAGTCAACAGCTTCGTCAGGGGTGAGATCGTCGATCACCTGCTCGCCGTAGGGCGGGTGGGGCCGGGCTCGCCGAAGGACCTCCTCGACCGGGAGCTCAAGACTCTCGGCAGGGCCGGGCTCGGGCTGGGGAGCTGACATCTCTTTCGTATCGTACCTCCGACCCGTCGTCCAAAAGCGGCGCGATTGTTGGTGGTGTTGGTGCATGTCGGCGATCGAGGTGACTGAGGCGGAGCGGCCGCTGGTAGCGGCGTTCGTGAACGCGCTACGAGCGGCGCCACCCCTGGGCGCACGGGCCCCGGTGCTCGCAGAGGCGGGGGCGCGTGCGGCGCGGACAGTCCGGGCCCGGTTAGCCATCGAGACGGCTGTAGCCGGTGCCGTTGGGGCGAAGGAGGCGGCCCGACTGGTGGGCGCCGAGTCGACCCAGGCCGTGTACCAGCGGGCGAAGCGGCTGGGGCTTCTGGCCGTCGACCACGACGGCCGCAAGCTGTTCCCGGTCTGGCAGTTCGACCCCGACCTGGGGGGCCTGCGGCCCGTGGTGGCCGACTGCCTGCGCGAGTGGCGCCGGGCGCATGTGTCGGCGGTGACGGTGCTCTCGTGGTTCACCACCCCGCAGGCTGAGATCGATGACGCTCGACCTGCTGACCTGGTTGCTGACCCACTGGCCGCCGGCCGGCTCGTCATGGCCGCCCGCTACGCCGCCGCGCCGTTCGCCCACTGACCGGTGCCGGCCCGCGGTACCTGGCCGGTTCCCTCGCCGGCCAACGGCCTCGACGTGCGAGCGTTCCCCGAGCTCGTCCTGCCGGTGGGCGCCACGATGTACCGCGTCCACCGCAGCGGTGTCGTCGTCTGGTGGTTCAACCGCGACGGGTCACGCCGTTTCGATCTCAAGGGCCGCGATGGCACCTGCTACACCGCCGCCACCGACGAGGGCGCTTTCATCGAGGTCTTCGGACGGACCGGGATCGTCCATCCCGCCGATGT
>JBBSKY010000082.1:0-9522 GCA_038255915.1 Acidimicrobiales bacterium | reverse complement strand
GATCTTGACGACGCGGCCGGCGCCCACAGTACGCCCACCCTCGCGGATGGCGAAGCGCAGGCCCTCGTCCATGGCGATCGGCTTGCCCAGCTGCACGGTCATCAGCACGTTGTCACCCGGCATGACCATCTCGGTGCCCTCGGGCAGGGCGATCGTGCCCGTGACGTCGGTGGTGCGGAAGAAGAACTGAGGCCGGTAGTTGTTGAAGAACGGCTTGTGGCGGCCCCCCTCGTCTTTGGTCAGGACATACACCTGACCCTCGAAGTCGGTGTGCGGCGTGATCGACCCCGGCTTGCACAGCACCTGACCCCGCTCCACATCCTCCTTCTTGGTCCCCCGCAGCAGCGCACCGATGTTGTCGCCAGCGTGGCCCTCATCCAGCAGCTTGCGGAACATCTCCACACCCGTGCACGTCGTGGTCTGGGTGTTGCGCAACCCGACGATCTCCACGGTGTCACCGGTGTGGACCTTGCCCTGCTCGACCTTGCCGGTCACCACCGTGCCCCGACCGGTGATGGTGAACACGTCCTCGATCGGCATCAGGAACGGCTTCTCGAAGTCACGCTCCGGCTCGGGGATGTAGGTGTCGACCGCCTCCATCAGCGCCATCACCTGATCCTGCGAGGCGCTGTCGCCATCGAGCGCCTTCAGACCCGACACCCGCACGATCGGGGTGTCGTCGCCCGGGAACTCGTACTCATCCAGCAGCTCGCGGACCTCGAGCTCTACCAGCTCCAGCAGCTCCTCGTCATCAACCATGTCGACCTTGTTCAACGCCACCACGATGTAGGGCACACCCACCTGGCGGGCCAGCAGCACATGCTCACGGGTCTGGGGCATCGGCCCGTCGGTCGCCGCCACCACCAGGATCGCCCCGTCCACCTGGGCCGCACCGGTGATCATGTTCTTGATGTAGTCAGCATGACCCGGCATGTCGACATGGGCGTAGTGGCGCGCCTTGGTCTGATACTCGACGTGAGCGATCGAGATCGTTATCCCCCGAGCCTTCTCCTCCGGCGCCTTGTCGATCATGTCGAAGGCAGCGAACACGTTGCCCTCACCAGGCAGCCGCTCAGCCAGGGTCTTGGTGATCGCCGCGGTCAGCGTGGTCTTCCCATGGTCGATGTGACCCATGGTCCCCACGTTCACGTGCGGCTTGTTGCGCTCGAACTTCTGCTTGGCCATGTCTGTCTCCGAGTTCGGTCTTAGGTGCCCTGGACGCGGGCGACGACTTCTTTGGCGATGGAATCGGGCGTCTGCTGGTAGGAGTGGAACATCATGATCGAGGACGCCCGGCCCTGGGTCATGCTGCGCAGATCGGTGGTGTAGCCGAACATCTCGGCCAACGGCACCTGGGCCTTGACGACCTGGGCGTTGCCCACCTGCTCCATGCCCTCCACCTTGCCCCGACGGGAGGAGAGGTTGCCGATGACATCGCCCAGGAACTGCTCGGGCGAGGTGACGGTGACCATCATGATCGGCTCGAGCAGCACGGGCTTGGCCTTCTTGGCCGCATCCTTGAAGCACATCGAGCCGGCGATCTTGAACGCCATCTCCGAGGAGTCGACCTCGTGGTAGGAGCCGTAGGTGAGGGAGGCCCGGATGTCGACCATCTGGTAGCCGGCCACCACGCCTGACTGCATGGCGTCCTGGATGCCGGCGTTGACGGCCGGGATGTACTCACGGGGCACGACGCCGCCGGTGATCTTGTCGACGAACTGGTAGCCGCCGCCGGGGCCGGTGGGCTCGAGGGTGAGCACCACATGGCCGTACTGGCCCTTGCCGCCGGTCTGGCGCACGTAGCGCATCTCGACCTTCTCGACGGTCTGGGTGATGGTCTCGCGGTAGGCCACCTGGGGCTTGCCGACGTTCGCCTCGACGCTGAACTCGCGGCGCATGCGATCGACGATGATGTCGAGGTGCAGCTCGCCCTGACCGCCGATGATGGTCTGGCCGGTCTCCTCGTCGGTGTAGGCCCTGAAGGACGGGTCCTCGTCGGAGAGTGACTGCAGCGCCTTGGACAGCTTGTCCTGGGCGTCCTTGCTCTTGGGCTCGACGGCGACCGAGATGACCGGGTCGGGGAAGTCGAGGGACTCGAGGACCACGGGGTTCTTCTCGTCGCACAGCGTGTCGCCCGTGCGGGTGTCCTTCATGCCGACCACGGCGACGATGTCGCCGGTGAGGGCCTCGTCCCGGTCCTCCTTCTTGATGGCGTGCATCTGGAGGATGCGGCCGATGCGCTCGCGCTTGCCCTTGGTGGCGTTGAGGACCGCAGCGCCCTTCTCGATCTTGCCCGAGTAGACCCGGAGGAAGGTGAGCTTGCCCATGTGCTGGTCGGACATGACCTTGAAGGCCAGGGCCGCGAACGGAGCGTCGTCGGACACCTCGCGAAGCACCTCGACCTCGGGGTCTTTGACCGAGTGGCCGACGGCGGCCGGCACGTCGAGCGGGCTGGGCAGGTAGTCGACCACGGCGTCGAGCATGGGCTGCACGCCCTTGTTCTTGAACGCCGAGCCGCACAGGACCGGGGTGTACTTGCCCGAGGTGGTGCCGTGGCGCAGGGCCACCTTCAGCTCCTCGACCCCGACGGCCTCCTCGGCCAGGAACTTCTCCATGATGCCGTCGTCCTCGCCGGAGACGACCTCGAGCAGCTTCTCTCGCCACTCGGCGGCCTGCTCGGCGTACTCGGCCGGGATGTCGACCAGGTCGTAGCGCTCGCCGAGGGCGGCGTCCTCGGGCCAGGTCAGCGCCTTCATCTGCACCAGGTCGATGACCCCGAGGAACCCGCCCTCGGACCCGATCGGCAGCTGGATGACCGCCGGGGTGGCGCCCAGGCGGTCGAGGATCATGTCGACCGTGCGGAAGAAGTCGGCCCCGACCCGGTCCATCTTGTTCACGAAGCACATGCGGGGCACGTCGTACTTGTTGGCCTGACGCCACACGGTCTCGGACTGGGGCTCGACACCGGCCACCGAGTCGAACACGCAGACGGCACCGTCGAGCACCCGCAGCGACCGCTCGACTTCGATGGTGAAGTCGACGTGGCCCGGGGTGTCGATGATGTTGATGACGTGGCCGTCCCAGATGCAGGTGGTGGCGGCCGAGGTGATGGTGATGCCGCGCTCCTGCTCCTGCGCCATCCAGTCCATGGTGGCGGCGCCCTCGTGGACCTCACCGATCTTGTAGCTCTTGCCCGTGTAGTACAGGATCCGCTCGGTCGTGGTGGTCTTGCCCGCATCGATGTGGGCCATGATCCCGATGTTGCGGGTGGAGCGGAGGATCGCCTCGCGGTCAGCCATTTCTCTCAGTCAACTTTCGGATCTGGTACGTGGTCCGGGCAGCAGGCGCGCCAGGAGGGCGCGCCGCGCATCCCGGCAAAGTCTGGCAGGTCGGCCGCTCTAGCGCGGCCGGCTCACCAGCGGTAGTGGGCGAAAGCCTTGTTGGACTCGGCCATCTTGTGCATGTCTTCCTTGCGCTTCACAGCCGCTCCGATGCTGTTGGAGGCGTCGAGCAGCTCGTTGGCCAGGCGCTGGGCCATGGTCTTCTCCCGGCGCTGGCGGCTGTAGCCGACCAGCCAGCGGATCGAAAGGGCGGTGGCCCGGCGGGGACGGACCTCGACCGGAACCTGGTAGGTGGCGCCACCGACGCGGCGGCTCTTGACCTCGAGCGCCGGCCTGGTGTTCTCCATCGCCCGCTTGATCACGGTGACGGGGTCGGTGCCGCTCTTCTCCTCCACCTCTTCGAGGGCCTTGTACACGATGCTCTCGGCCACCGAGCGCTTGCCGGCGAGCAGCACCTTGTTGACCAGCTGGGTGACCAGGACCGACTTGTAGACCGGGTCCGGCATCAGCTCACGACGGGGGGCGGGTCCCTTGCGCGGCATGTCCGCTAACCCCTCTTCACGCCGTAGCGGCTGCGGGCCTGCTTGCGGTCCCGCACGCCGGAGGCGTCGAGCGCCCCACGGATGATCTTGTACCGGTAGCCCGGGAGGTCCTTCACCCGGCCGCCACGGACGAGCACGATCGAGTGCTCCTGCAGGTTGTGGCCCTCGCCAGGGATGTAGGCGCCGACCTCGATGCCGGTGGTCAGGCGCACCCGGGCGACCTTGCGCAAGGCCGAGTTCGGCTTCTTCGGCGTCTGGGTGAACACGCGGACGCACACACCCCGCCGCTGCGGCGATCCCTGGAGGGCCGGTGTCTTGGTCTTGTCCGGCTTGTCCGTCCGGCCCTTGCGGACCAGCTGCTCGATCGTGGGCACGTGCTCCCTTAGAGGTCTTGTGTGTGATGTGCGAGGGGTGCGTGCGCGGCAGCCGATACCGCCGCAGCGCAACCCGTCGAGTGTAGGGTCCGCCGCCCGCCGGGGCAAGCGGACCCCTAGCTAGGACCGTGCCTTGCGCTTCAGCCCGCATCAGCAGGCCTCTCGCTGGCCAGATTCGTGCTGCGCGAGCTGGAGCACCTGGCCCGGCGGGCCCAGTCGGTGCACGACAACGCCGCGGTGATCCGTCAGACCCAGGCGAGGGTTCGAGGAGATGTCGATCGCGACACGATCCTCGCCGCACTTCACGAGGGGCGCGGCGATTGAGGGTCGTGGACGCCGGGGTCATCGTGGAGCTCGTGGCCAGGGACCTCGACCCCGAGCGCCTCGGCGACGAAGAGCTTGCGGCACCACACCTCATCGACAGCGAGGTGACCAACGTCCTCAGGCGCCTCGTCCTGCACCGGAGCCTGACCGAGGAGCAGGGAACCCTGGCTCTCGACGGCTTCGCCCGCCTTTCGCTGACCAGGTACCCAGCCGACTGGCTCCGCCCCAGGATGTGGGCCCTTCGCCACAACCTCAGCGCCTACGACGCCACCTACGTCGCCCTGGCCGAGTTGACCGGCGCCACCTCCCTCCTCACCACCGACGCCCGACTGGCCACCGCCCCACGCCTCCGCTGCCTCGTCGATGTGCTCTGAGCCACATCTCGGGGCCAGTTGCGCGTGGTCCAGCTCGGTCGGAGTCGCCCAATGGACCGTCGGTTGCTCAAGCGACCTCGGGCGAGCTCAGCCGGCGTCAACGAGCGACACGTCGTAGGCAGCGATGCGTCGGTCGGCGGTGACGATCGTCAGGCGCTCAGAACGGGCCTGGGCGATGAGCAGGCGGTCGAACGGGTCACGATGATGCATCGGCAGGTCACCCACCGCGAGCCCATGATCGGCATCGAGCGGGAGAACCTGGACCCCGCTTTCCAGCACGCGCTCACGTAGGTCTGGCGGAACCGAGAGCTTGCCGATCGCGACCTTCACGCCGATCTCTGCGAAGGACACGACGCTGAACAGCAGGTCGGTGGCCTGCTCGATCGCCTCGCTCGCAGCCGGCGAGACGGTTCGTGATCCTCCCAGCTCCCAGAGCACGACGTGGGTGTCCAGCAGCAGCCTCACGTCGGCTCGTCGAGGAGCTCGTCGATCTCCTCGTCGGTGAGCTCGAAGTCGTCGCCGACCCTGATGCGACCGGCGAGAGATCCCCGCGCCGCCAGGAACCGTGCGCCGGGTGTCGCCCGCTCGATCCGGGTGAGCCGGGCCACCGGAACGCCGTCCCGGGCGATCTCGACCGCCTCGCCCGCCTCCACCCGTGCCAGCAGCTTCGAGAGATCCGTCTTGGCCTGACCGACGTTCACGATCATGTACGCAAGCGTATCCTGCTTGGCCAAGGTTAGCCAAGGCATAGGGAACAGGCTGGAGCCGGACCTGTGGCACGCACCCCGGGGCGGCGTCCTCCCGCTCCCAGGGGCGAGTCGTGCCCTGGCCGTGGGTGGTGCCCCCTCCATCGACAGGAGCGCCCGGGTCGAGGGGGTCTCCTGGTGGGCGGGCGAAACGATCTCGCACGGCTGGCCCCGCCGTCATGCACGAGGCCCAGAAGGGGCTCCGCCCATGGCGGGCCAGCGGGTAGCATCGGGGTATGGTCGAGCAGGTCCTCGTCACCCTTCAAGATCGCAGCCGCGCCAACCTTGGCAAACTGGCCGAGCACGACCGCTACCTTGTGCACCGGGAACCCGACGGCACCCTCATCTGGGAACCTGCCGAGGTCCTGTCCGCCACCGAGCTGCGCCTGCTAGCCGATGAGGGACTCCGCAAGGTCATCGCCGCCAACCGCGCCGATCCGAGCCGGCTGGCGCGCCGCGACCGCACGGCCGCTCCACGCGACTGACCCATGGCCGAGCTCGCCTTCTCCCCCGAGGCTGACGAGGTCTTGACCCGGATGGAGGCCGATGAGCGGCAGCGGCGCTGCGCCGCCCGTCTCAACATCGCCCTCGATCTCCTCGAAGCCGACCCCGGCGAAGCCCGCAACCGCCGACGACGCTTCAACACGATCGGCCTCTGGGGGATCCCGGTCGTCTGTGGCGACGACGAATGGCTCATCCTGTGGGAGCAGAACGACGACGAAGTTGTCATCGTCCATCACATCGTCCCGGCCCCGTAGCCAGCGAGAACGGGATGTGCGATGACCGCTCTGGCCAGGCAGAACGTTCAAGCGACGGCGACGTCGATCGTGATCGGCTCGAGCCTGGCCGTGGGCGAGGGTGGCGCCCCCTCCTCGAGCCGAGAGCGAGTTCTCTGTCTGAGCGACGGCCGGGGAGGGGGGGCGCCAGCCGGGCTGCCGCGAGGGCCCGGGCGCGCCGGAGGCCGCCCACTCGGGACGGCCTCCGGCGCAAACGTTGCAGAACGGCTAGGCCGAGTCGCCGCCTTCGGCGGGCTGGTTGAGCCATTCCGAGGCCAGGCGGGCCTCTTCGGTGAGGGTCGGGGCGTTGCTGCCGATGCTGCGCAGCCAGGCCTCGATCTCGTCGGCGTCGGCCCGGTCCTCCTCGCCGCCGGACGACCAGCCCAGCATGGGCTCGTAGCCGGGGGCGTCGAGGTCGATGTCGCGGTACTTCAGCATCCCCGAGCCGGCCGGGATGAGCTTGCCGATGATGATGTTCTCCTTGAGGCCGAAGAGCTTGTCGCTCTTGCCCTCGATGGCGGCCTCGGTCAGCACCCGGGTCGTCTCCTGGAACGAGGCGGCCGACAGCCAGCTGTCGGTGGACAGCGAGGCCTTGGTGATGCCCATCAGCTCGGGGCGGCCCTCGGCGGGGCGCTTGCCCTCCTGGACCAGCAGGCGGTTCACCTCGGCGTAGCGCTTGGAGTCGACCCGCTCGCCCGGCAGGAGCACGCTCTCGCCGGCCTCGGCCACCATCACCCGCTTCAGCATCTGGCGGACGATGAGCTCGATGTGCTTGTCGTGGATCGACACGCCCTGGTCGCGGTAGACCCGCTGCACCTCGTCCACCAGGTACTGCTGGCAGGCGCGGATGCCGTTGATCTCGAGGACCTCCTTCGGGTCCTTCGAGCCCTTCACCATCATGTCGCCGGGCTTGACCTCCTGGCCGTCGGTGACCTCCAGCTGGGTGCGCAGCGGGACGGCGAAGCTGACCTCGCTGCCGTCGTCGCTGACGACGGTGACCCGGCGCCCCGTGTCCTCGTCCTCGATGCGCACCACGCCCGAGGTCTTCGACAGCTCGGCCTTGCCCTTTGGGGTACGGGCCTCGAACAGCTCGACCACTCGGGGCAGGCCATGGGTGATGTCACCACCGGCGATGGCGACGCCACCGGTGTGGAAGGTGCGCATGGTGAGCTGGGTGCCCGGCTCACCGATGGACTGGGCGGCGATGGTGCCCACCGCCTCACCCAGCTCGACCTCACGGCTGGTGGCCAGCGAACGGCCGTAGCACTTGGCGCAGACGCCGTGCTCCGACTCGCAGGTCAGCACGGTGCGGACTCGGACCTCGGTGAGGTCGGGGTCGTTGCTCAGGCGCTCGACGGTCTCGCCGTCCATCTCGGTTCCGGCCGGGATCACAGTGCCGTCCGACAGGACGGCATCGCGCACCAGGACCCGGCCGTCGAGGCGGGTGCCCAGGTAGGCCTGCTTGTTCTCGGTGGTGGCCTGGCCGTCGGGCACCACGTTGTCGACGATGATGCCGCGAGAGGTCTCGCAGTCGATGACCCGGATGATCAGCTCCTGGGCGACGTCGTGCAGCCGGCGGGTGAGGTAGCCGGAGTCGGCGGTGCGCAGCGCGGTGTCGGCCAGGCCCTTGCGGGCGCCGTGGGTGGAGATGAAGTACTCGAGGACCGACAGGCCCTCACGGAACGACGAGGTGATCGGCCGGGGGATGAAGTCGCCCCGGGGGTTGGCCACCAGGCCCTTGATGCCGGCGATCTGGCGGATCTGCTGGGGGTTTCCCCGGGCTCCCGAGGTGGCCATCATCCCGAGGGGGTTCCACGGGTCGGCGTCGAGCGACTTGTTGAGGGCCTCGGCGATCCGGTTGGTCGCCTTGTTCCAGATCTCGATCTCCTTCGACTTGCGCTCGTCGTCGGTGATGATGCCCCGGCGGAACTGGGTTTCGGCCTTCTCCGCCTCCTTCTCGAACTCGTTGAGAAGGCGGGGCTTGTCCTCGGGGGTCTGGATGTCGTTGATCGACAGCGTCAGCCCCGACTGGGTGGCGTAGCGGAAGCAGAGGTCCTTGATGCGGTCGAGGGTGTCGGCCACCACGCCCTTGGTCTCCTCGGCGGCCAGCTGCTCGATGATGGTGCCGACCGGGGTGGCCCGCTTGCCGATGATGACGTTGGCGAAGTCCATGGTCTCGGGCAGCGTCTCGTTGAACAGGACGCGGCCGAAGGTCGTCTGCTCCCAGCCGGTGGCCATGCCGTCGCTGTCGCGACTGGTGACCAGGCTCTTGTACTTGCCCTCGTCGAGGCGGAGGGTGATGGGGGCCTGCAGGTGGAGGTCGCCCTTCTCGTAGGCGGCCTCGGCCTCGTGGATCCGCCGAAACACCCGGCCCTCGCCGGCGCCGCCCTCACGCATGACGGTGAGGTAGTAGGCGCCGAACACCATGTCGAGCGTCGGGGAGACGATCGGCTTGCCGGTGGCCGGCGACAGGATGTTGTTGGTGGACAGCATGAGGATGCGGGCCTCGGCCTGCGCCTCTGAGGACAGGGGCAGGTGGACGGCCATCTGGTCGCCGTCGAAGTCGGCGTTGAAGGCGGTGCACACCAGCGGGTGCAGCTGGATGGCCTTGCCCTCGACCAGCTGGGGCTCGAAGGCCTGGATCCCGAGGCGGTGGAGGGTGGGCGCCCGGTTCAGCAGGACCGGGTGCTCCTTGATGACCTCTTCGAGGACGTCCCACACCTGGGCCCGGCGGCGCTCGACCATGCGCTTGGCCGACTTGATGTTCTGGGCCAGCTCGAGGTCGACCAGCCGCTTCATGACGAAGGGCTTGAACAGCTCGAGGGCCATCTGCTTGGGCAGGCCGCACTGGTGCAGCTTGAGGGTGGGGCCGACCACGATGACCGAACGGCCGGAGTAGTCGACCCGCTTGCCCAGCAGGTTCTGGCGGAAGCGGCCCTGCTTGCCCTTCAGCATGTCGGACAGCGACTTGAGCGGGCGGTTGCCCGGGCCGGTGACCGGCCGGCCGCGGCGGCCGTTGTCGAACAGCGCGTCGACGGCCTCCTG
>JBBSKY010000081.1:0-9710 GCA_038255915.1 Acidimicrobiales bacterium | reverse complement strand
GAGGCGGCGCTGGGAATCGAACCCAGGTACAGGGCTTTGCAGGCCCTTGCCTAAACCACTCGGCCACGCCGCCCTTGGGGCTCGGTCAGCGTAGCCGCTGGCCTGGGAGGCACTGAAGGCTGGTTCTGCCGGGAGTCCGTGTCGCTGGGTGCCGGCAGTTCCCTGGAGCGGGGTCAGCGGGTGCGACCGAGGACGACCAGGGTGACGTCGTCGTTGAAGCGGCTGGCGGCGTGGCGGCGGGAGGCGGCGATGCAGGCGTCGGCGAGCACGTCGGCGCTGCCGCCGGAGGCGCCGTGCACGACCTCAGCCACGCGGTCGAGGCCGAACTCCTCGCCGGCGGCATCGCGAGGCTCGATGAGGCCGTCGCTGAAGGCCACCAGGAACCCGCCGGGCTCGACCACGGCCTCCTCCTCGTCCCAGGGGCCGGGGATCGGGCCGCAGATGGGGCCGCTGGCCTCGAGTCGCTTGACGGCGCCGGCCGGGCTCACCAGCAGCAGGTCGGGGTGGCCAGCCGAGGACCACCGGCAGCGGCCGGTGACGGGGTCGAGCACGACCAGGGCTCCGGTCAGGAACTGCTCGCCGGTATCGCCCATGGCCCGCTGCACCCACGACCACACCGCCGCCGGCCCGAGGCCTTCCCGCAGCGCGGCCATCACCAGCTGCTTGGTGCGCAGGGCGTAGACGCCGGTGGCGGCGCCGTGGCCGGCCACGTCGACCAGGGCGAGGGCGGTGCGGCCGTCACCCAGGTCGACGACGTCCCACCAGTCGCCGGCGATGATCCCCTCGGCCGGCTCGAACCGGCCGGCCACCGCCCACCCGGCGGCCAGCGGCACCTTGGAGGCAGCCAGCTCGTCGCGCAGGGTGAGCACGACGAGGCCCCGGCGGGCCAGTGCCCCCCGGGCCCGGTCGGCGTCATCGAGCTCGGTGAGGATGCGCCGGCGCATGGCCTCGACCCCGACGGCGACCTCCTCCAGCTCAGGCGGCCCCACGCCCTCGATGACGTGGTCGAGGTCGCCGCCGGCCACCTGGGCCACGCTGCGGCGGAGATCCTCGAGGGGCGTTGTGAACCACCGGGTGACCATGATGCGGGTGACCACGGCGATGCCGAGGGCGATGACCAGGGAGGCCACCAGCACCCGGGTGGTGAGGGACCGGGCGTGGTCGCGGTCCTGTTCAGCCTGGGCCAGCAGGGTGTTCACGCCGCGGCGCACCTCGTCGATGCGGCTGGTGGCCACGTCGAACAGTCGGAGGGTGTCCTCGGCCGCGACGAGCGCCTCGGCCTCCCCGATCCGTCCGTTGCGCTTGGCCGCGATCTCGGGCTCGGCCACCTGCTGCTGCCACTGGGTGATGGCGTCCTGGCTGCGCTCGACCCCGGGGAGGAGCGCCGATTCGGTGGCGAGAAGGTTGCGCAGCTCCTCGAGGGCCCGGGCTGCGGCGCCGCGCCCGTTGACGTAGACCTCGAGGGCTTCGGGGCGACCGGTGATGATGTAGCCCCGCTGGCCCGTCTCTTGGGTGATGAAGGCGTTGAGCAGGTTGGCCACCGAGGCCTGGGCCGGGTTCAGGCGCTTGTCGACCACCTGGGCGGTGCTGTCTCGCACGACGGTGAGGCGCACGGCGAAGGCCACGTCGAGCCCGATGAGGGCGACGAAGGCCAGGACGAGCAGCTGAACCCGGCGACGGAGGCGCATCCCCCCGCTGGCCACGGCCTCAACCTAGGCCAGCCGAGGGGCCCCGGCGGCCCGCCAAGGTGGCCGTCACACGCCGGGGCGGCTCCGGACGACCCGACCGAGGGCCCAGACGGCGCAGCCCGCCCACACCACCGCCAGCGACAGCGCCAGGCCCGTCCCGTAGTCGCGAGGGAGGTAGGTGGGGTTCGACGCCACCCTGCCGTAGCCCTGCAGCGCCGGCCAGGACACCGCCACCAGCACCGCGCTCAAGACGAGGGCCGGCGTCGACGGCCGTTCGGTTCACCGGCATGCCGAGCGAGCCGCTCCTCGGTCCAGACGGGCGACGCTCGCCCTCGCCGGCTCGCTCGCTCCGCTCGCGGGCGTGCATCGGCACCGAATGATTGCTCGCTCATGGGGTCACAAGGAGGGGGGCGGCGGCGGTGCTGACCCGCAGGTCGGGGTGTTCGGCGGCGACGGCCAGGAGGTCGTCGATCTCGTCGATGTCCCGCAGGGTGGGCAGGTCGGCCACCGACAGGCCGAGGTCGAGGAGGCGACGACGCTGGGCGGTGCCGGTGCGGGCGCTGCTCATGGGCACGCCCAGGAAGCAGACCGGGTCGGGCCGGCGCAGGGCGACGGCCCACCAGCCGCCGTCGTCGGCCAGGCCAAGGGCGGCGCCGTGGTCGTCGAGCAGGGCGAGCGCCAGGTCGAGGTCGGCGGCCTGCAGCTGCGGGGTGTCCATGCCCACCTGCACGCCCGGGCCGTCGGCGTCGTCCCACGCTGCGGCCAGGCGCTGGTCGAGGCCGTCGCCGCGTTGGCCCACCACCTCGAAACCGGGCGGCAGCCAGGGTCCTGGGTCGCCGTCGAGGGCGAGGAGGAACCGGTCGGCTCCGCACCGCCGCACCGCCTCCAGGGTGTCGGTCAGGGCCGCCTCGGCCACCGCCGCCGCCTCGACAGGCGTCAGGGGCGGGCACAGGCGGGTCTTCACCCGCCCGGGCACCGGGGCCTTGGCCACGACGATGGCCACGGTGGCGCCGCGTCGGCTACTCATCGCAGCGCCCCCGCCATGTCCTTCACGGCCCGGGCCGTGCCGAGCACGGTGCCCGTCACCTTCGAGCGGCCGATGCGGGGCGAGTAGGCCACCTCCACCTCGTGCAGCCGCCAGCCGGCGGCCCTCGCCTTCAGCACCATCTCGAGGGGCCAGCCCGAGCGGCGATCGGCCAGGCCCAGGCGGAGCAGGCCCTCTCGGGAGGCGGCCCGCATGGGCCCGAGGTCGGTGAGGCGCAGCCCCGTGCGGCGCCGAAGCTCGAGGGTCAGCACCCGGTTGGCCACGCGGGCGTGCGGCGGCCATGCGCCACGGGTGGTGGGGCGGCGGGCTCCGAGCACCAGGTCGGCGGCGCCGGCCAGCACCGGTCCGGTGACGAGCGGCAGCTGGCCCAGGTCGAAGGAGCCGTCGGCGTCGCAGAACGCCACCACGGGGGCGGTGGCGGCCGTGAGGCCGGCGAAGCAGGCGGCGCCGAACCCCCGTCGGGGCTCGGAGACCACGGTGGCCCCGAGGGAACGGGCCAGGTCGCCGGAGCCGTCGGTGCTGCCGTTGTCGACCACGATGGCCCGGTGACCGGCCGGCACGCTCGCCAGCAGCCCCGGCAGGGCGTCCCGCTCGTCGAGCACGGGCAGCACCACATCGACGTCGGCAGGCGGGAGCACCTCCCCAGCCTTCCCTGTCAGGCCGGAAGAAACCTAGGCCTGGACCTTACGGAGAGCGAAACACTGCTGGGAAGGTTGTGCTGAGCGCTCCGCACCTGCGCACCATCGTCTCCGTGACGAGCACCCCGGCCCAGCGCGTCCTCGTCGTCGATGACGACGAGACGGTGAGCGATGTGGTGCGCCGCTACCTCGAGCGAGAGGGCTACGAGGTCGACACCGCGGCCGACGGCCCGTCGGCCCTCGAGCAGGCGCTGGCCTCGCCGCCCGACCTGATGGTCCTCGACCTGATGCTCCCGGGCCTCGACGGGGTCGAGGTGTGCCGTCGCCTGCGCCAGGCCCACAGCCTGCCCGTGATCATGCTGACGGCCCGGGGCGACATCGACGACCGCATCGCCGGCCTCGAGGTGGGCGCCGACGACTACGTCACCAAGCCGTTCTCGCCCCGCGAGCTGACGGCCAGGGTCGGGGCGGTCCTGCGCCGGGTGGCGGCCGTGGCCACCCTCGAGGAGCGGCCGGCGGTGCTGACGGCCGGGGCCATCCGCCTCGACACCGCCAGCCGCCGCTGCTGGCTGGCCGAGCTCCCCGTCCAGCTGACCAGCAAGGAGCTCGACCTCCTGGCCTTCCTCCTGCGCCACCCCGGCCGGGCCTGGCGGCGGGAGGAGCTGCTGGAGCAGGTGTGGGGCTGGACCTACGGCGACACCTCCACCGTCACCGTCCACATCCGCCGCCTGCGGGAGAAGGTGGAGGAAGATCCCGCCAGACCCCGCCACCTCCAGACCGTCTGGGGCGTCGGCTACCGATTCGAGGCCGAACCGTGACCACCGTCGTCCGAGCGCCCACCACCCTTCTCGGGAGTCGACGTCTCGGGCTGTGGGCCGTCGGCGCCGCCGTGATCGGCAGCGCCACCTTCCTCGTCGGCCTGCCGCTCCTCGACACCGTGCAGCTGATCGGCCTGGCCGCGGGCGGGGCCGCCCTGGTCACGATCCTCGCCACCGTGGCCGCCCGGTCCCTGCGCTCGGTGCGGGGTCTCCTGGTGCTCACCGCCCTCATCCCGGTGGCGGCCACGGTGGTGGGGGCGGCCGTCGCCTCCCGGCAGATGTTCCTGTCCGACCACGACCTGAGGGCCCTGTACGTGATGCTGGCGGTGAGCGGCGGGGTCGGCCTGGCCGCGGCCGTGATCCGCGGGGACCGGGTCGTCGAGGGGACAGCGGCGGTGGCCGACCTGGCCCGAGCCGTCGACGGCGGCCCGGTCCGCCTCGAGTGCCGCGAGCTGCCCGACGAGCTGCAGTCGGTGGCCGATGAGCTGGAGGGGGCCAGCCGCCGCCTGTCCGAGTCGGCCGCCCGGGAGAGCGCCATGGACCTCAGCCGCCGCGAGCTGGTGGCCTGGGTCAGCCATGACCTGCGCACGCCGCTGGCCGGGATCCGGGCCATGAGCGAGGCGCTGGAGGACGGTGTGGTCACCGACGCCGAGACGGTGGCCCGCTACCACAGCACCATCCGCCAGGAGGCCGACCGCCTGGCCGGTCTGGTCGATGACCTGTTCGAGCTGAGCCGCATCCACGCCGGCGCCCTGTCCCTGGCACGCGAGCGGGTGCCGTTGGTCGACCTGGTGGGCGAGGCCGTGGCCGGCGCCTCCGTGGCCGCCGCGGCCAAAGGCGTGCTCCTGGAGGGGACGGCCGAGGAGCCGTCGCCGCTGGTCGAGCTCTCGAGCCCTGAGATGGCCCGGGTCGTGCGCAACCTCCTCGACAACGCCATCCGCCACACCCCCGCCGGCGGGCGGGTCGAGGTGGCGGCCCGGCTCGACGGCGTCCGGGCCGTGGTCGAGGTCGCCGACGCCTGCGGCGGCCTGGCCCAGCACGACCTGGACCGGGTGTTCGACCTGGCCTACCGGGGTGATGCGGCCCGCACGCCCGGCGACGGCCGGGCCGGGCTGGGCCTGGCCATCGCCAAGGGACTGGTCGAGGCCCACCACGGCACCATCGCCGTGGCCAACGCCGGCGCTGGCTGCCGCTTCACCGTCTCCCTCCCCCTGGCCGGCAGCGCCCTCACATGAGGGTGCTGGTCACCGGAGGGGCCGGGTTCATCGGGCGCGAGCTGGTGGCGCGGCTGTGCGACGGCGGACATGACGTCGTGGTGCTCGACCGGGTGGCCGAGCGGGTCGACCCGAGGGCCCGGCTGGTGCACGGCGACCTGGTCGACCCCGCCGCCTGCTCCGAAGCGGTCCGGGGCGTCGAGGTGGTGAGCCACCAGGCGGCCCGGGTCGGCCTGGGCCAGGACCCGTCCGACCTGCCCTTGTACGCAGCCGACAACGACCTGGGCACGGCCAACCTCCTGGCCGCCCTGTGGGCCGCCGGGTTCGGCGGCCGGTTCGTGCTGGCCTCGTCGATGGTGGTCTACGGCGAGGGGCGCTACCGCTGCGCCACCCACGGCCTGGTGCGGCCGCCGGCCCGGCGGCCGGCCGACCTCGACGCCGGCTGCTTCGAGGCCCCCTGCCCCTCCTGCCACAGCCCGCTGGCCTGGGCGCTGGTCCCCGAGTCGGCGCCGTTCGACCCCCGGTCGGGCTACGCCGCCACCAAGGCGGCGCAGGAACACCTGGTCTCGGCCTGGGCCCGGGAGGTGGGCGCCTCGGTGGTGGCCCTGCGCTACCACAACGTCTACGGGCCCGGCCTGCCCCGCGACACCCCCTACGCCGGGGTCGCCGCCCTGTTCCTGTCCTCGCTGCTGCGGGGCGAGCCGCCCACGGTGTTCGAGGACGGCGGCCAGACCCGCGACTTCGTCCACGTCGCCGACGTGGCCGCCGCCAACCTCCTGGCCCTCACCAACGCCTCAGCCGCCCGGCCCGGCGAGCTGGTCCCCCTCAACGTGTGCAGCGGACGGCCCGTCACCATCTCGGAGGTGGCCCGCTCGCTCAGCCGGTCGGTCGGCGGCGCCGCCCCGGTGGTCACCGGCCGGTGGCGGCCGGGCGACGTGCGCCACGTCGTGGCCGACCCGGGCGAGGCCACCAGGGTCCTCGGCTTCCGGGCCGAGGTCGGGCTCGACGCCGGCCTGGCCCAGCTGGCGGCCGCGCCGCCCTCCGCCGCTCGGTGACCCGCCGCTCCCCTCCCGCCGGGTCCGACCAGCCGCTCGGGCCGGAAGGTGCCGGTGCGGCGGCGTCGCCCGAAAACGATCCTGTTGGCGCCGGGTCGCCCGGACCGGACGGCGCTCGCGCTGCTGGGCGGCTCGGACCGGACGGTGCCCGCGCCCCGGCCTCGCCTGGGCCCGGGCCGAAGCCGCTTCGCTCCGTCCCCCTCGGCTCTGTCACCGCCGGCGTGGCCCTGTGCACCGTGGCCGCCACCGCCCTGTCGGCGGCGGTGTCCCAGCGAAACGTGGTGAACCAGGGCGGCGACCGGTGGGAGGTCGTCGCCCTCCTCGCCGCTTGGATCCCCCTCTGGGTGGCCGGCGTGCTGCTGATCCGGCGGCTGCCGGGCCGGTGGGCGCTAGTGGCCTGCGTGGTGGCGGCGGTGGCCATCAGGGGAGCGGCGCTGGCCGGCCCGCCCGGCCTGTCCGACGACCTGTACCGCTACGCCTGGGACGCCAAGGTGCAGCTGTCGGGGGTCGACCCCTACGAGCGGGCTCCCCTCGACCCCACCCTGGCTCCGCTGCGGGAGCGGTGGCTGTTTCCCGACCTGGCCGCCAGCGACGCCACCCGCATCAACCGGCCCACCGTGCGCACCATCTACCCGCCGCTGGCCCAGGCCTGGTTCGTCGTCGTGCGGGTGGTGACCGGCGGGGCGGCGGGGGAGCGGCCCTGGCAGGCCGCGGCTGCGGTCGTCGACCTCGGGCTGTGCGGCCTGCTCGCCGTCGGCCTGCGGCGGATGGGGTCCGATCCCCGCCTGGCCGCCTGGTGGTGCCTGTCGCCGGTGGCCGCCGTCGAGGTGGTCAACAACGCCCACGTCGACGGCCTGGCCGTCGCCCTGTCGGTGGCGGCGGTGCTGGTGGCCCGCCGCCGCCCGGGGCTGGCCGGCGGGCTGGTCGGCGCCGCCGCCATGGTCAAGCTGTACCCGGCCCTGCTGCTGGTGGCCGTGGCCCGCCGGCGGCCCCTGCTGGCCGGCGGCGCCTTCGCCGCCGTCTGCACGCTGGCCTACCTGCCCCACGTGCTGGCTGTCGGCGTCAAGGTCATCGGCTACCTGCCCGGCTACCTGAAGGAGGAGCGCTACGACGGCGGTGGCCGCTTCCTGCTGCTGTCGGTGACCCGGCTGCCCGCCGACCTGCTCCCGGTGCTGGCCGGCATCGTGCTGTTGGCGGTGTGCGCAGTGGTGTGGTGGGCCGACCTGCCGGCGGGGCGGGCCGCGCCCGTGCTCCTCGGGGCCCTGCTGCTGGTGGCCACCCCCGTGCAGCCCTGGTACGCGGTGTCGGTGGCCGCCCTCGGCCTGCTCGACCGAGCCTGGTGGTGGGCCGCCCTGGCCCTGGCGGCCTGGCCGTACTACGTGGCGGTGCTCCTCGACGACCCCGGTGCCGACGGCCTCGGCCGGTGGGGCTACGCCGTCGCCCTGGTCGTGATCGTGGTCGCCGAGGCGGCCCGTCGCGCTGCCGGCGGCCGACGAGCCTCTGTCAGGGCCGCGGCGCCCGAGGCCGTAGCGTCGGACCCGTGACCCGCGCCCACGGCTCGGCTGAGATCGGGGTGTACGGCGGCTCGGGCTTCTACGCCTTCCTCGACGACGTGGTCGAGGTCGAGGTGGACACCCCCTACGGGCCACCGTCGGCCCCGGTCGCCCTCGGCACGCTCGGCGAGCGACGGGTGGCCTTCCTGCCCCGCCACGGCAAGCGGCACCAGCTGCCGCCCCACCGGGTCGACTTCCGGGCCAACGCCTGGGCCCTGCACAGCCTGGGGGTGCACTCGGTGCTGGGACCCTGCGCCGCCGGCTCGCTGCGCCTCGACCGCCGGCCGGGCGACGTCGTGGTCCCCGACCAGCTGGTCGACCGCACCTGGGGCCGGCCCGACACCTTCGCCGACGGTCCCGGCAGCCCGCCCGAGGTCGGTGAGGCCATCGCCCACCTCAGCTTCGCCGACCCCTACGCAGAGGGGCTGCGCCAGGTCGTGCTGGCCGCCGCCCGGGAGGAGCACGACGCCGGCCGGGTCCACGACGGCGGCACCGTCGTGGTCGTCCAGGGGCCCCGGTTCTCGACCCGGGCCGAGAGCCGGTGGTTCCGGGCCATGGGCTGGGACCTGGTGAACATGACCCAGCACCCCGAGGTGGCCCTGTGCCGTGAGCTCGGCATGGCCTACGCCTGCCTGGCCCTGGTCACCGACTTCGACAGCGGGGTCGACGACGCAACAGGCGACTCGCCGGACGTCGCGCCGGTCACCATGGACGAGGTGTTCGCGGTCCTGGCCGCCAACGTCGAGCTCACCCGCCGCATCCTGGCCCGAGCCATCCCCTGCCTGGAAGGCGCGCCCACATGACGACCCCCATCGTTCTCGTCAACGCCGGCTCGGGGCCGAAGGAGACGTCGATCGAGGAGCTGACCGAGGCCTTCGGCGACGTGGCCGAGGTGCAGGCCATGACCGACAGCGGCCTGGCCGTCGACGTGGCCCGGGCCATCGACGCCGGCGCCCCCTGGGTCGGTGTGGCCGGCGGCGACGGCTCGCTGCGGCTGGCCGCCCCCGTCCTGGCCTCGGCCCAGCGGCCGCTCCTGGCCGTGCCCTGCGGCACCCGCAACCACTTCGCCAAGGACCTCGGGCTCGACACGATCGAGGCGGCGGTGGCTGCGGGCAAGGCCGGTGAGGTCCACACCGTCGACCTGGCCTGGGTGGGCGAGGAGTGCTTCCTCAACACCTGCAACCTGGGGATGTACACCGCCATCGTGAAGGAGCGGGTGCGCCAGGAGGGCAAGCTGCCCAAGCGGGTGGCCGACGGGATCGGGATCGTGCGCGAGTCGGTGCGGGGCCGCCGGCTCCGCCTGGTCCTCGACGGCCGGCCCGTCACCACCTGGGCGGTGTTCATCGGGAACAGCTGCTACGGCGAGAACATCGGCGACCTCGGGCGCGGCCGCCTCGACGACGGCCTGCTCGACGTGCGCATCGTCCTGGCCAACCAGAAGGTGGCCCGGCTCCGCCTCTTCGGAGCTCTCCTCGGCGGCCGCCTCCACCAGACCCCGGTCATGGATCAGCTGCAGGTCCCCTCCCTCGATGTTGAGACGCCCGGGTGCGGAGCTATGGACGTGGCCGTCGACGGCGACGTGTCCCGCCTGCAGACCCCCTTGCGCCTCCGCATCGACCACGACGCCCTGACCGTGCTGGCCCCGCCCCCCGAGCCCGCCGCCGGCTAGCCCGGCCGTAGCCGGTCATGGTGGTGGTGG
>JBBSKY010000080.1:0-9790 GCA_038255915.1 Acidimicrobiales bacterium | reverse complement strand
CTGGGCTGGCCGCTACCGAACGACAGAGACGAACATCGGCATCGAACCCACCCACATCGCGCCAGCGGTCCGAACCTTGGTGAACGACGCCCGCGCTTGGGTCGAGTACAGCACCTACGAGCCCGACGAGCTCGCCGTCCGCTTCCACCATCGACTGGTCGCGATCCATCCGTTCCCGAACGGCAACGGACGCCACGGACGCATCGCCGCCGACTACCTCGCCACCACCCTCGCAAGAGGGCCGTTCAGCTGGGGCGCCGGCCTTGAAGTCGCAACCAGCGGCCTCCGGACGGCGTACCGCCACGCACTGCAGCGAGCCGACGACGGCGACATCACCGAGCTGCTCAGATTCGCCCGGGCATGACACCCAGCCAGCGAGGATGACAACACGCCGTCGCCTCATGGCTACCACTACCAGGCAGCTCCGACACCTACTCCTGTGCGGCCCAGACCGGCGGGCACTTGGTTCTCCTCTCGACGAAAGCGTCGACATCGAAACGGTGGTCGATGAGCCGACGCCGCGCGACCGTTTCGCTGATCCTGGGAGAACAGATGCTCATACCAGGGCAGCAGCGCCGCCGCCTCGCCGCTCATTTCCAGCCGGCCCTTGACACCTCCCCACAGCGTTGTGAACCCGTCGGACGCGTCTCGCCCCGTCAGTAGCGGACGGGCCGCGTCAGGCCCACCGTGCTCCGCGACCCATCTGGTTGAAGCGGGTCGGGTTGTCGCAGCCGATCTCCCGCTTGAGCCGGTCAGCGCAGACGCCTGATGTGGATCTGGCCCGCAAAACTGGCCCTTCGGATGTGAGCGGGGTGTAGTCGCGTAGGGATGATCCACCGGGCGCGCCACAGGGGCCTTGAAGATCGGAGGTGTCTAAAGCCATCGATCTGGAAGGACCCCTGTGGTGGAGCGTGAGCCTACGCGGATGTGCGAGCTGCTGGTCGGACTCGAGGAGGTGGCGGTGCTGGGCGACGACGACGACGGAGTCGGTCCACTGGTGGTGCACGTCGAGTCGACCGGCCGCCGGTTGGGTTGCCCGGAGTGCGGCCTGTTCGGCTGGTCCAAGGACCGGCCGGCGGTCACGCTCGTCGATCTGCGGTGCTTCGGGCGGCGGACCCGGCTGGTGTGGCACAAGCATCGGATGGTCTGCCCCGACAGCTGCCCCAAGACGTGGACGGTCGAGGTTCCCTCCATCACCGCGTCTCGCATGGCCATGACGGATCGGGCCGGGCGGTGGGCCTGCTGGCAGGTCGGCGAGAAGGCCCGCACCGTGTCCGAGGTCGGTTTGCGGACCGACCCGGGGCTCAGTGGATCGGCAGCGCGGGTTGGGTCGCCGCCGGGGCGAAGGTCATAACCGGGATGACGCACTCCTCAAGGGATGTGCCGCCGTGCACGTACCGACCTTCGGGGCCACGGCCCCAGTGCGGGTTCTCCCGGAAGCCGTGGTCGGCGAGCACGACGAGGGGGACACCGTCGGGCAGCGCCGAGAGGGACGGGATGACCCTCCGGCGCAGCGCGGCGACGGCCTCGTCGAGCAGGGCCGCCAGCTCGACGGAGGTGTGGTGGAGCCGCTCGTCCACACCGGCTGCCACCGCCACCGAGATCGGCGGCCCCGAGGCCCACAGCGCCCGCAGCTCGGCCGTCCGGTCGTCGCGGTCGGCGCCGCGGATGACCGTGGCCTCGTACCCCAGGTGGGCGAAGGGCGGGCCGCAGGGCGCCGGGGCCGAGCCTGCGGGGACCGGCCGGCCCAGGCAGAGCGCGGCCATCGCCTCCGCCGTGCGGGTGGGGGCGGGCACGACGGCCCACCGCCGGTGGACGGCGCGGCGGGGGAGCGCCTCTCCCAGCAGGGGGATGACGCGGGCGGCGAGGTCGGCCCGCATGGCGTCGACGAGGAGCACGGCGACGCGGCCGTACGCCGCGACCAGCGGCGCCACGATGGCGCCGCCCACCTCCCAGATCCGCAGGCACCCGCCGAAGTCGTCGCCGCCGCCCTCCCGGAACACGTCGTCGGCCCGGCGGAGCAGGCGGCCCGCGCCGGCCCTGACCTGGTCCACCGCGTCGCCGGAAACGGCGCCGCCGCCGGCGCAGGCCAGCTCGGCCCGGCTGAGGAGCGCGGCGACCGGCGCGTGGTGCGACGGGTACAGGTCTCCGACCAGCCGCTCGAGGGTGATCCCGCCGAGGTGGCGCTCGATCGCCGCGAGGTGCCTCGCCGCCTCGATCAGGCGGGCGACCGGCTCGAGGTCGGCGTCGGTGAGGAGGGCGTGGCTCCGTGCCAGCGCCGGCACGTCGACGAGCTCGGCCAGCGGCCAGTCTGCGGCCAGGTGCCCGGCGAGGTGGCCGGCTGCCAGCTGCACCGGGTGGCGTAGGAGCCGCTCGCCCGCGAGCACCTCGGCCACCTCGGCCGCACGCAGGGACGCCAGGTCGAGCGCGGCGGCGACCTGGTCGCCGAGGACGCTCGATCCGGTGATCTGCGCATCCAGCGCGGCCAGGTCGGCCACCGCGGCCGGTTCGGCCACCAGTGCGGACGCGGCGGCCGCCACGCGTTCCCGCTCGGCGATCAGGCCTGGGGGCAGCCACGGCGGCGGCCCGGGCCGGTCGGCCCACCAGGCGGCGAGCCAGAAGGCACGGGTGGGGTCGTGGGCCGGGAGGAGGGCGGCCACCCCGGGGAACCGCTGGGCCAGGAGGGCGACGGTGGCGCTGGCCGCGCCTCCGTTGCTCCGGGGGTCGGGATGCGCTCCCGGGCGGGCCGGGCGGTCGGCGCTGTCCTGCACCTCGATGAACCCGCCGGGAGGGATCTCCCCCGCCTGGTCGACCCACGCGGCGAGGAGCTCGAGGAGGCGGCGCTTCGGGTAGCGCCGGCCGATCAGGTCCTCGCGCAGCGCAGCCAGGTCGCGGGTGACGATCAGCTGGGCGCCGGTGAGCACCGAACCCAGCACGCCGGGCAGCTCGCTCGCGAGCAGGGCGGAGAGCGCCGCCGCCTCGGCCCCCGGCCCGTCCGCGAGCGCCACCACCCGGCGCAGGTCGCCGGCCAGCTCGTGCCGGCCGAGGGTGCGCAGGTCGGCGGCCGCATCCTCCAGCCGGTCGCGGACCTCGGGCCGAGCCAGCTCGTCGAGGTACTCCTGCACGCCCCGCTGCGCCACGGCGAGGACAGCCTCACGGTCCAGCTCCGGCTTCGGGTCACCGAGGGCGAGCCCGCAGGCGCAGCGGGGCTTCCAGGCCAGCTCGACGTCCACCCGCCGCCGGCAGGGGGCCGGCACGGATGCGGCGAGCATCCGGTCGACCTTCACCCGGTCGTCGGGGACGGCGAGGGCGCCGATCGTCGACAGGCCGGCCAGGGCCCGGTAGGTCGGTTCGGCTCTGATCTCGTCGAGGGCACCGGGACCGACCGACGCGTAGTGGCGGTCGTGGGCGTCCTGGTAAGCGGCGACGTAGGCGGTCCGGAACTCGCGGACGGCGCTGTGGAGGTCGCCGACCCGGTCATCGGCCGCCAGCCGCAGCGAGGCCCGCACCAGCTGCAGGGCCGCCTCGTGGCGAGCCGCGAGCGTGCCGTCCTTGGCCGGCAGGGCGAGCTCGGGGTGGGTGAGGTAGGCGGCCTCCTCCTCCACCCGGCGCAGGTCGTCGCGACCGAAGCGGGCCACCGAGCCGAGGCGCCGGCCAGCCGCCTGCAGGGCGATGCCGTCGGGCACGGCGGCGGCCAGCTGCCGCAGGCCGGCGGGCGCCGGCAGCGAGAGCTCGCACGCCTCGAGGACGACCCCGACCAGCGCAACGTCGTCGAGGACCGGGCCGGGGTCGGCGTCGGAAAGAGCGGGGACGTCGCCGAACCGGTCCAGGGTGGTGCGCACCTGGGCCAGGTCCAGGCGGCGGGCCTCCAGCCACGCCTTGGCGTGCTCCCAGGCGCTACGCTGCGTGCCGGCCGTCCACGGCTCGAAGGGCCCGGGCCCGGTGAGCGGCACCAGGTCGGCCACCGCGGCGCGGACCGCAGGCTCGACCAGCTCGCCGGCCCCCAACCGGTCGGTGGCGGCGACGGCGAGGAACGGGACCTCCAGGGGCTTGCGGCCCCGCCACCCCTCCAGCAGGCCGGCCTGGACGCAGGCGTTGAGGACCAGGAGCACCTCCGGCTCGGTGAGCCCGAACGGCCCCGCGGCGAGGGCGGCCACGACGTCGCTGGCCGGCACGAGCTGGTCGTCGCCCACCAGGCGCAGCGCCTCGGCCACGACCGTGCTGCGGCCGGGATCGGGGGAGACGGTGGCGCCGTCGTTGCGGAGGCGGGCCAGCCCGAGGGGCACCAGGTAGCCGTCGACCAGCGGACGCAGCCGGCCCCGGGCCAGCGCCGCCGCCCCGAGCCGCCCCTCGGCCACGACGTCCTGCAGCAGTTGGCGGAGGAGCCGCTCGCCCACCAGCTCGCCGCGGGGTGTCACCTCGCGGTGGCGGGGGTGCAGGCCCGACAGGAGCGGATCGGCCAGCTTGGCCAGCTGCCGCTCGAACGGCAGGCCGGCAATCGACGGTAGATCGACGCCCGGGCTGGAGTCGGGGTAGTGCACCCGCCCCTCGAAGTAGACCCGCCGGAGGATCTCGCGGGCGAGGGCCTGGTCCGCGTCGGCACCCCGCTCGAGGACCTCGACCAGGTCGTCCCGGCCCTCGGCATGGGCGGCGCGCTGGACCTGCCGGCGGGCGTGGACGGTGAGGAGCGCCTCGAGCTCGTCGGGTCGCAGGCTGCCGGGCATCCAGATCGCCAGGCGACCGGCGGCCTGGACGAGTGACGCTGCCCGTCCGGCCGCCGCCGCATCCCCGTCCAGCTCGACCTCGCCGACGAGCACGAAGCCGGTGGCGCCGGCGGCCTGCGCCTGCTCGACCAGGCGGAGGGCTTCGGGAAGGTCGAGCTCGAGCACCCGGGCCGTGGAGACCACCACCGTGCGGAGGGTGTTCTGCCACAGGATCTCGCGCCGGGAGGAGCCGAGCTCGGCGAGCAGCTGCAGGGGCAGGACGGGCGAGGATCCGAGCTCGGCGAGGGTGGCCACCAGGCGCCGGTCCCCGCGGGCCACCTCGCTCCGGGCCTGGGCGAGCCGGCTCGCGGCCACCAGGGCGGCGTCGGCCTCGGGCTCGACGGCGTAGGTCGGCGGCGGACCCGGCTTGGCGACGACGTAGGCGCCGCGCTCGACGAGGGGACCGAGGACCGCCTGCTCGAGGTAGGCGGCGTTGGCGGCGGGATCCAGCTCGCTGACCCGGGCCAGCAGCATGAAGGCCAGCTCGGCCGCCGACCTCGGGCGCTCGAGGGGCGACGCCGCCAGCAGGCACAGCAGCTTCACGGCCCGCAGGGCCAGCTCCCGGTCACCCCGATCGACCAGCTCGCCCACGGCCCGCTCGTGGTACGGCACCACCTGCTCGGCCAGCCGTGCGGTCTCGCTGCGCTCGTGCAGCCGGCCCCGGAAGTGGTCGAAGACCTCGTCAGGGGTGACGAGGTCGGCGTAGCCCCGCCCGCTGCCGGCCCGCAGCCGCTGGCAGATGAAGTCGACCACGCCCCGCTGCTGGGACAGGAGGAAGCGCAGCCCCTCCAGCACGCCGAGCGTGTCCGGGTGGAGGGGGTAGCTGCGGGCGAAGCGCTCGTGGTCGAGGTCACTTCCGGGGAAGGCGACGCTGATCTCGCTCCACGCCTCCTCCAGCCACCGCTCGGCCCCGGGGCGCAGGCGCACCAGCCGGCCCCGCACGAGGTCCTCGACGTGGCGCATCGACAGCGCCAGGCTGGGGCCGTAGCGGTCACGGATGCGGGCCAGCTCCCGCTGGCTGACGTTGGCGACCTCCTCGATGCTCTCCTGAAGGGCGCCCAGCACGACCACCGGCCGGGTGCGGCTCCACTCGCCGAGGAATTGCAGGAAGCGGAGGTCCTCGGTGAGCGCCGGGCCCTGCTTGGCCCGCAGGAACTCGCTCAGCTCGTCGAGCAGCAGCACCACGCCGGCCCGACCGGTGGCGTGGACCGAGGCGAGGAAGCCGTCCCAGGCCGCGAGCCGGTCGCTGGCGCCGGCTGGCGGCGCCCCGCCCAGGGCTCGCGCCGCCCGGTCGGCCAGCACGTCCTCGAGCGCGGCCTGCGCCCGGTACTCGACGAGGGGGACGGCGACGGCCAGCGACGGCCGGGCCGCCCCGGCCAGCTCGCGCAAGCCGCGGGTCCAGCCGGGGATCTCAGCGGCGGCACCCGGCCGGGTGAGGACCTCGCCGGCGGCGGCCAGGAAGTGAGACTTGCCGGAGCCGAAGGGGCCAACGACGAAGTAGCCGCCGCCGATGGGACCTGCGGCGGCCTGCATCACGGCGGTGAGGCTGGTGACGACGTCGCCGGTGAGCACCAGCTCGGCCAGGCGGCCGGCGCTGCCGTCGAGGCGGACGACGGTGTCGACATCGGCGACGTCGATGAGCTCGCCGAGCGTGGGCCTGGTCATCGGCTGGTGGTCAACGGGGGGCGGCCTCGGGCGGCAGCTTGCGCAGCTCCCCGTAGAAGGCGCCCCGGCGGCTGCCGGCCCGGGGGAGCGCCTCCTCGAGCGTGACCCGTAGCTCCTCCCAGGCCTCCCGCTTGCGCTGCAGGCTCACGTAGGACCTGAACACGTAGAGGTCCTCGGGGTCTGCTTCCAGGCACGCCCGAAGGACGGACGCGGCCTCGTCGAGCTTCCCCGCCTTGCGCAGGGCGAAGCCCTCCTGCTTGCGGGCGTAGAGGTCGCCGGCCCGGGCCCGCTGCCCCCACGTGCGGGCCGCGTCCTCCTGGTCGCCGAGGTCGCCCCGCAGCCGGGCCAACACGCCCACGAGGTGCCGGTTGCCCTGGCCGGTGGTCTTGAGGATGACCTGCACCTCCCGCTCCCGCCGCTCGGGCGGCAGGCGCAGCAGCCGGCTCTCGACGAGCTTGGCGTAGGCCCACTGGTCGCCGGGCGCCAGGTCGTGGGCCCGGGCGTACCTGGCCTCGGCGTCGTCGGGGCGCTTCTCGCGCAGGTCGATGTCACCGAGGACGACCCACGGCCCCGGCGCCGCCTGGTCCCGCTCGGCCGCCTGCGCCGCCGCCGCCCGTGCACCGTCCAGATCGCCGGCGTTGAGCCGGCAGCGGGCCAGCTGCACCAGCAGCCAGCTGCTCTCGTCGCCGAGGGCGGCGGCGTCCTGGTAGTGGCGGGCGGCCTCGTTCCACCGCCGCTGCCGGTAGCAGAGGTTGCCCCGCACCCTGGCCGTGGACCGCGTGGTGCCGGCCGCAGCCTCGGCCCTTTCCAGGGCCCCGGCCGCCTCCTCCGACCGCCCCCGCTTCAGCTGCACCTCGGCCAGGTGGGTGAGGACGACCGGGTCGCCGGGCGCCCGGCCCAGCACGCCCTCCAGGGCGATCACCGCGGCGTCGAGGTCACCCGACCGCTTCAGTCGGAGCGCTTCGTCGAGCGACGGCATCGACACCCGCCGAGCCTACGGCGCCGGCGGTGCATGCCGACGCGGACCGGCGGGCACGGTCCACCCTCCCCTGGTGCCCGCAGCGGTAGAACCGGGCCATGGATGACCGAGTGCTGTTCGAGCGCACCCGAGACCTGCGCTCCGCCGGCTGCACCCCGAAGCAGGTCGCCAAGCTCCTCGGTGTCTCGTCCGGGGAGGCGGCCCGCCTCGTGCGGCTGGTCGCCTGTGAGAACGAGCTGTCCGCGCCGGAGCCCGCGGTCGTCGGGTGCTGGTTGAGCCCCGGCTGGCGCGCCGGGATCGAGGCGCCGCCCGAGTGGCCGGACACGAAGCTGCCGGACCGGGCGGGGGAGGGGATCGTCAGCGTGGTCGTGGCCCGTGCGCACCGGCACGGCAAGGTCGTCGTCGCCGCCTTCCTCGTCGACGTCTTCTGCCTCGGCGTCAAGGACATCCTGGGCCCGAGGGTCATGGACCGTGTCGAGCTCAGCTCGTTCGTCCGCACCTACTTCCTCGTCTACGGTGCGCCCGCCGTCGCCGCCCCGATCGAGGTGGGCCGTGAGCTGGTGTGGGGTGCGGTCGCCTACGCCAGGACCCTGGGCTTCGAGCCCCACCACGACCTCGCCACGACGGCCGACATCCTCGGCGCAGCCGAGCCGACGGGTGCCGTCCGGTTCGGCCGTGAAGGCACGCCGTGCTTCATCGAGGGCATCAGCGACGACGCCCCGCGCATCATGCGCATCCTGGAACGCTCAGTCGGTGCCGGGAACTTCCACTTCTCGATCGCCGTCTAGCCAATCGACCGGGCGTCGGCCGTGCGCTCGTGCAGGGTGGTGGTGATCAGGCCCAGGCGGGCGGCGGGTCTGAATAGGGCGCTCGGGCGGTTCTGGCCGACCTCGCCAATGCCTCGACGGCGAGGCGGAGCGGCCCGCGGCGACGATCGGAGGCGTGCACCGGATTCGGACAGCGGGGTGCTCCAGCCCAAGGACGTCGCCGTCGTCGGGCACGAACCCTTCCAGATCGACTACAAGGAGAACGAGGAGGACATTCTTCGCCGCTTCACCCGCTGATTGGAGCGTGGCCTGGTCGAGTCACTCGACAGTTGGCGGCGTGGGCGAGTGAGTCGAGCGCTGCGGCTTCGCCGGAGGCAGACGGTGCCCACCTCGCACTGCCTGCACGCCGGCCCGGCTGAGGGCGAGTGGTAGCGGACCCTGGGGCGTTCGGCCGTGTGGCGGTCGAGGAGGATCTTCGTCAGCCAGCCCGCCTCCGCTGCGAGCCCGGCGGGCGAGAACCAGACCGGTCGATCGGCTTGAGAACCCTGCCGCCCCTGATGGTCACCCACTGGCGAAGCGCATCGCTGCGGACCAGCGGGCGGACGGACAGGCGAGCAGCGGATGCCACCTTGCTGGATTGGCCTCGCTCTAAGCGAGGTGACCACTGGCTCGGGTGGGTGCGCAGGCTGAACCTCGTAAGCGGTGAGCTTGAGATCCCCATCTGCCATCCGAACGAAGGAGCTGTCCCACGGCGCCTTGCCCGCGAAGTGGCAGGGCCGCTGGTCGCGAGGGATGGAGGCGATCTCGACGACGATGACCGTGGCGCCCTCCACCTCGACGGCGTCGACCGCGGGACCGAGCGGGGATCCATCGATCGGCACAGGGTCACGACCCGGTCCAGCATGGGGCCCGGCTCGTCGATCCCCGTCACCGAGAAGGCGGTCTGTTCATCGACACCGAGCAGCACCACTCCGCCGTCACCGTTGGCGAAGGCGCTGAACGTCTTGTGCAGCGTCGTCGGCATCCCGCCCCGGGCCCGTTTGGCCTCCACCCGCAATGTGTCCCGTCCCAACCGGCGCATGTCGCCCAGCAGGCTCTCGACTTCGGCCCTGTCCACAGTCGACTCAGATCCCTCAGTGCGATCAGTTCCCCCACAGACTACCCACATGCGCATCCGTGTTCTGTGGGTTGTCCTGACAATATGAAACTTCCTGCTGGTGGCTGGGCGGAAGTCCTAGCCGTCCGCCTGGCCGGGCGACGGGTCCCGGAACACCGACGACGGCGCGTGGCTGCTGCGGTCATTGATCCCCGTGGGGCATGCAACGTCGGCGTCAGCTTCCACAGATGCGAGGCCACAACGGGACCGTTCACCGAGCACCTCGGGAAGGGCGGGGTGGCCGGGGAAGGACGACGTCGTGGTGCCGTGTGGCGAGCAGCTTGCCGAGGGCCAGGTCGTTCTCGTCGACGAAGAACCTGGCCGCCAACGCTGGCTACGCCGCGAGTGAGCGCAGCTGCTCCTCGTAGGCCACCGCAGCACGGACCAGCTCATCAGCCATGTCGTAGCCGGCGGCGATCTGGGCCACCGACTCCCCGGCGTCGAACAGCTCCCAGAGCCG
>JBBSKY010000079.1:0-9943 GCA_038255915.1 Acidimicrobiales bacterium | reverse complement strand
TGTTGACGATGATCTCGGGAGCGCCGAGGTCGAGCAGGCGCTTCAGCCGGTTGTTCCGGTTGATGACCCGGCGGTACAGGTCGTTCAGGTCGGAGGTGGCAAAGCGGCCACCGTCGAGCTGCACCATCGGGCGCAGGTCGGGCGGGATGACGGGGACGGCATCGAGGATCATGGCCCGGGGGTCGTTGACCCGCCGGCCGTTCTCGTCGCGGCGGTTGAAGGCGGTGACGATCTTCAGCCGCTTGATGGCCTTCTGCTTGCGCTGGGCCGACAGCGGGCGGCGGCCCTCCTCCGGCTCGATGGCGGCGCGGAGCTTGACCTCCTCGGAGTCGAACTCGATCTCGTCGATCAGGTTGGCGATGGCCTCGGCGCCCATGCCGCCCCGGAAGTACTCGCCGTAGCGGTCCTTCAGCTCACGCCACAGCAGCTCGTCCTCGATGATCTTGCGGGCGAAGAGGTCGCGGAACTCGTCGAAGGAGCGGCGGACCAGGTCGAGCTCGGCGTCGGCCCGCTCGCGCAGCTGGCCGATCTCCTTCTCGCCCAGGCGCTGCTTGGCCTTGACCTCGGAGTCCTTGGCCCCCTCCTTCTCAAGCTCGTCGATCTCCTCCTCCAGGCGCTTGGCCCGGCGGTCGAGGTCGACCTCGCGCTGGCGCTCGATCTCGCCCAGCTCCTCGAGCAGCTCGTTCTCGAGCGACGGCAGGTCGGCGTGGCGCTTCTCGTCGTCGACGAAGGTGACCAGGTTGGCCGCGAAGTAGATGACCTTCTCGAGCTGCTTGGCCTTCAGCTCCTCACGGGCCTCGGTGCCCATGAGCAGGTAGGCCAGCCACGAGCGGGTGCCGCGCAGGTACCAGATGTGCACGACCGGGGCGGCCAGCTCGATGTGGCCCATGCGCTCGCGCCGGACCTTCGAGCGGGTGACCTCGACCCCGCAGCGCTCGCAGATGATGCCGCGGAAGCGCACCCGCTTGTACTTGCCGCAGTAGCACTCCCAGTCCTTGGTGGGACCGAAGATCTTCTCGCAGAAGAGCCCGTCCTTCTCGGGGCGCAGCGTGCGGTAGTTGATGGTCTCGGGCTTCTTGACCTCGCCGTTGGACCATGTGCGGATCGACTCGGCGGTGGCCAGGCCGATCCGCAGCTGGTCGAAATCGTTGACGTCGAGCACTAGTACGAGCTCCTCTCGGCGCGACGGGCGTCTTCCTCGTCGCTGCCACGCTCCGGCCTGCTGATGTCGATGCCGAGCTCCTCGGCGGTGCGGAAGACGTCTTCGTCGAGCTCCCGCATCTCGATCTCCTCCCCGGTGGTCGACAGCACCTCGACGTTGAGGCACAGCGACTGCATCTCCTTGATGAGCACCTTGAAGCTCTCGGGGATGCCCGGCTCGGGGATGTTCTCTCCCTTCACGATGGCTTCGTAGACCTTCACCCGACCGAGCACGTCGTCGGACTTGATGGTGAGCAACTCCTGGAGGGCGTAGGCCGCGCCGTAGGCCTCGAGGGCCCACACCTCCATCTCACCGAAGCGCTGGCCACCGAACTGGGCCTTGCCGCCCAGCGGCTGCTGGGTGATCATCGAGTACGGGCCGGTGGAGCGGGCGTGGATCTTGTCGTCGACGAGGTGGTTCAGCTTGATGATGTACATCACGCCGACGGTCACGTTGTTGTCGTAGGGCTGACCGGTGCGCCCGTTGTAGAGCGTGGTCTTGCCGTCCTCGCCGATGAGCCGGCCACCGATCCCGTAGGCCGGGTCGTGGGCCTCGGGGGTGATGTCGCGGAACACCGCCTGGATGGTGGGGTGGCGACCGGCGTCGTCCTCCTCGTCCCAGTGGGCCCCGTCGAACACCGGGGTGGCCACGTAGGCGGCAGGCGTGGAGATGGGCCGGGTCTTGGCCTCGGTGCCCCGCTGGGGCGGCTGGAGGTACTGGGGGTCGGCCGAGTCCCAGCCCCACTTGGCGCCGTAGCCGAGGTGGGCCTCGAGGACCTGGCCCACGTTCATGCGGCTCGGCACGCCGAGGGGGTTGAGGATGATGTCGACCGGGGTGCCGTCGGCCAGGTAGGGCATGTCCTCGATCGGCAGGATCTTGGAGATGACGCCCTTGTTGCCGTGGCGACCGGCCAGCTTGTCGCCCTCGGAGATCTTGCGCTTCTGGGCCACGAACACCTTGACCAGCTGGTTCACCCCGGGCGGCAGCTCGTGGCTGTCGTCCCGGCTGTAGACCCGCACGTCGATGACCTTGCCGGACTCGCCATGGGGCACCTTGAGGCTGGTGTCGCGCACCTCCCGCGCCTTCTCGCCGAAGATGGCCCGCAGGAGGCGCTCCTCGGGGGTGAGCTCGGTCTCGCCCTTGGGCGTGACCTTGCCGACCAGCACGTCGCCCGGGCCGACCTCGGCCCCGACCCGGATGATCCCCCGCTCGTCGAGGTCCCGCAGGATCTCCTCCGACAAGTTGGGGATGTCCCGGGTGATCTCCTCGGCGCCCAGCTTGGTGTCGCGGGCGTCGACTTCGTGGCTCTCGATGTGGATCGAGGTGAGGACGTCGTCACGCACCAGCCGGTGGCTGAGGATGATGGCGTCCTCGTAGTTGTAGCCCTCCCACGGGAGGAAGGCGACGACCAGGTTCTTGCCCAGGGCCAGCTCGCCGTTGTGGGTGCTGGGGCCGTCGGCCAGGATGTCGCCCTTGGCCACCTTCTGGCCCTCGTCGACGATCACCTTCTGGTTCATGCACGAGTTCTGGTTGGACCGACGGAACTTGAGGACCCGGTAGGTCTTGCGCCCGAGCGTGCGGCCCTGGCGGTCGGTCTCGCCGCCGGCGTACTCAACGGTGATGCTGGAGCCGGAGACGTCCATGACGGTGCCCGTGCCCTCGGCCAGAAGCACGTCGCCGGCGTCCTTGGCGATCTTGCCCTCGACCCCGGTGCCGACGAACGGCGCTTCGGGGCAGACGAGGGGGACGGCCTGCTTCTGCATGTTGGCGCCCATCAGGGCCCGGTTGGCGTCGTCGTGCTCGATGAAGGGGATGAGCGCGGTGGACACCGACACCGTCTGCTTGGGCGAGACGTCCATGAGGTCGACCTCGGCCGGCGGCAGGAAGTCGATCTCGGAGGTGCTGCCGTAGCCGCCGCCGCCGACCCGCAGGCCGCCGGTGACGTTGCCCCGGCGGACCAGGACCTTCTCGTCGCGCAGCACGCCCTGGTCGTCGATGGCCGCGTTGGCCTGGGCGATGACGTGGTCCTCCTCGGCGTCAGCTGCGAGGTACTGGATGTCGTCGGTGACCCGACCATCGATGACCTTGCGGTAGGGGGTCTCGATGAAGCCATAGTCGTTGATGCGGGCGTAGGAGGCCAGGTGGCCGATGAGGCCGATGTTCGGCCCCTCGGGGGTCTCGATCGGGCACATCCGGCCGTAGTGGCTGGTGTGCACGTCGCGCACCTCGAAGCCGGCCCGCTCACGGCTGAGGCCACCCGGGCCCATGGCCGACAGGCGACGCTTGTGGGTGAGCCCGGCGAGGGGGTTCACCTGGTCCATGAACTGGCTGAGCTGGCTGGTGCCGAAGAACTCCTTGATGGCGGCGACCACCGGCCGGATGTTGATGAGCGTCTGCGGCGTGATGGCCTCGACGTCCTGGGTGGTCATGCGCTCGCGCACCACCCGCTCCATCCGGGACAGGCCGACTCGGACCTGGTTCTGGATCAGCTCGCCCACCGAGCGGATGCGGCGGTTGGCGAAGTGGTCCTGGTCGTCGGGCCGGTAGCCCGGCTCGTTGTTGGCCAGGTGCAGCATGTAGGAGGAGGCGGCCAGCAGCTCGACCCGGGACAGCACGCCCTGGCCGGCGGCGGGGCGCTCGAGGGGGACGCCGAGGATCTCCTCGACGCGACCCACCTCCTCGCCCAGCTTGCGGTTCAGCTTGTAGCGGCCGACCCGGGTGAGGTCATAGCGCTTGGGGTTGAAGAAGGCGTTCTCGAAGTAGGAGCGGGCCGACTCGGGGTTCGGCGGCTCACCCGGGCGGGCACGCTTGTAGATCTCGATCAGCGCCTCCTCCTGGGTGGGCGCCAGGTGGCGCTCCTTCTCCCACTGGCCCTCGAGGAAGTCGAAGTGGCGGACGAAGCGCTCGAGGGCGGCGTCGTCGAGGCCCTCGATGCCGAGGGCCCGGAACAGCACGAAGAGGCTGAGGCGGCGCTTGCGGGCCACCCGGGTGCCGGCGGTGACGTCCTTGCCCGGCTTGGCCTCGACGTCGAACTCGATCCACTCACCCCGGTAGGGGTGGATGGTGCCGGTGACGTAGGTCTTGGCGTCGCGGCCCGGGGCGAAGATGACGCCGGGCGAGCGGACGAGCTGGGACACCACGACCCGCTCGGTGCCGTTGATGATGAAGGTGCCCTTCTCCGTCATCATGGGGAAGTCCCCCATGAACACGGTCTGCTCCTTGATCTCACCGGTGGTGGCGTTCATGAACCGGGCGCGCACGAAGATGGGCGCCGCGTAGGTCATGTCCTTCTCCCGGCACTCCTCGACCGTGAACTTGGGGCCGGGGCGGAGGTCGGGGTCGGTGGGGTCGAAGGCCAGCTCGAGGCGCAGCTGGCCGGTGAAGTCCTCGATCGGAGAGATGTCCCGGAACGTGTCGGCGAGTCCGACGTCGAGGAAGTGCTCGAAGGAGTCTCGCTGCACCGCGATCAGGTCCGGTAGTGCAAGGACCTCATCGAGGTTGGCGAACGAAAGGCGTTCCCGTGCGGGGCCGAGAGACGGCAAGTGGGGGCGCTCCCTGTCTAAGGGGTGGACTGGGGAGCCGTGCCTTGGTCGCGCGAGGACGCCCACGGTTTGAACGCCGTCGATGCCCGAGCGCAAGGTGAGCGCACAGCAACCCGCCAACTTACTCTCAGGTGCGCCTGCCGTCAACCCCGACTCTTGGGACGAGGGAAGGGTACGACGGGGCCTCGCTGGCGTCAAGGGCCAGGCGAGACCCCGTCGGAAGAGCTACTTGACCTCGACCGAGGCGCCGACGGCCTCGAGGGAGGCCTTGGCCTTCTCGGCGTCCTCCTTGGACACCTTCTCGAGGACGGGCTTGGGTGCCGAGTCCACCAGGTCCTTGGCCTCCTTCAGGCCGAGGCTGGTGAGCGAGCGCACCTCCTTGATGACCTGGATCTTCTGGCCGCCGGCCCCGGTGAGGATGACGTCGAACTCGGACTGCTCCTCGGCCTCAGCGGCGTCGCCGCCGCCGCCCCCGCCGGCGGGCCCGGCCTGCATCATGGCGGCCGGGGCGGCGGCGGTGACGTCGAACTTCTCCTCGAAGGCGGTCTTGAGCTCACTCAGCTCGAGGACGGTCATGTTGGCGATCTTGTCGAGGATCTCGTCGGTGGTGGCGCTGGCCATGGTTCAGCTCTCCTGGGTGTCGGGGGTGGCGTCGGACGCGGTGTCGGACGGCTCGGGGGTGGTATCGGTGGTCGTCTTGGTCTCAGGGGCCGCCGCCTCAGGGGCAGCCGCCTCAGGGGCAGCCGCCTCGGGTGCCGCTTCGTCGGGAGCCCCGCCCTTTGCGTCGATGAGGGCCATGAGGCCGTAGGCGAAGGTGCGGGGCACCGCCTCGAGGAGGTTGGCCATCTGCTGCAGCGGGGCCTGGAGGAGACCGGCGATCTGGGAGAGCAGGACGTCGCGGCTGGGCAGGTCGGCCAGGGCCTTGGCGGCGCCGGCGTCGACGACCTTGGTGCCGAGGAGCCCGCCCTTGACCACCAGGAGGGGGTTGGTGCGGGCGAAGTCGCGCAGGGCCTTGGCGGCACCGGCAGCGTCGCTCTCCACGAAGGTGATGGCCGTCGGGCCCTTCAGCAGCGGCTCGAGGCCGTCGATGCCGAGGTCGCGGGCGGCGAAGCGCACCAGGGTGTTCTTGTAGATGCCGACGGTGGCGCCGACGGCGGCGAGGGACTGCCGCAGGGCGGAGAAGTCCTTCACCGTCAGGCCGCGGTAGTCGGCCAGGAGCGCGGCCTGCGAGCCGCTCAGCTTCCCGCGCACCTCGGCGACGGTCGCCACCTTCTCAGATCTCGGGTTGTCCATGCGTCTCCTCTCCCCGGGGAGGGGCGCACGCACGACAAGCCAAAGCCCATCTAGGTGGCCACCTCGCCGGGCGGGCCTTCCGGCCCTTTCAGCCCCGCGTACGGGGTACCAGGTGTCTGTGGTGACGTAAAACTGACTCGTTCTCGAGCGACGCTACCGGTCAGGCGGCAACGGCAGCAAGCTCCTCGTCGGTGAGGCGGGCCCGGGCCGGGTCGATCTTGACGCCGGGGCCCATCGTCGAGCTGAGCGTGACGCCGAGGACGTAGCGGCCCTTGGCGGAGGCCGGCTTGACCCGGAGCAGCTCCTCCACCACGGCCCGGAAGTTCTCGACCAGACCCCGGGTGGTGAACGACACCTTGCCGATCGGCACGTGGACCACCCCGTGGCTCTTGGCGTCGCCCCGGTACTCGACCAGGCCGCCCTTGAAGTCGGTGACGGCCTTGGCCACGTCCATGGTGACCGTGCCGGTCTTGGGGTTCGGCATGAGCTTGCGGGGCCCGAGGACCCGGCCCAGGCGACCGACCTGACCCATGAGGTCGGGGGTGGCGATGGCCACGTCGAAGTCGAGGAAGCCGCCGTTGACCCGTTCGACCAGGTCGTCGGCCCCGACGACGTCGGCACCCGCGGCGCGGGCCTCGTCGGCCTTGGCGCCGGCGGCGAACACCGCCACCCGGACGGTGCGACCGGTGCCGTTGGGCAGGGCGACGGTGCCCCGCACGACCTGGTCGGCCTTGCGGGGGTCAATGCCCAGGCGTACGGCCAGCTCGACGGTCTCGTCGAACGAGGCGGGGGCCAGGCTGCGGCACAGCTCGATGGCCTCGACGGCGCCGTGGAGGCCCTGGGTGTCGAAGCGCTTGCGGGCGTCGGTCAGCTTCTTACCGTTTGGCGACATGATGTCTCCCTCTCAGGGTTGTGAGGCCGGGACCCGGTCGAGGTGCGCCGGCGGCCGTGGACGTGGTCTGGTGCTACTTGACCGCCACGCCCATGGAGCGTGCGGTGCCCCGGACCTGGGCCTCGGCGGCCTGAAGGTCCTGGGAGTTGAGGTCGGGCAGCTTCACCTTGGCGATCTCAGTGACCTGGGCGCCGGTGATGCTGCCCGCCACCTCGTTCTTCTGGTGGGCGGCACCCTTGTCGATCCCGGCGGCGGCCCGGATGAGCGCCGGCGTCGGGGTCGTCTTCAGCACGAAGCTGAAGGAGCGGTCCTCGAAGATCGTGACCTCGACGGGGATGATGCTGCCGACGCGGTCCTCGGTGGCAGCGTTGTACTGCTTCACGAAGTCAGGGGTCGACACCCCCGTCGGGCCCAGGGCGGTGCCGACCGGCGGGGCCGGTGTGGCCTTGCCTGCCGGGAGCTGCAGCTTGATAACTCGGGTGACCTTCTTCTTCGCCATCGTCGACAGCCTAGAGCTTCGCTATGTCTTCGAAGCCGAGCTCGACCGGGGTCTCCCGACCGAAGATGTCCACCAGCACCTTGACCCGCTGCTGATCGACGTTGATCTCGTCGATCGTGCCCGGGAAGTCGGCGAACGGACCGGTGAGCACCCGGACCGCCTGGTCGACCTCGAAGGCCACCGAGGTCTTGGGCTTGCGGGGCACCTGATCGTCACCCTCGGCCGGCACCTGCAGGAAGGTCTCGACCTCCTTGCGGGACAGCGGGGTGGGCTTGGTGCCGGGCCCGACGAAGCCGGTGACGCCCGGGGTGTTGCGGATCACGTACCACGAGTCGTCGTCGAGGTCGCAGCGCACGAGGAGGTAACCCGGGAACATCTTCTTCTGGACGACCTGCTTCTTGCCGCCCTTGATCTCGGTGACCTCCTCCATCGGGATGACGACCTCGAAGACCTTCTCCTCCATGTTCATGGCGGTGGTGCGGTTCTCGAGGTCGGCCTTCACCTTGTTCTCATACCCGGCGTAGGAGTGCACGACGTACCAGCGGCCGGCCCGGTCGTAGGGGCTCTCCCGCGGGGCCGGCGGCGGCGGCGGGTCGTCGAGGAGCGCCTCCTCGTCGAGCACCTCAACCAACTGGTCCGGCTCGGGCGGGGCCTCGGGCACCTCGTCGGGCGCGTCGGGGTCGGGGGTCTGGGCGTCGGTCATCTGTGCGGTACCTACTTGAAGAGGAAGAGGGCGCCCTTGGCCGACACGTAGTCGAGGCCGAAGATGGCGCCGATCACGAGGACGAGGGTGAGGAACACCACGAGCGAGTAGTTGATGGTCTCGGCCCGGGTGGGCCAGGCGACCTTGCCCATCTCGGAGCGGACCTCGCGGATGAACTGCAGCGGGGTGGTGCGCGTCTGCGCCGGCCCCTTGACCGCCCGCTGCCGGGCCTCCTTGGGCGCAGGGGCGCCGTCGGCGCCGACGGACCCTCGGCGCTGGAGGAGGCGCTTCTGCTCACGGTTCATCGGCTGGTTCATGCCGCTCCTGGGGACGGGGACGAGGGCTGGCAGGGCACGAGGGACTCGAACCCCCAACCTGCGGTTTTGGAGACCGCTGCTCTACCAGTTGAGCTAGTGCCCTAGGGGTGCCGAACGGGCCACGGTAGCAGCGGCCACGGGTCGGGGCTAGCCGGCCCGTCGCCTCCGGCTCACCACGACCAGGGCGGCGCCGGCGCCGGCGGCGGTGGCCGCGAGGGCCAGCCCCCCCAGATAGGCGGTGCGGCGGCCGGACAGGAGGGCGGCGCCGGCCCGCCGCTCACCGGCGCCGGCCAGGGCGGCCAGGCACCCGGCGACGGCTCCCGGGGGCGGGAGCAGCACCTCGGTGCGCAGGTCGTGGAGGGCCCGCAGGACCCGGCGGTAGCCGGCCAGCTCGGCTTGGCAGCGCAGGCACTGCTCGACGTGACGGCCCAGGCGGCGGTCGAGGCGCCGTCGCTCGACGCCGCCCTCGACGGCGGCGGGGAGCAGGTCGGCCACCTCGGCGCAGGTGAGGCCGGCGATCCGTCGGCCGGCGTCACCCAGGTCGGCCACGGCCTCAGACCGCACCGCGAACGTCCTCGTCGGGTCCGACCCGGTCCTCACCCTCGGCGTCTCCCCGCATCGGGTACAGGCGGGCCCGCAGCTTCTTGCGGGCCCGGTGCAGGCGCACCTTGGCCGCTGTCTCGGTGATCCCGAGCTCGGCGGCGATGGCCTCGTGGGTCAGGTCGTAGATGTCGCGCAGCACGACCACCACCCGCAGCTTCTCCGGCATGGCGGCGAGGGCGGCCTGGACCCTGACGCGGTCGACGGCGTCGCTGGCCTTGCGCTCGGGGTCACGGTCGGCGTGGTCGTCGACGACCAGGAGCGCCTCGTCGAGCTGTTCGTGGCGGTGGCGGCCCCGTCGGCCGAGGGAGGTGGCGGCGCAGTTGGCGACGATCCGGTACAGCCAGGTGGTGAAGCGGGCATCGCCTCGGAAGCGACCGATGGCCCGGTAGGCCCGCAGGTAGGCGTCCTGAACCACGTCGGCGGCGTCCTCCTCGTTGCCCATCAGCCGGGTGGCCAGGGTGAACGCGTCGGGATAGGTGGCCGTGACCAGCGCTTCGAAGGCGTGACGGTCACCCGCCCTCGCCTTGGCCACCAGCTCGGCCAGCTCGTCGTCGCCAGGGTCGGTCAGCGCGTCTCCTTGTGGCTGGTGTGGCAGCGCTCCCAACGGCAGTACTTCTTCATCTCGATGCGCTCGCGGTCGTTCACCTTGTTCTTGGTGGTGATGTAGTTGCGGCGCTTGCACGACTCGCATGCCAGGGTGACGGCGATGCGCTTGAGGTTGGACTTGGCCACCTTCGGGCTCCCTACTTCTCGATCTTGACGACGCGGCCGGCGCCCACAGTACGCCCACCCTCGCGGATGGCGAAGCGCAGGCCCTCGTCCATGGCGATCGGCTTGCCCAGCTGCACGGTCATCAGCACGTTGTCACCCGGCATGACCATCTCGGTGCCCTC
>JBBSKY010000078.1:0-10618 GCA_038255915.1 Acidimicrobiales bacterium | reverse complement strand
GGTCGAGGTCGCCCCCGACGCGAACCCTCCGGTCTGCAAGATCATGGACTGGAACAAGTTCAAGTACGACATGGCGCAGCGGGCCAAGGAGGCCAAGCGCAAGGCGACGACCACCACCATCAAGGAGATGAAGTACCGGGTGAAGATCGGCCCGGGCGACTTCGACACCAAGACCCGCCAGGTCGGCCGCTTCTTGAAGGAGGGTCACAAGGTCAAGGTGACCATCATGTTCCGGGGCCGGGAGAACGACCACCCCGAGCTCGGCATGAAGATCCTCGACCGGGTGATCTCCGAGGTGGACCCGGTGGCCAAGGTGGAGGCCAGCCCCAAGCGGGACGGCCGGAACATGGTGATGGTGCTGGCCCCCGACAAGGTCAAGATGGCGGCCGCGGCCAAGGCGCTCAAGGCCGCCGACAAGGCCGAGAAGGCCGAGAAGGCCCAACAGGAGCGGGTCGAGGCGGGACCGGCGACGGTCGAGCCGGCCGCCAACGACACCAGCGAGCCCAGCGACACCAGCGACACCAGCGAGCTCAGCGAGCACGCAACCCCCGCCGCCGCAACCGGCGCCGGGGCCGAGGCCTCGACGGCCTGAGACAGGAGACCTGCATGCCCAAGATGAAGACGGACTCCGGCGCCAAGAAGCGCATCAAGATCACGGGCACGGGCCGGCTCCGCCGACGCCACGCCTTCACCAACCACCTGCTCGAGAAGAAGTCCTCCAAGCGCATGCGCCGCCTCCACCGTGAGGGCGACATCGCCAAGGGCGACCTGCGCACGGTCAAGCGCCTCCTCGGCCGCTGATCCCGAACGAACTCCTCCGTCCCCCTCAGAAAGGAGCGCTCCCATGGCTCGGGTGAAGCGCGGCATCAATGCCAAGAAGCATCACAAGGCCGTCCTCGAGCAGGCGAAGGGCTACTACGGCAACCGCAGCCGGTCCTTCAAGTCTGCCAACGAGGCCGTCCTCCACGCCGGCAACTACGCCTTCCGTGACCGGCGGGCCCGCAAGGGCGACTTCCGCAAGCTCTGGATCCAGCGCATCAACGCTGGCGCCCGCACCCACGACATCTCCTACAGCCGGCTCATCGCCGGCCTGAAGGTGGCCGGGGTCGAGGTCGACCGCAAGGTGCTGGCCGACCTGGCCGTCACCGACGACGCCGCCTTCGGTCGGCTCTGCGAGCTGGCCAAGGGCGCCTGATCGCTGGCGGCGCTCGACTACAAGCACCCGAAGGTCCAGCGGCTGCGGCGCCTCCTGGGGCGCCGCAGCGCCCGCCAGGACGACCGCGCCTTCGTCGCCGAGGGCGCCAAGGTCGTCGGCGAGGCGCTGGCCGCCCCCTGCGGGATCGAGGCGCTGTTCGTCGACCTCGCCGCGGTCGGGCCTGCCGAGCAGGCCCTGGTCGAGCGGGCCCTGGCCGCCGGCTGCCCTGTCGAACAGCTGGCCCCCGGGGTGCTCGGGCGGGTGGCTGGCACCGTTACCCCCCAGCCCGTTCTGGCCGTCGTCCCTCTCCTCGACCGGCCCCTCGACCAGCTGGCCCGGGACGGGGTGCTCGTGGTGTGCACCGACGTCCGCGACCCGGGCAATCTGGGCACCGTGCTGCGATCGGCCGAGGCCGCCGGGGTCCAGGGGGTAATCTGCCCGGACGGAACGGTGGACCCGTACAACCCGAAGTGCGTTCGGGCCTCGGCCGGAGCGCTCTTCCACGTCCCCCTCGTCCTCGGAGGCAACACGGTGCAGGTGCTGGGCCAGCTGGGCACGTGGGGTGTGCGGCGGCTGGGCGCCTCGGCCCGTGCCGGCAGCTCGCTGTGGGCCACCGACCTCACCGGCCCCGTGGCCCTGGTGGTCGGCAACGAGGCCTCCGGGCTGCCCCCCGAGGTCGGAGCCAGCCTCGACGGCGTGGTGAGCATCCCGATCGAGGGTCGGTCCGAGAGCCTCAACGTGGGGATGGCGGCCACCGTCCTGGTCTACGAGGCCGCCCGCCAGCGGCGGGCCGGGGCGCAGCCCAGATGAACCGCTACGACGAGCTGCCCGACGGCGTCGTCCAGCTCGATCCCGCCTCGGTGGTCGTCGAGGCCAACGCCGTGGCCCGCCGGCTCCTGGGCGGCGATCCCCTCGGTCGCACCCTCAGCGAAGTGTGCCAGCCCCGGACCCTCACCGGCCAGGTTCTGTGCGAGCACGGCCTCCCCGCCTCCGCCCACCTGCGCAGCGTCACCGCCATCGTCGACCAGCCCGTGGTCCTGCGCACCCCCGAAGGCGACCGCACCGTCCAGGTCGCCGGCTCCTACCTGCGGGGCGAGGACGGTCGCCTCCTCGGAGTCCTGCTGTCCCTGCGGCCGCCGCCCCGCCGCACGCACCCGGTCGTCAACCCGATCGAGATCGTCAGCACGGTCAGCCACGAGCTGCGCAGCCCCCTCACCTCGGTCAAGGGGTACACCTCGCTGCTGCTCAACCGGTGGGACCGGCTGAAGGACGACCAGAAGAAGATGATGCTGGAGCAGGTCAACCACGACGCCGACCGGGTCACCCGCCTCATCACCGAGCTGCTCGACATCTCGCGGCTCGAGCTGGGCCGGCTCGTCCTGCGCCGCCAGCTGGTCGACGTGCGGGAGGTCGCCGCCCTGGTCGTGGAGAAGGTCACCATGGACCAGCCGGCCCTCGACGCCACGATCGTCGTCGGCGAGGAGGTCCCCAAGGTGTACGCCGACCCCGACAAGGTCGAGCAGGTGCTCACCAACCTGGTCGAGAACGCCTGCAAGTACGCCTCGCCCACGGGGTTGCGCATCGAGGTGGAGCTGGGCGAGGGCTGCCTGCTCGTCTCGGTGGCCGACCAGGGCGAGGGCATCACCGCCGCCGACCTGCCCCAGGTGTTCCGCAAGTTCTTCCGCCGGGACCTGTCCAAGCCCACCGGCACCGGCCTTGGCCTGTGGATCAGCCGGGGCCTGGTCGAGGCCCACGGCGGCCGCCTCACCGCCAGCTCAACCATGGGCCGGGGCACCACCTTCACCTTCACCCTCCCCCTCGTCGAGCTCGAGGAGATCCTCGCCCGTGGCTGACACCAGCGTCCCCGGTCTGGATGCCCTGGTCGCCGAGGCGGGAACCTTGGTGGTGGCGGCGACCACCCTCGAGGGGCTGCGGGCCGTCGAGGCCGACCTGATCGGGAAGAAGGGCCGCATCCCCGGCCTCAACCGCACCCTCGGCCAGATGGCCCCCGAGGAGCGCAAAGCGGCCGGAGCCGCCATCAACGAAGCCCGCACCACGGTCGTAGCCCAGGTCGAGGCCCGCCGGGCCGACCTGGCCGCCGAGGAGCGCCTGGTCCGCCTGGCCGCCGACCGCCTCGACCTCACCGAGGTGGCACCTGAGGTGTTGGCCCGCGGCCACCTCACCGTCGTCACCCAGACCCGCGACCGGCTCGAGGACGTGTTCGTCGGCATGGGCTTCGAGGTAGCCGAGGGGCCGCTGGTCGAGACCGACTGGCACAACTTCGAGGCCCTCAACATCCCGGTCGGCCATCCCGCCCGCAGCGGCTTCGACACCCTCTACTTCGATGTCGGCGAGCCCGAGAGCATCCTGCTGCGCCCCCACACCTCCCCGGTGCAAGTGCGGCTGATGACCTCCCGGCCGCCGCCCATCTTCGCGGTCATGCCGGGCCCGGTGTACCGCAAGGACACCCCCGACGCCCGCCACCTGCCCACTTTCAACCAGATCGAGGGCCTGGTCGTGGACCGGGGGATCACCTTCGGCGACCTGGCCGGCATCATCGAGTCGTTCACCCACGCCTTCTTCGGCCCCGACATCACCTCACGCCTGCGGCCGGCCAGCTTCCCCTTCACCGAGCCGTCGGCCGAGTACGAGATCACCTGCCCCATCTGCCGAGGCGGCGGCTGCCGCACCTGCAGCCAGACGGGCTGGATCGAGCTGGGCGGCTGCGGCATGGTCCATCCCAACGTCCTCCGGGCCTGCGACATCGACCCCGAGACCTACGCAGGCTTCGCCTTCGGCTTCGGCATCGACCGCCTGGCCCAGGTCTTCCACGCCATCCCCGACATGCGCATCCTCCTTGACAATGACCTGAGGTTCACCACCCAGTTCTGAGGGCTGGCCGAGGCTCAGAGGCACGTTCGGGTCCGCCGCTAGCCTCCTCAGGCCATGCGGGCCCCCCTGTCCTGGCTGCGGGACTTCGCGCCCTTCGACCTCGATCCGGCCGAGCTGGGGCGGGTGTTCGACGATCTGGGCATGGTGGTCGAGGGCGTGGAACGGGTGGGGGAGGGGCTTGAGGGCGTCGTCCTCGGCCGGGTGCTCGAGGTCACCGCCATCGAGGGGGCGCGGGTCCGGCGCACCCGGGTCGACCTGGGCGACGAGCACGGCCACGACGTCCAGATCGTGTGCGGGGCGGCCAACGTCGCCGCCGGCCAGCTGGTGCCGGTGGCCGTGGTGGGCGCCGTCCTGCCGGGCGACTTCCGCATCGCCGTGCGCAAGGTCTTCGGCGTCGAGTCGAACGGGATGATCTGCTCGGCCGTGGAGATCGGCCTGGGCGACGACGCCGAGGGGATTCTGGTGCTGGACGACGACCTCGGCGCCCCCGGCCAGCCCTTCGCCGCCGCCCTGGGCATCGAGCCCGACGTGGTCTACGACCTGGCCATCGAGACCAACCGGCCTGACGCCAGCTGCATCGCCGGCATCGCCCGCGACGCCGCCGCCCGCCTCGGCCTGCCCTTCGCCCTGCCCGCCACGCCGCCCCTCGGCACCGATCTCCCCCTGCCGGCCTCGGTGCCGGAGGTGGCCTGCCCCGACCTGGCCCCCCGCTTCGGCGTGGCCGTCCTCGAGGGGGCGGCGATCGGGCCTAGCCCGGGGTGGCTGGCCCGCCGTCTCACCCTGGCCGGGATGCGGCCCATCTCCAACCTGGTCGACATCTCCAACTACGTCATGCTCGAGCTGGGCCAGCCCACCCACCCCTACGACCTCGAGCGGCTCCCCGGCGGCGGGCTGGGCGTGCGGGTCGCCGGGCCGGGCGAGGCCCTCACCACCCTCGACGACGCCGAGCGCCACCTCGGCGGCGGCCCCAGCCCCGACGTGGTCATCACCGACGCCACCGGCACTCCGGTCGGCATCGCCGGGATCATGGGCGGGGCCTCGTCCGAGGTCCACGACGGCACCACCCGGGTCCTGCTCGAGGCCGCCCACTTCGACCGGCTCACCATCGCCAAGACCTCCAAGCGGCTGGGCCTGCGCAGCGAGGCCTCGGCCCGCTTCGAGCGCGGCGTCGACCCTCTCGGCATCGAGGCGGCTATGGCCCGCTACGCCCAGCTCGCCGCCGAGGTCAGCGGGGCCAAGGTCACCGCGGCCACCGTCGTCGAGTCGGCCGACCACGTTCCCGTGCGGCCCACCATCGCCCTGCGCACGGCCCGGGTGAACGCCCTTCTCGGCACCGACCTCGACGACGAGCGGATCGCCGGCCTCCTCGCCCCGATCGGTTTCTCGGTGGCGCCCAGGGAGCCCGGCGTCCAGCAGGTCACCCCGCCCAGCTTCCGCCTCGACGCCGAGCAGGAGGTGGACGTCATCGAGGAGGTGGCCCGCCACCTGTCCTACTCGGCCATCGCCCGCACCGTGCCCCGCTCGCCTCTGGTCGGGGGGCTGTCGCCCCATCAGCGGGCCCGCCGCCAGGTCCGCGAGATCCTCGTCGGCCTCGGCTGCACCGAGGCGGCCAGCGGGCTGCTGCTCGGCCCCGGCGACCACCAGCGCAGCGGCCTGCCCGCCCTCGAGGACGGCGCCCTGCGGGCCGTCGACCCGTTGGCCAAGGAGGAGTCGATCCTGCGCCGGTCGCTGCGTCCCGGGCTGCTGGCCGCGGTGGGCTTCAACCTCGACCGCCGCCTGGACCGCGTCCACATCTTCGAGGTCGGGACGGTCTTCTCACCTTCCGATGGCACCCGCCCGGTCGAACGGGTCGAGGCCGAGCGCTGGCTGCCGGTGGAGACCGAGGTGCTGACGGTGCTCCTGGCCGGAGCAGGGGCCGACGCCACCACCGCCACCCGGCTGTGGTGGGCCCTGGCCGCCGCCCTGCGCCTCGACGGCCCCAGGCTAGTGGCCACGTCCGATCACGCCGGCCTCCACCCCACCCGCACGGCCACCGTCTCCGGCGCTGCGGGCGCGCCGCTCGGGGTGGTCGGCGAGATCGAACCTGAGGTGCTCGTCGGCCTCGGCATCAACGGCCGGGTGGGCGTGCTCGAGGTCGACCTGAACCTCCTGCTGGCCGAGCCCCGCCGCCCCGAGGAGGCCCGGCCCGTCAGCCGCTTCCCGAGCAGCGAGGTCGACCTCGCCTTTTCCGTACCCGACGCCGTCCCCGCCGCCGACGTCGAGGCCACCCTGCGGGCCGCGGCCGGCGCCCTCCTCGAGCGCATCGCCCTGTTCGACACCTACCGGGGCCCGGGCGTGGCCGACGGCTCCCGCAGCCTTGCCTTCCGCCTCCGCTTCACCGCCCTCGACCACACCCTCACCGACACCGAGGTCGGCGCCGCCCGCCAGTCCTGCATCGACGCCGTCACCGCCCAAGGAGCGACCCTGCGCTGAGCCGTCAGGAGCGGGGGGCTTCCTCGTCCTCGATCACCGTGAGGAGGTCGAGGCGGTTCTGGTGGCGGCCGCCTTCGAACTCGGTGGAGACGAAGACCTCGGCGATGACCAGGGCCACACCCGGGCCGGTGACCCGCGAGCCCATCGAGCAGACGTTGGCGTCGTTGTGGAGGCGGGCCATGCGGGCGGTGAACTCGTCGTGGCACAGGGCGGCCCTGCACCCGTGCACCTTGTTGGCCGCCATCTGCTCGCCGTTGCCGCTGCCCCCGAAGACGAAGGCCAGCTCGACGTCGCCGTTCACCGCCGCCCGGGCGGCCGCCGCGCAGAAGGGCGGGTAGTCGACCGACGCCTCCGAGTCGGTGCCGAGATCGAGGATCTCGTGGTCGAGGCCCCGCAGGTGGTCGGCCACCTGCTGCTTGAGGGCGTACCCGGCATGGTCGGAGGCGACGGCGATCTTCACGAGGCCAGAGGTCTAGCGCTTCCGGCCAGGCCGCCGCGGCGGCGGATCTTGACGATGCGGTCGGTGCGGTACGACGCCACCTTCACGCTCCAGCAGTCGAGCGTGCCCCGGCGCCCGTCGGTGCCGAAGAACGTGGTCATCGGACCCTCCTGCTGGAACGAGTCGGCGTGCTCGACCTCCTCGACGCTGTCGTCGCTCAGCACGACTTCGAAGCTCATGGGGCCAGCATGGACCGGGCCGGCTGTGCAGCGGAAGAGCCGGTACCTGGGGATTTGCGGTGGACGACGGGGTCGCCGGTCCTCCCCGAAGGGCCGCTGGGTGAATCATGATGCAGGTTCATGAATCGCCGAGGTAGGGTGCCGGCGTGGCCTTGCGCGTGGGGATCCTGGGGGCGTCGGGCTACACCGGCGTCGAGCTGCTGCGCCTGCTCGCCGGCCATCCCGCCCTCGATGTCGCCCACGTCGGGGCCGACTCCAACGCCGGGAACCTGGTGGCGGAGGTGGCCCCCGGCCTGGCTGCCGCCTACCGGGGACTGCGCTTCGGCTCCATCGATGTCGAGTCGGTCGACGGCCTCGATCTGGTCTTCTGCGCCCTGCCCCACGGGGCCAGCAGCCATCTGGTCCCAGGCGTGCTGGGCCGGGTCGGCCACGTCGTCGACCTCGGGGCCGACTTCCGCCTGCGCGACGCCGCCGCCTATCCGGTCTGGTACGGCCAGGACCACCCCCACCCCGACCTGCTGGCCGAGGCCGCCTACGGCCTCCCCGAGCTGTTCCGCGAGCCGCTACGGGGAGCCCGCCTGGTGGCCGCCCCCGGCTGCTACGTCACCGCCAGCAGCCTGGCGCTGGCGCCGTTCGTCCGGGCCGGCCTCGTTGAGCCCACCGGGGTGGTGGTCGACGCCTACAGCGGGGCCAGCGGCGCCGGCCGGGTCCCGAAGGCCAACCTGCACTTCTGCGCCGTCGATGAGGACCTCTCGGCCTACGGCCTCCTCACCCACCGCCACACGCCCGAGATCGAGCAGGCCACCGGGGCCCAGGTGCTGTTCACCCCCCACCTGGCCCCCACCAACCGGGGGATCCTGGCCACCGTCTACGCCCGCCCCACCGCCCCAGGGCTCACCACCGAAGCCGCGCTCGACGTGCTGGTCGCCGCCTACGCGGAGGAGCCCTTCGTCGTGGTCTCCGAGCGTTCGCCCTCGACCAAGGCCACCCTCGGCTCGAACACCTGCCACCTCACCGCCCGCGTCGACCCCCGCACCGGCTGGCTGGTGGCCATCGCCGCCCTCGACAACCTGATGAAGGGCGCCAGCGGCCAGGCGTTGCAGTGCGCCAACCTCGCCCTCGGCCTCGACGAGACCCTCGGCCTCCCGACCACAGGACTCACGCCGTGACATCCCCACCAGCTGCCGCCCTTTCCGCCTCGCTTCCCTCCTGCGGTCCCCGGGGCTCGCTGCGCTCGCCCCTGCGGTCCTCGTCAGTCCAGCGAGGCGACGGGCAGCGTCTGGCGGGGCCCGTGGGGGGCCGTCAGCCGGATGGACGGGTCAGCGTGGAGAGAGGAGCCACCCCATGAGCGTCACCTCACCACTCGGGTTCGTCGCCGCCGGCGTGGCCGCCGGCATCAAGGCCTCGGGCGATCCTGACCTGTCGCTCGTGGCCACCGACGATGGCCGGCCGGTCACCGCCGCCGCGGTCTTCACCCAGAACCTGGCGTGCGCCGCTCCGGTGCAGGTCAGCCGGGCCCACCTCGCCGCCACCGGCGGACGGGCCGCGGCCGTGGTGCTGAACAGCGGGAACGCCAACGCGGCCACGGGCCCGGCCGGGATGGCGGTGGCCGAGAAGATGTGCGCCCTGGTGGCTGCCGGGCTGGGCTGTGACCCGGAGCACGTGCTGGTCTGCAGCACCGGGCTCATCGGCATCCTGCTCGGCTCCGAGCCCTTCCAGGCCGGCGTGCCGGCGGTCCTGGCCCGGCGCCGGGCCGACGGCGGGGCCGAGGCGGCCCAGGCGATCATGACCACCGACACCGTGCCCAAGGAGGCGGCGGCCACAGCCTCGGGCACCATCGCCGGGGGAATGGCCAAGGGGGCGGCCATGCTGGCCCCGAACATGGCCACCATGCTGGCCGTGCTCACGATCGACGCCGAGGTGGGGACCGCCGCTCTCCAGCGCTCACTCCAGGCCGCCGTCGACGTCAGCTTCAACCGGCTCACCGTCGATGGCTGCACGAGCACCAACGACACCGTCATCGTGCTGGCCAGCGGCAGGGCCGGGCCGGCCGATGAGGCGCTGGTCACCGGGCTGCTCACCGAGGTGGCCACCAGCCTGGCCCGCCAGATGTGCGAGGACGCCGAGGGCGCCACCAAGGTCGTGCGGGTCCGGGTGGAGGGTGCTGCCACCGAGGAGGAGGCCGCCGCCGCCGCCCGCAAGGTGGCGCAGAGCCAGCTGGTGAAGTGCTCGTGGTACGGCCAGGACCCCTACTGGGGCCGGGTCCTGTCCGAGCTGGGCACGGCCGAGGTCGCCCTCGACCTCGAGGCGCTCACCATCGCCTACGGGGATGAGGTCGTGAGCCGGGGCGCCGTCGAGGTCGACCACGACCGGGCGGCCGTCGCCGCCCACATGGCCGGCCGGTTCCTCACCGTCACCTGCCACCTCGGCGTGGGCTCGGCGTCGTGGTTCCTGCTCACCAACGACCTGACCCACGCCTACGTTGACGAGAACATGGGCACCTCATGACGACCTCCCCCGAGGACGCCGCCGAGGTCCTGGTCGAGGCGCTGCCCTACCTGCGTCGCTTCGCCGGCAGCACCATCGTTGTGAAGTACGGGGGGAACGCCCTCAACGACGCCCTCGGCGACCCGCTCGAGGTGTTCGCCAACGACATCGTCCTCATGCACTCGGTCGGCCTGCGGCCCGTCGTGGTGCACGGAGGCGGCCCCCAGATCAGCGCCATGCTCCAGCGCCTCGGGATGGTCCCCCAGTTCCGTGAGGGGCTGCGGGTCACCGACCGGGAGACCCTGGAGGTGGCCCGCATGGTGCTGGTCGGCAAGGTCAACAAGGACATCGTCAGCGCCGTGAACACCAAGGCCCCGGTAGCCGTGGGCATCAGCGGCGAGGACGGCGCCTTCCTGCGGGTCACCGCCCGCGACCCGGCGCTCGGCTACGTCGGCGACGTGCGCAGCGTCGACACCACCCTGCTCGACAAGCTGCTGGCCGAGCAGCTGGTGCCGGTCGTGGCCACCATCGGCACCGACGACGAGGGCAACGCCTACAACGTGAACGCCGACACCGCGGCGGCCGCCATCGCCGCCGCCCTGGGCGCCGAGAAGCTGATCCACCTCACCAACGTCGAGGGGATCCGATCGGAGGCCGCCGACCCCTCCACCCGCCAGAGCCACCTGCGGGCCGACGACCTCGACCTCCTCCTGCAGTCCGGCGCCCTAGCCGGCGGGATGGCCCCCAAGGCCGAGTCGTGCCTGCACGCCGTGCGCAACGGGGTGGCTGCCGCCCACGTTCTCGACGGTCGGGTGCCCCACGTCCTGCTCCTCGAGCTGTTCACCGAGGCCGGCATCGGCACGATGGTGACCCCGTGAGTTTCCTGAGTCAAGC
>JBBSKY010000077.1:0-10922 GCA_038255915.1 Acidimicrobiales bacterium | reverse complement strand
TGCCACCCATCCGCTGAAGCTGGAGATCATCGACGGGGCCGAGGACCCGATGTCGGGCACCGACACCGGCCGGGTCACCACCTACGCCAACCCGCCCCGGTTCATCGACCTCTGCCGGGGCCCCCACGTCGAGCACACCGGCCGCCACCTGGGCCACTTCAGGCTGCTTCGGATCGCCGGCGCCTACTGGCGGGGCGACGAGAAGAACCGTCAGCTGCAACGCATCTACGGCACGGCGTGGGAGTCGAAGAAGGCCTTGGCCGAGCACCTTCACCGGCTGGAGGAGGCCGAGAAGCGCGACCACCGCAGGCTGGGGGCCGAGCTCGACCTGTTCTCCTTCCCCTCCGAGATCGGTGGCGGCCTGCCCGTCTTCCACCCCAAGGGCGGCCTGATCCGCAAGCTGATGGAGGACTACAGCCGCCGCGAGCACGAGCGGGCCGGCTACTCCTTCGTGGCCACGCCCCACCTGGCCAAGTCGACCCTGTTCGAGCGGTCGGGCCACCTCGACTGGTACGCCGACGGCATGTACCCCCCCATGGAGATGGAGGGGGCCACCTACTACCCCAAGCCCATGAACTGCCCAGGTCACATGCTCATCTACTCGGCCCGCCAGAAGAGCTACCGCGAGCTGCCGCTGCGCCTGTTCGAGTTCGGCACCGTCTACCGCTTCGAGCGCTCAGGCCAGATCCACGGCCTCACCCGGGTGCGGGGCATCACCCAGGACGACAGCCACATCTTCTGCACGCCCGAGCAGCTGCAGGACGAGCTGGCCTCGCTGCTGGCCTTCGTCCTGCGTCTCCTGCGGGGCTTCGGGCTGGAGGACTTCCAGGCCGAGCTGTCGACCCGCAACCCCACCAAGATGGTGGGCACCCCCGAGCAGTGGGACGTGGCCGAGGCCGCCCTCGAGGAGGCACTCAAGACCGCCGGCCTCGACTACGTGGTGTCGCCCGGTGAGGCCGCCTTCTACGCCCCGAAGATCGACATGCACGTGCGCGACGCCATCGGCCGCAAGTGGCAGCTGTCCACCCTCCAGGTCGACTTCCAGCTGCCCGAGCGCTTCGACCTGGAGTACATGGCCGCCGACGGAACCCGCCAGCGGCCGCAGGTCATCCACCGGGCCCTGTTCGGCTCGGTGGAACGTTTCTTCGGGATCCTGCTCGAGCACTACGCCGGGGCCCTGCCCACCTGGCTGTCGCCGGTGCAGGTGACGGTCTGCCCCGTCAGCTCCGACCACCAGGCGTGGGCGGGCCAGGTGGTCGAGCGCCTGGTGGCCGAGGGCTTCCGGGTCGAGCTGTCCGAGGCCGACGAGCAGCTGGGCGCCCGCATCCGCAAGGCCAAGCTGGCCAAGGTGCCGCACATCGTGGTGGTGGGTGGCGAGGACGTGGCCGCCGGCACCGTGGCCGACAACGTGCGGGGCGGCGAGCGGCCCGAGAAGGGCATCGACCTCGAGGCGTTCGTGCAGCGCCTCGGTGTCGAAGCGGCCATGCCCGGCTGATGGACCGGCTGTGGGCGGGGTGGCGGGCGGCGTACCTGGAGTCGACCGGGGAGGAGGCGGCGTCGGGGCCGGACGGGTGCGTCTTCTGCGACCTTCTGGCCTCCGGGCTCCCCGAGGAGAGGAGCCTCATCGTGTGGCGGTCGCCCACCGTGGCCGTGCTCCTCAACGCCTACCCCTACGGCAGCGGCCACCTCCTGGTGCTGCCGGCTCGCCACGTCGGCGACCTCACCGAGGTGGTGGGCCCGGAGCGGGCCGCCCTGTGGGACGCCGTCCACGCCGGGGTCGAGGCCGTCACGGCCGCCTACGACCCCGGGGGGATCAACGTGGGCGCCAACCTGGGTCGGGCCGCCGGCGCCGGCATCCCCGGCCACCTCCACGTCCACGTCCTGCCCCGCTGGGACGGCGACACCAACTTCATGACCACCGTCGCCTCCACCCGCGTCCTGCCCGAGCCCCTGTCGGAGACCTGGCGCAAGCTGAAGGCGGCCTGGCCGCCGGCGGTCAGCCGGGCCTGAAAACCCGGCCGCATCTTCTCTTGTCGGTCAATCTCGTCGTGATCGCTCGCCGCCGCCGCTACGAGCCGCTGATGAAGGCTGTTGCGGCCACGCCGTCGTTGGTGGGGGCCGGCAGGGCCCGGGCGACGACGATGGCCACGTCGTCGCTGGCGGTGTCGCCCTGGAAGTCCATGGCGGCCAGCTCGATGCGACGGGCGATGCCGTCGGCGGTCCGGCCGCTGCAGCTGCGCAGGAGCTCCTCGAGGCGCTCCTGGCCGAACTGCTCACCAGAGGCGTTGCGGGCCTCGATGACCCCGTCGGTGTAGAGCACGATGGCGTCACCGGCCTCCAGGGTGCACGGCAGGTCGGAGACCTCGGCGTCGGGGAACATGCCCATCGGCATGCCGGCGGCGCCGTCGAGCGACTCGACCTCGCCCGTGTCACGGAGTAGCAGTGGCGGGGGGTGGCCGCCCCGCGAGAGCTCCACCGCAACGGCGGTCCCGGAGGGCCGCAGGCGCAGGTACACCGCGGTGCAGAAGCGGTCGTCGGTGCGGCCCCCGATGGCCTCGTTCAGCCGCCGCAGGACACCGCTCGGCGTCGGCTCGTCGCGGGCCACGGCCCGCACCGTGTAGCGGGCCTGTCCGGTGATGGCTGCCGCCTCCGGGCCGAAGCCGCTGACATCGCCCAGCACCACGGCCCAGACCCCGTTGCCGACCTCGAAGACGTCGTAGAAGTCGCCCCCCACGAGGTTGCCGACCCCCGTGGCCCGGTAGCGGGCCGACAGGTCGACCCCCGGGACGACGGGCAGCAGGGGAGGGAGCAGCGTCTCCTGGAGCACCCGGGCCACCCGGCCCCGCTCGTGCTGCTCGACGGCCCGGTCGAGCGCCCCGGCCAGGTGTTGGGTGAGCCCGCGGGCGAGGCGCTCCCGACGATGGTCGAAGCGGAGGGGCGCGGGGTGGCCGAGGACCAGGGCACCGTGGCTGCCCCCGGTCTCGTTGCGCACGGGCAGCACCAGCCACGACCGCACGACGCCCCCGCCCTCCAGCTGGCCGTAGGGCTGCTGGGCGGCCGCGTCATGGGCCCAGCGCAGCAGGTCGTCGATGACCAGCACCTCCATGCCATCCACGGCTGCAGCCAGGAGCGGGGCCTGGCCGATCTCCGGGGCCGTGGCGAAGCCGGGGTGCACGCTGTCGCTGACGTCGACGAGTCGGCCGGCGGCATCGTCCGGCAGGAACAGGGCGAAGGTGCCGCCGGCCACCTTGCGGGCCGCCTCGACCAGGCGTCGAATGAGCTGCGCGGGCTCGGACTCGGCCAGCGCGCCGGCCAGCTCGATGAGCACCTCCTCGAGCTGGGCCCGCTCGCCCTCGACCTGCGCCAGGTGCACGTCAGTGCTCCGGCGGCCCGGCCCGCGCCGCTCGACGCTCACGGGTCGGTCCCCGGCACGGCCAGCTCGAACCAGACGGTCTTGCCGTCCGGTCGCCCGGTGATGCCCCAGGCGTCGGCCAGCAGCTCGATCAGCCCGCTGCCCCGGCCACCGAGGTCACCCTCGGCCGCCTCGCGCCGGTGGGGGACCAGAGTCGAGCGGTCTGAGACCTCCACCCGAAGGCGGTCAGGCCCGAGGCGCACGATGAGCTCGACCCCTGAGCCGGCGTGCCGCACGGCGTTGCCCACCACCTCGCTGACGAGGAGGGTCACGGTGTCGAGCAGACCGGCGCAGCCCCAGCCCTCCAGGGTCGCCTCGATGAAGCGGCGGGCCAGCCGTGGGCTCTCGAGCGACGGCGGCAGGTCGATCTCGGCCCGGGGAAGGGAGCCTAGGCCCGGGTCGGCGACGGCCACGAGCGCCGACAGCTCTCGTCCCAGCCGGCTCGGCGCCACCGACTTGGGCAGGAAGGCGATGCCTCCCAGCTGGCGCATGGCGTCGAGGTCACCCTCGGGGTGAGCCGAGGTGAGCACCACGACGCAGGCCGGGGCGGCGGCCCGCAGCGCGACGGGCAGCTGGAAGCCCTCGCCTTGTGGGAGCAGCACGTCGACCAGGGCGATCTCCGGCTGGAGGCGGGCGGCGGCCTCGACGGCCGCCGGCGCGTTGGCCACCTCGGCCACCACCTCGAAGGCGGGATCCGCCTCGAGGGCCAGGCGCACCAAGCGTCGGTATGCCGGGTTGTCGTCGACCACCAGGAGCTGGCCCCTCACGGCGCACCGCCGTCAGTGGAGGGCAGGCTGAAGCACACGGCGCAGCCCCGCCCAGGGGCGGGCTCGATCCAGATCTCCCCACCGTGCTCCTCGACGGTCCGTCGGGCGACGGCGAGGCCGGGGTCGGCCGCCTCGGGATCGTCTGGGCGACCGAACAGCGAGAACAGCCGGGGACCGTCAGCGGCGTCCACCGACCGGCCGTCGTCGATGGTGCTGATCACCCACGAGCCGTCCCGCCTGGTCACCCCGACGTGGATGGTGGCCGGGCCTTCGCTCCGGCGCAAGGCGCTCTGCAGGATGTGGACGAAGACCTGCTGGAGCGACCAGGCGTCGCCGTTCACGCTGGGCAGGGGGTCGGCGGTCAGCGTGGGGTCGGCGGCCGCCAGCTCGCCGGCCAGCTGCCCCCTGGCCTGGCTGAAGACCTCCCCGAGGTCGACGGGGGCGTGCTTGGCGGTGGTGGGACGGGTGCGGGCCAGGACCTCGGCCACGTGGCCACCGAGGTCGCGCAGGCCCTGGCGGGCGTCGGCCACCAGCTCGAGGCCCTCCGGGCCGAGGGCGGCGCCGTAGCGGTCGGCCAGGAGCTCGAGCAGGCCGGCGCCGACCTGCAGCGGCTCCCGCAGGTCGTGGGACAGGGCCACTGCGAACCGCTCGAGGTCGGCGTTCGAGCGCTGCAGCTCGACCGTGAGGCGGGACAGGGCGACCTGGGCGGCCTGACGCTCCTGCAGGCGCTCGGCCAGCTCGGTGGCCTGCTCCTGGACAAGGGCCCGCTGCTGGTGCAGGTCGAGGAAGACGGCAACCTTGGCCAGGAGCACCTCGGGCTCGAGGGGCTTGGCCAGGAAGTCGACCGCGCCGGTGCCGTAGCCCCGCAGGCGCTGGTCGAGCTCACGGTCGATGGCGGTGAGGAAGATGATCGGGATGCTCCGGGTGCGCTCGCGGCCCTTGATGGCCTGGGCCGTCTCGTACCCGTCGAGGCCCGGCATCTGCACGTCGAGAAGGATGACGGCCACCTCCTCGTGTAGGAGGCAGCGCAGGGCCTCCTGGCCCGAGCCGGCCCGGATCAGCAGGCAGGGCAGCGGCTCGAGGATGGCCTCCAGCACCAGGAGGTTGTCCGGGCGGTCGTCGACGATGAGGACCTTCGGAGGGGAGCGGGTCACGGCACCACCGGTCCCTTAACGGCGGCCACGAGGGTGCGGGCCAGCTCGTCGATGTCGCCCACGACCGCCGTCGGCACCGCGGCCAGGGCGGCCGACGGCATGGCGGCCCGCTCGGCGGTGGCCGGGTCCTGGACCAGGGCCAGGCCGCCGGCTGCCGACACCCGGGCCAGGCCGAGGGCCCCGTCATCGTTGGCTCCGGTGAGCACGACCGCCGCCAGCGCCGGCCCGTAGGCATCAGCAGCGGACTCGAACAGCACGTCGACCGACGGGCGGGCGTAGCGCACCGGCCCTTCGGTGGTCAGCGTGAAGCGGTGGCGGTCGACCAGGAGGTGGTAGCCGGGCGGGGCTACGTAGACGTGGTTGGCCAGGACCCGGTCCTTGTCGTCGGGCTCGGCCACCGGTCGTGAGGTGTGGCCGGCCAGCAGCTCGACCAGCGCCGACGGGGCCTCGCTGCGGTGCTGCACGATCACCGTGGGCAGGTCGAAGGCGGCGGGCAGCGCCTCCAGCAGGCGGGTCACCGCAGCCAGGCCGCCCCAGGAGCAGCCGACAGCCACCAGCTCCAGCCGACCGGGGGTCATCGGACCTTCCGGAAGATGCGGTCGGCCTGGTCCAGCGCCACGTAGTCGGCGCTGTGGCTGGTGAAGGTGATGCTCTCCTTCTGCCCCAGGCTGAGGAGACCGAAGCGGACGAGGCTCTCGTGGAACAGATCGTGGACCCGGTCCTGCAGCTTGGCGTCGAAGTAGATCATCACGTTGCGACAGATGATGGCGTGGAACTCGTTGAAGGAGCGATCCGAGACCAGGTTGTGGCGGGAGAAGACCACGCCCTCGGTCAGGGAGCGGTCGAAGCGGGCCCCCCCGTAGCCGGCGGTGTAGTACTCGGAGAAGGCCCGGGTGCCCCCGGCGGCCTGGTAGTTCTCGGTGTAGGCCTTCATCTGCTCGAGCGGAAAGACACCCTCCTTGGCCCGCAGCAGGACCGACTCGTTGATGTCCGTGGCGTAGATCCGGGTTCTTCCGAGCAGGCCCTCCTCGGCCAGCACGATGGCGAGGGAGTGGGTCTCCTCGCCGGTGGAGCAACCGGCGTTCCAGATCCGGATGAACGGGTAGGTGCGCAGGAGCGGGACCACGGTCCGGCGGAAGGCCGCGTAGAACGACGGGTCCCTGAACATGGCGGTGACGTTGATCGACAGGTCGAGGAGCAGCGACTCCATGCACGCCCGGTCGTGGAGGAGGCGCTCCTGAAGCCCGGAGATGGTGCTGGTCCCCTCCAGGGCGGCCCGGCGCCAGAGGCGGCGGCGCAGGGACGGGCGTGCATACTGGCGGAAGTCGAAGCCGTAGTAGCGGTACACCGCGTCGAGCAGGGCGTCGACCTCGACCTCCTCCAGGTCGACGGCCTCCCGGGCGACAGCCACCCCCTCCCGCCCCGGCTCGGGCCCCGCCGTCACTGGTAGAGCCACACCCGCATCAGCGAGAGGAGCTGGTCGACGTCGACCGGCTTGGTGATGTAGTCGGAGGCGCCGGCGGCGATGCACTCCTCCCGGTCGCCCTTCATGGCCTTGGCCGTCAGAGCGATGATCGGCAGCTTTCGGAAGGGCTCGAGGAGGCGGATGGCCCGCATCGTCTCGTAGCCGTCCATCTCCGGCATCATGATGTCCATCAGCACCAGGTCGATGGCGGGGTTGGCGGTGAGGGCCTCGATCCCCTCCCGGCCGTTCTCGCCGAACAGCACGTCCATGCCCCGGCCCTCGAATGCGCTGGTCAGGGCGTAGATGTTCCGCACGTCGTCGTCGACGATCAGGATCTTCTTGCCCTCGAAGACGGCGTCAGCCGAGTGGAGCTGCTGGATCATCCTGCGCTTCTCCGCCGGCATGCGCGACTCGACCCGGTGCAGGAACAGGGCCGTCTCGTCGAGGAGGCGCTCGGGGGAGCGCACGTCCTTCACGATGATCGTCTCGGCGTAGCGCTTGAGGCGGGTCTCCTCCCTTCGGGTCAGGTCCTTGCCGGTGTAGACGATCACCGGCATGGCCGTCGAGACGGGGTCGCCCTTCACCTGCTCGAGCAGCTGGAAGCCGCTGGTCTTCGGCAATTTGAGGTCGAGGACCATGCAGTCGAACCGGCCGGCGGCCAGAGCGGCCAGGGCCTCGTCGCTGGAGGCGGCACCGACCACCTCGACGTCCCCCCCGGCCACCAGCTCCATGAGGCTGGCCCGCTCACGGTCGTCGTCCTCGACGACCAGGAGCCGCCGCAGCGGCGTGTCGAGGAAGCGGATCATCTCGCCCAGGGCCGTGCCGAGGTCGTCGGGGGTGACCGGCTTCTCGAGGTAGGCGATGGCCCCGGCCGAAAGGGCCGGCTGGCGCTGGCCGGTTCCGGACAGGTGGACGGGGATGTGGCGGGTCTCGGGGAGCCGCTTGAGCTCCTCGAGCACCGACAGGCCGTCGAGGCCGGGAAGCTGGCCGTCGAGGACGATGGCGTCGGGGCGGTACTCGCGGGCCAGGGCCAGGCCGTTGTCGCCCCGCTCACCGAGGAGGACCTTGAAGCCCCGGTCCCGTCCGGCGCTGGCCACCAGTCCCCGGAGCTCGGGATCGCTGCTGATCACGAGCAGGGACCGGTCGCCGTCCTGGAGGACGTAGCGGTCGTCGTCCAGCCCGCTGACCAGGTCGGCGGCGTTGACCACCTCGGGAGGCGTCGGCACCGGCATCCAGGTCTCGGCCGCCTCGGCCGTCGGCTCCGCATGAGGACGGGCCGGCAGCTCACCGGCCGTGCGGCCCGCCGGGAGGTACAGGGTGAACGTGCTGCCCTCGCCGACCGTGGAGCGGACGTGGATCTCACCGCCGAGCAGGCGGGCGATCTCCCGGCTGATCGACAGCCCGAGCCCGGTACCGCCATAGCGGCGGCTGGTGCTGCCATCGGCCTGCTGAAAGGCCTCGAAGATCAGGAGCAGCTTGTCCTCGGGGATGCCGATGCCGCTGTCGGTGACGGAGAACGCGACGACCCGCTCGGCGTGGCGCAGCGTGCTGCTCATCAGCTGCACGCCGGGCTCGGGCTCGCCCATGGCCAGGATGACCGCACCCTCGGTGGTGAACTTCAGGGCGTTGGACAGCATGTTGTTGAGCACCTGCTGCAGGCGCTGTACGTCGGTGACGATGGCGGTCGGCGCCGCCGGATGCACCAGGACCTCGAACTCGAGGCTCCGCTGGTCGGCGAGCGGACGGAAGAGCTGCTCGACCCCGCGCCCGAGGCCCACCAGCTCAACCGGTGCCGGGCTCACCTCCATCTTGCCGGCCTCGACCTTCGACAGGTCGAGGATGTCGCCGATCAGGTTGAGCAGGTCGGCGCCCGCCCCGTGGATGCTGTGGGCGAAGTCGACCTGCTTGGCCGTGAGGTTGCCTTCGACGTTGTCGGCCAGCAGCTTGGCCAGGATGAGCAGGCTGTTCAGGGGCGTCCGCAGCTCGTGGCTCATGTTGGCCAGGAACTCCGACTTGTAGAGCGACGACACCGCCAGCTGCTCAGCCCGCTCCTCCAGCGCCACCCGGGCCAGCTCGATCTCGGCGTTCTTCACCTCGATGGCCCGGTTCTGCTCGGCCAGCTGCTGGGCCTTCTCCTCGAGCTCGGCGTTGCTCTGCTGCAGCTCCTCCTGCTGGGCCTGCAGCAGCTCCTCCGAGGCCCGCAGCGAGCGGGCCTGCTCCTCCAGCTCGAGGTTGGTCTTGCGCAGCTCGTCCTGCTGGCTCTGCAGCTCCTCGGACTGGCTCTGCAGCTCCTGGGTGAGCCGCTGCGACTCCTTCAGCAGCTCCTCGGTGCGCATGTTGGCGATGATCCCCGAGAGGACCACGCCCACGGTCTCGACGATCTGCTCGAGGAACGCCTGGTCGATCTCGCTGAACGGCCGGAACGAGGCCAGCTCGATGATGGCCAGCACCTGGTCCTCGAAGACCACGGGCAGCACAACGATGTTGACGGGGACAGCCTCGCCGAGACCCGACGAGATGCGGATGTAGTCGGGCGGGGCGTCGGTGACCAGGATCACCTGCTTCTCGAGGGCGGCCTGGCCCACCAGGCCCTCGCCCTCGGCCCAGGCGTTCTCGATGCCCTTGCGATGCTTGTAGCCGTAGCTGGACAGCAGGCGGAACCGGCGGGTATCGGCGCCATCCGCCTCGCCGCCGTTCGATCCGCCGCCGTTCGATCCGCCGCCGTTCGACTCGGCCAGGAAGAAGGCGCCGTGCTGGGCGGTGACCAGCGGCGTCAGCTTCGACATGAGCAGCTGGGACACCGCCTTCACGTCGCGGTGGCCCTGCAGCTGGGCGCCGATCCGGGCCAGGTTGGTCTTCAGCCAGTCCTGGTCGGTGTTGACCCTGGTCGTCTCGGCCAGGGTGGCGATCATCTGGTTGATGGTGTCCTTCAGCTCGCCCACCTCGCCGGGGGCGACGACGGTGATGCTGCGGGTCAGGTCGCCCAGGGCCACCGCCCGGGACACCTCGGCGATGGCCCGCACCTGGGTGGTGAGGTTGCCGGCCAGCTGGTTGACGTTGTCGGTGAGGTCCTTCCAGGTGCCCGACACGCCCTTCACCTCGGCCTGGCCGCCCAGCTTGCCCTCGGTGCCCACCTCGCGGGCCACCCGGGTGACCTCGTCGGCGAAGCTGCCCAGCTGGTCGACCATGGTGTTCACGGTGTTCTTCAGCTGGAGGATCTCGCCGCGGGCGTCCACGGTGATCTTCTGCGAGAGGTCGCCGCCGGCCACCGCGGTGGTGACCTGGGCGATGTTGCGGACCTGGTCGGTGAGGTTGTGGGCCATGGAGTTCACCGAGTCGGTGAGGTCCTTCCAGGTGCCCGACACGCCCTTCACGTCGGCCTGGCCGCCGAGCTTGCCTTCGGTGCCGACCTCGCGGGCCACCCGGGTGACCTCGGCGGCGAAGCTGCCCAGCTGGTCGACCATGGTGTTGATCGTCGACTTGAGCTCGAGCAGCTCGCCCCGCACGTCGACGGTGATCTTCTGGGACAGGTCGCCCTTGGCGACTGCGGTGGTGACCTGGGCGATGTTGCGGACCTGGCCGGTGAGGTTGCCGGCCAGCTGGTTCACGTTGTCGGTGAGGTCCTTCCAGACCCCGGAGACGCCACGTACCTGGGCCTGGCCACCCAGCTTGCCCTCGGTGCCCACCTCGCGGGCCACCCGGGTGACCTCATCCGCGAAGCTGCCGAGCTGGTCGACCATGGTGTTGATCGTCGACTTGAGCTCGAGGATCTCGCCCCGGGCGTCCACGGTGATCTTCTGGGACAGGTCGCCGTTGGCGACTGCGGTGGTGACCTGGGCGATGTTGCGGACCTGGCCGGTGAGGTTGCCGGCCAGCTGGTTGACGTTGTCGGTGAGCGCCTTCCAGGTGCCGGAGACGCCGGGCACGTCGGCCTGGCCGCCGAGGCGGCCCTCGACGCCCACCTCGCGGGCCACGCGGGTGACCTCGTCGGCGAACGACGACAGCTGGTCGACCATCGTGTTGATGGTGTCCTTCAGCTGGGCCACCTCCCCGCTGGCCTCGACGGTGATCTTCTGGGAGAGGTCGCCCTTGGCGACGGCGGTGGTGACCTGGGCGATGTTGCG